>CAXBNA010000001.1:0-134939 GCA_963976915.1 uncultured Verrucomicrobiales bacterium
GGTGGTGGTGGACAAGAATCGAGTGAAGGCTGGAGCAACGGCCATCGAGAAGTTCGGCGCGGACGTGCTGGTCCTGGATGACGGACTTCAATACCTGAAGCTGAAGCACCGGCACGACATTGTGCTGGTGGATCGGACGGCTCCCTTCGGAACGGGCTTCATGCTCCCGCGGGGTACCTTGCGGGAACCGCCTGCCAATCTGAAACGGGCGAGCTACATCTTCATCACGAAGTCGGATGGGGACAGTGCCGAGTTGATTGAGAGGATTCGGAAATACAACCGTGTGGCGGAGATCGTGGAGTGTCGACATCGGCCGTTGCATCTGGAGAACATCCATTCGCGGGAGCGTCTGCCGCTTGAGACCCTGCGTGGTCAGTTCGTCGGAGCCCTTTCGGGAATTGCAGTGCCAGAGAGTTTTGAGAACGGTCTCCGCAAACTCGGCGCCAAAGTGGAGGTGACCTCACGATTCACCGATCACCACCGGTTTACGGGCAAGGACATCCATCAGTTTGTGGAGCGTTGCATCCGCCGGGACCTGCACTGCATGGTGACGACGGAGAAGGACTTCGTTCGGTTCCCCGAGCTCAAGGAGGCCGACATCCCCTTTTACTTCCTGCGGGTGGAGATCGAGATCGTGAAAGGACGTGAGGTCTTTGAAAAGCTGGTTCGCCTGATCGCTGAGCCGCGTCATGTGCCGCCAGGGGTGATGAGCCCGGATTTGATGGAATTGCCAGTATGAGTGAGACCGGTCGCGATCTGGAGGGCGAGGCTTTACCTGAGGTCTGTGACCCCGGCTCGCAGGCCAGAGGAGATGCCACTTCGTCCAAGGCATCTGGACTCCCTGAGGTCCGCCACAGCGAAGCGGCGGCAGTACGACCGCTGAAACTCCAACTCGGATGCGAGGCCGTCCCCTTCGACGACGTCGTGGCCACCGAAGAGCCTTTGGAGATTCGTGTTGAAGGTCGCTCCATCGCAGTGGTGATGCGGACGCCCGGGCACGACGAAGAGCTTGTGGCCGGATTTCTCGCGACCGAGGGCGTGATTCAAAGGTCGCGGGATTTGTTGGAGATCTCCCAGTGCCCGAGCACGGGTAATGTGTATGGAAACGTTGTTGATGTTCTGCTGGGTGGCGTCGTGGTGAACTGGGACTCGCTGACCCGGCACGTCTTCAGTGGCTCCAGCTGCGGCGTTTGTGGGAAGGCGACGATTGACTCCGTGTTTCAGTCCTTTGAGCCGATTCATGCCGATTGGACGGTGAGCCCGGAGGTCATTGCCAGTCTGCCGGGGAAGCTGCGGGAAGCGCAGAAGACGTTTGAAGAAACCGGAGGGCTTCACGCCAGCGGATTGTTCACCAAGGAGGGAACGTTGATCGTTCTGCGGGAAGACGTGGGCCGTCACAACGCGTTCGACAAGGTGATCGGTCATGCGCTGATGCGGGACGAGTTTCCCCTAGATCAGCATATTCTGATGGTCAGCGGACGCGTCTCTTTCGAGATCATGCAAAAGGCCCTCGCGGCTGGGATCAGTATGGTGGCTGCCATTTCAGCACCGACCAGCTTGGCCGTTCAATTTGCTGAGGAGGCGGGGCAGACGCTGATCGGATTCCTGCGCGGAGAGACGATGAATGTGTACTCGCACGCACGGCGGATTGGGTGACTGGTTTTGCCTGGACTTTATGATCGAGATTTCAGCGACGGAAAGGGGCGCGTACAAAGTTGGCGATAAAAAGGATCGGCATTCGCATTATCGTTGGTTACGATGTGGAGTCGCCGATTTCCCCAAAATCAACCCCGGCACAGACCATCATGAGCGAGTCCAATAAAAATGTTAAAAAAGTGGGTGCCACACCGGGGCTGGCAATCATTGGATGTCAGGTTACGGGACTCGTAGGGCTGATCGGAGCCGTGCTGGCGCTCTCAAAGTTCGATGCTTTGGGCGCGGGGGCTTGCTTGATCGGCGCGGCCTGTGCTTTCGGTACAGTCGCCTACATCTCGTTCTCTGAGTGACCAGCGGCGAGTCGGGAAGGAATCCAACTTGCTAGAGTGGAGGCGTGGCCAGAGGATCAGGGATGGAAAATCGGTCACCACAACTTGTTGTCATGATCATCTGGGCGGGGTTGCTGATGGCGGTGTTCATGTATGCGGTGATCGCATCGGTGGGCTTGGATGGGGGAGAACCGTCTGCGGCCAAGCCGGATGCGGCTTTGGCGCAGTTGTTCGCCTGGCTGGCTGCTGCGGCAAGTGGTGCCTCACTTTTCTTGCGGTCGGTGCTTTTGGGAGGCTTTTCGAGCGGGAAGCTCTCGGTGGAAACGGAGGCGGGGCGTGTGCGGTTCATGACGGGAAACATCGTCTGCTTTGCCCTGGCAGAGTCGGTGGCGATTTTTGGTTTGGTGCTGGCGTTCACGGGGCGTCCCCAGTCGGACTGTCTGGTGTTTTTTGCCGCTGCAGTTGTATTGATGCTGATTCACATCCCGCTGCCGGGGCGTTTTGTTCCGAAGCGATTGGCCTGAGCGTTTTCTTTCCATGGCTCGAATTGCGTTGCTACCTTTTGGAAGTGCGGGGGATGTGTTTCCCTTCGTGTGGTTGGGACGTCAGTTGAAGGCGCGGGGGCACGATGTGGTTCTGATCACGACCGGGCTGTTTGAGGAGTCGGTGTCGAAGACGGGGATCGAGTTTCGGGCCTTGCCGACGCATGAAGACTTTGAGGCGCTGATCGATGACCCCCGGATCTGGAAGCCGTTGATTGGAACCAAGCTGGTTCTGGAAGCCGCGTGCCGTGCCATCGATCCGTTTGTCACGTCGGTGGAGCAGCTGATCGGGGAGGGGAGGCGGCCGGATCTGATTCTGGCCCCACTGACGGCGCTGGGCGGGCGGCTGGTGCGTGAAAAACATGGGATCCCGATGCTGACGGTGCACCTGCAGCCTGCGGCGATATTGTCGGCCTACGAGACGCCGATCTTGATGCCGGGGATGACCTTGTTTCGGAAGTTGCCGGTGGGGTTCAAGAAGCGATTTCTGGCCGCAACGAATCCGGTGGATTGGTTTTGTGGTCGGATGGTGGCGGAGCTGTGCCGGAAGCACGGGGTGACGCCGCCAAAGAGCGTGATGGCGGAGTGGTGGAATTCACCGGATGGCGTGCTGGCGCTCTTCCCCGAGTGGTTCGCCGCTCCGCAGCCGGACTGGCCGACGCCGCTGCTACAGACAGATTTTCCGCTGGAGGATCTGGCGGGAGAACTGCCGGTTACTGACGCGTTGAAGCTTTTTCTCGACCAAGGGGCACCTCCCGTGGTGGTTACTGCGGGCAGTGCGAATGTGCATGCGCGGAGATTCTTCGAGGTCGCGGTGATGGCTTTGACGCGTCTGGGAATGCGGGGTGTGTTGGTGACACGAGAGCTGGGGCAAGTTCCTCCAAATCTACCGGAGCCCATCTGCGCGGTGGCGTATGCGCCGTTCAGCGAGTTGCTGCCGAGGGCTTCTATTTTTGTGCATCACGGGGGGATCGGGACCCTGTCTCAGGGATTCGCGGCAGGTGTGCCCCAGTTGGTCGTCGCCATGGCACACGATCAACCGGACAACGCTCATCGTCTGGAGAGCTTGGGGGCGGGATTGGGCTTGCCTGAGTGGTGGCTGTCGGTGGGTCGAATGGCGAATCGATTGGAGCGCCTTGCAGAGGATCGGAGGTATCGGGAGCGGTCTAAAGCGTTGGCGGAGAGGGTGAAGCCCGGTTCCGTGCCAAAAGCCGTCTTTTCTAAGATCGAAAATTCCATAAATCGCTGATCCACAACGATAAAAGCCTGAAAAACTAAGATTTGTTGATTAATACCTTAATTATGGTTATTTTGATTAATCATGGTAAAATTAGCCAAAAACTGGCAAAGGATCGCTACCATGCGGTCACTCGCCGGGTTGTGTGCGGTCCTATTGGGGCCGGGTACGGCATGGGCATACCTGGGCAGTTTTGAGGAAAACGATGGCTATCGAGTGCCGGGGAATGGCTCCATTTTGGACGCTGGATTCGTGGGCGATGCACGATTTTACCTGAACAACAACTCGGCAAACGGGTTTACGGGGGTGGTGCCTCCGGGAGCGTTTCCGAACACGCTGGGGGATGCCACTCACGGGGCGGATTTGACGCGGTACAACGCGGGCCAGTATGGAACCAGCAATGGCGGTCCGGGAGGGACGGCGGTGGACATTCCCGATGACTCCGGACTGTGGCGGGCTCTGGCGGGCGGCCGGATCAATGAGGATGCGGCGGCACCGCTTTACAATGGCAATACCTTCAACCGGGACTACGTCCAGGCTTACGCGTATCCAGGCTCGAGGAGCGGCTCCCAAGTGCTGAACTTGCTCGCCAGCGACGTGGACCTTTCGTACCGCTATACTTTGGATAGCCGGGATTTTGACGGGATCAGTCCGACGCTGACCGACAGCCATTTGATCGAGCTGAGCTTTTGGCTTTGTCCCTCGGACTGGGACGACCCCGATGGAGCGAACGTGCTGGGCTTGTCGTTCATGGACTCGCTGGGGAGTACGCTTTTGAAGGTGGGTTACACGGGGGACAATTTTCTTCAGTTTCAACTGGCGGGGGATTCGGCATGGACGACCACGGCGATTGCGCTTGGGACATTGGGCTGGTCGGAGCTGGGTGTGGAGATCGATACCTCGGCCAATACGGTGGCCCTGACGGCGCGTGCCTGGAGCGACGCGGGGGGAAGTCTGGGAACGGAGACCTCGGTCCTTGCCACTCAGGCGCTCGGCATCGACGCTCAATCCCTGACGGAACTGCAGTGGGATCTCGAGGGCGGGGCGCTGAACAACGGCGGATTCGCGTACAAAAACTACTTCGACGACTTCAATTTCACCGTCACTCCCGTGCCAGAACCGTCGGGGGCGCTGCTGGTCATCGTGACTGGAGCGGGGTGGGTGATGAGGCGGAGGCGGCTCTAGGCGGGCGAGACAGTGGTCGCCTCTGTCTCGGCGAGTTTCGCCAAGACGGCGTCGGTGACGGTTTCCACGGAGAGGCCGGTCATGCAGTCGTAGTGGCCGAAAGGGCACTCGCGTTTGAAGCAGGGGCTGCACGGGACGTGGTGGCGGAGGACGGTGTGGTGATCGCCGAGCGGGCCGGTGAGGGAGGGCTCGGTGGAGCCAAAAATCGAAACGGTGGGCACGCCGAGGGCGGCGGCGAGGTGCATGGTGCCGGTGTCGTTGGTGAGGAGGAGGTGGCACTGCTTGAGATGCGCGATGAGTTCCGTGAGGGAGGTCTTGCCGACAAGGTTCGTTGACGGGCCGGAGATTTTGCCATCGAGCTCCTCGCCCATGGCGGTCTCGCCAGGCGCACCGAAAAGGTGCCAGTCGACATCGGGACGCTGTTTCAAAACAGCGTCGGCCACGGCGGCAAAGCGGTCGAGCGGCCAGCGTTTGGCCGGGCCGTACTCAGCTCCCGCGCAGAGGCCGATTCTCAAACGACCATCGGAGGTGGAAGGCTCGGTGCCGACGGGTTTCCAAAACGGGCTGTCGTCCAATGGAGCCCCCATCCGCTTGGCAATGCGAAGGTACCGGAGCGCGTGGTGTTCGGGTGGGCGTCCGGGGGGAGGATCGGGGATGCGTTGATTGATAAAGAACGACCTGAGGGAGCCTTTGAAGCCGACGAGGCGGGGGATTCCGGCGAGCCAAAACTCCAACGTGGATCGAGTGGAATTGGTCAGAAGAACGGCGGCGTCGAAGGAGATGCCGGTGGCTTTGATGAGTTTGGCTACTTGCCAGGGAGCCTCTTTGCCGCTCTTGCCGATGTAGCCATCGATCTCCGGCATGGACTCCCAGAGCCCCCGCAGCTTTTCCGGGCCAAAAATGGTGATTCGGAGGTCGGGGCGACCGACACGCATGGCGCGGATGGCGGGGAAGGCCATGCATGCATCACCCAGCCAGTTGGGGGAGCGGACGAGCAACTCAAAAGGCTGGAGGGATTTGGGGTCGGTGCCTTCAGGCAGGGCGATGCCCCGGCGGTAGCGGCTGAGGAGGAAGCCCGGATTCGGGACCTTCCAGCGATTGTGCACCCAGAACCAGTTGTGGGGTGCCCGGCGAATCATGGCTTCGAGCGCTTGGTTGGTGGCGATGGTTAAGTCGTCAATGTGTGTCTTCTCAGGTGTCGCAACGGGCGCGCCCGAGACCATCTTCCAGCGACCAGGGCCGTCGTCATAGACCGAAAGGGGGAGCATGACTGCCCCGCCTCGTCTCGCGACGAGGGCCGCGATGGGGGTGGTGGAGGCGAGGCGATTGAAAAGGGGCACCCACGTACCGTGGTCGCCTGCGTTCTGGTCGATGAGGATGCCAATGTGCCCGCCTTCGCGCACAAAGCGAACCGGGCCATGAAAACCTTCCTGACGATCAAAGAGCCTGTACCCGCGCTGCTCACGTCGCCGGAGAACGAGGGCGTTGATGTGTGGATTGCGGATGGTTTGATAGACGCTGGAGGCCTTTTTTCCAAAAACAAAAAGGCTGGGCGTTTGGGTCATCAACTCCCAGCAGCTCAGGTGGGAAATGAGATGGACGACTGGTTTGCCCGCGGCAATGGCCTCGTGGACATGCTCCATCCCTTCGGTCGTGACCCGTGCGGCGATGGCCTCCTCCGTCATCATCGGGAGTTTGATGCCGCAGAGAAGATTGCTGACCATGGAGGAGAAGTGCCTCCGGGCAATTTGCCGGATTTCGGTCTCACTTTTTTCGTTCTTGAAGGCGATTCGGAGATTGCGCAGGGCCATGTTCCGCCCGCCAGGCACGAAGTAGTAGAGCACGAATCCGATGGCGCCGCCAATTCGGGAGATGAGTTCCAAGGGCAGCAGGGAGAGAAGGGCCTCCACGCAGCGAAACGCAGCAAACGACAGCGCCCAGGACACCCGGGTGACGATGGGGGCTGGGGGTTGGGCGGGTTCTGACATTCCCTGATTGGAACTCAGGGCAAAGCCGGGCGCAACCCGCGCATTCAGTTTGCGAGATGTTTACTCGCGGTCGCGTTTTTGCTCTCGCCACCCGGCACCGACCTCTTCAACCTCTTTCATATGCGTACCTTCGCTTCCATTGTCCTCTCCCTGACCGTCGTCATCCATGCCGCCGCTGCACCCCAGCCTGAGCACGTCATCATCATTAGCATTGACGGTGCGAAACCGACCGTGATCGCCGAAAGCGAGATGCCCACCCTGAAGCGGCTTGCGGCCGAGGGATCGGTCACTTGGGAAGCCAGCACGATTTTTCCACCGAAGACGCTCCCCTCCCACACCTCCATGCTGACGGGGGTGGGACCGGACAAGCATCAGATCCTCTGGAACGATTATCTGGCCATTCGAGGGCCCGTGAAGGTGCCCACGGTGTTTACACTGGCCCGTGCGCAGGATCCCGCCACCTCCACCGCGATGTTTGTGGGCAAGATCAAGTTTCGTCACCTCTGGGTGAAGGACAGTCTGGACGAGTTCAATCTCGGCGGTCCGATGAAGCCGGGGCCCGTGCCACCTGAAGAGTTGAAAGCGGCCTCCACCTCCCAAATCATTGCGGGGCAGGCGGCGGCTTACATCCTTGAGCACAAGCCCAAGCTTTGCTTCATCCACTTTCCTGATCCCGACAAAGCCGGTCATGCCTCTGGCTGGGGATCTCCCGAGCAAAAAGAAGCCCTCAAGGTGACGGACCAAGCGCTGAGCCAAATCACGAAGGCACTGAAGCAAGCGGGCATCGCTGAGAACACCGTGATCCTGATTTCTGCCGATCACGGGGGGCACGAAAAGGGCCACGGGGAAAACATTCCCGACGACATGAACATTCCCTGGGTCGCTTGGGGTGCCGGGGTCAAAAAGGGCCATGCAATCCAGCGCTTGGTCACCACCTACGACACCGCTGCGACCGCTCTTTGGCTGCTCGGAGTTCCGATTCCTGAGTCCTTTGACGGCAAGCCGGTCAAAGAAGCCTTTGAGGCGATGCCAGAACCTGCGGTGACTCCGAAGTCATGAGGTTTCGATCACTGTCAAGGGCTCTCGTGGTCATCCCTTTTGCGGTGGCGGCGTTGTCGGCGACCGCCGCCGCAAAACCCAATTTCGTCTTCATCATCGCGGACGATCTGGGCTGGGCCGATGTGGCATTTCATGGTGGCAATGCTCCGACGCCCCATCTTGACCGCCTTCGCGATGCGGGCGTGGAACTGACCCAGCACTACGTGGCGCCGGTCTGCACGCCGACGCGGGCGGGACTGCTGAGCGGGCGCTACTGGTCGCGATTCGGAGTCGCCAATCCCAACAACAATCGCACCTATCCATTCGACACTGAGACGCTCGCCCGGGCTCTGAAGAAGCAGGGCTACGACACCTGTTTGACCGGCAAATGGCACTTGGGCTCAATGCCCGAGTGGGGCCCGAATCACTTTGGGTTCGACCACAGCTATGGATCGCTTGCCGGAGGGGTGGGACCCTGGGATCATTCGTACAAAACCGGTCCCTTTGCGTTCACTTGGCACCGCAATGAAGAGCGATTCTCCGAGGAAGGCCATGTCACGGACTTGATCACCGAGGAGGCGATCCAGTGGCTGGAGGAGCGGGGCGAGGCCCCCTTTTTCCTCTACGTTCCCTACACGGCCATCCATCTGCCCATCAAGGAACCCCAAGCCTATCTGGATCTCGTGCCGGAAACCATCGTGGGCGACGTGCCGCGTCACTATGCGGCCTGCATCATCCATCTCGATGCCATGGTGGGACGGATCGTTGAGACACTGAAACAGACGGGCCACGAAAAAGACACGCTGCTCGTCTTTACCAGCGACAACGGCGGAAGCACTGCGGAAAACAATGACACCAAGTATCCTAGCGACGGCTACCCGGAAGGATCGCTTCCGGGTAAAAACGCGCCGCTTCGGGGAAAAAAGGGAGACGTGTATGAGGGTGGAATCCGGGTGCCGACCCTTGCCTTTTGGCCGGGTGAACTGGCTCCGGGTCATTTCGACAGTCCTGCCCACATTGTGGACTGGATGCCGACTCTGTGTGGATTGGCGGGGCATGTGCCCGGCCAGAACCTGAAATGGGACGGGTGGGATTTATGGCCGCTCTTGACCGGTAGCGAAGTGCCGGAACCGCGCCGCCTTTACTGGCAGGGTCCCAAATTCAAAAGCAAAGCCGTCAGGGTGGGAGATTGGAAACTCGTCTCGATCCTGAAGGGCAAGGAATGGAAGAAAGAGCTGTTCGATCTCGCCCGTGATCCGAACGAGACGAAGGACCTCGCCGATGCCGAGCCGGCCAAGCTTGAGGAACTGCAGAATGCCCTCGCGGAATTCGAGGCCAGAGATCGCGATGCCGTGGCGACGGCCGATCGTTAGCCGCTGCTGCTAGAAGGCTCCGCCGCCAAGAATAAGGCGAAGTGCTGCAACGAGCGCCACGGCCACATTGATCGTGAGGCCGATCTTTCGTTGGCAGAAGGAGCCAAAGATGATGCCAACGATGCAGCCGGCAAGCGTGAACCAGAGCGACCAGCCGAGGAAGGGAATCAGGCCTGGCACCAAGAGGACTGCACAGACGAGTCCGATGAGGACGGAGAGGAATTGCATCATGATGGGGGGATTGTCGGGGTTGAAGGTGGGGATGCGCAAGGTGAATTGCGATCGTCGGACGGGCTGTGAACTGCGTCCAGACGAGTCATGATTGCAGTGCGGGCTTGCGGCCTCTACTGCAAATTTGGAGCGGAAATGTAGTGTCTGTCACTCCGCCAGCATCAGTTCCCCGTAGAGCGTGAAGTGCTGGGTGTGGTCGATGCGGAGATTGAGCAGCTCGCCCGTGTGACGGGCTTCGTTGCCCTCGAAGACCACGATTTTGTTGGTCCGGGTACGACCGGTCAGGCGCTCCTTGTTGTGGCGGCTGAGGCCTTCGCACAGGATCTCGACTTCCTGTCCAACGAGTTCGTCATACTTGGGCAGGGCATGAGAGTTCACCAGTGCCAGCAGGTCTTGGTTGCGCTCCTCCTTCACGCGCTCGGGGAGTTGAATCTCCTCATCCATCGCGGCGGCCGGTGTGTCGCGGCGTTTCGAGTAGCGGAAGACAAAGGCGTTCTCGAACTTGATCTGATCGAAGAGTTCCCGCGTCTCCAGGTAGTGCGCCTCGGTCTCGCCGGGGAAGCCGACGATGACGTCCGTGGTGACCGCGATCCCGGGACGTGCTTCGCGGATGCGCTGCACAAGGTCGATGAATTTTTCCCGACTGTAGGGTCGGTGCATCTTCTTGAGGATCTCGTTGCTGCCGCTCTGGACGGGCAGGTGAACGTGCTCTGCGAGTTTTGGCAGATAGGTGAAGGCCTCGATGAGGTCTGCTTTGTAGCCAATCGGATGCGGGCTGGTGAAGCGGATGCGCTCGATACCATCCACCTCATGCACGGCTTCGAGAAGCTGCACGAAGGGGCTTTTGTCGTTCACCTTGGGGAATTCGTGGCGACCGTAGAGGTTCACGATCTGACCGAGCAGCGTCACTTCCTTCACACCGCGATCCGCCAACCGCTTCACCTCCTCCACGATCTCCGCGATCGGGCGGCCGCGCTCGCCGCCCCGGGTGTAGGGGACGATGCAGAAGGTGCACTTCATGTTGCAGCCCTGCATGATGGAGACAAAGGCCGTCGCCTGTTTCTCCTTCAGCTTGTGGTCCCGGATCGTGTTCTGGGAGGATTCCTCCTCCTCGATATCGACGATGGAAAATCGCTCCTCGTCCATGAGCTTCGCTTCCTTGGCGCGAATGATCTCATCCACGTAGTCCACCACGCGGTGGTACTTTTGCGTGCCAACCACGAGATCGACCTTCGACTTCTCGACCAGCTCACTTCCGCGGCTTTGCGCCATGCAGCCCATGAATCCGGCGACCAGCGGGCTGCGCCGGTGCTGGATCATGCCCATCTTGCCAATCGCCTTCTGCTCCGCCTGGTCGCGCACGGAGCAGGTGTTGATCAACACCACGTCCGCGTCCGAGTCGGACGGTGTCATCGTGTAGCCACGCTCGACGAACATTTGCGACACCTGTTCGGAGTCGCGCTCGTTCATCTGGCAGCCATAGGTTTTGATGTGGACGCGGGGCATGAGAAAGAGGCGGGAAAAAGGGCGGGGAACATACTCGGCGGGGAGGGAATGACAACCGGTGAGCACAGGATGCTAAGCGGTGCGCCAGATCACCTGCCCGCTGTCGAGCCTCGCATGGGATGGCGGGAAGCCGACATCTCTTTCCTCCGTGGCTCTCTTGAAGAGCCGCTGCGGCATCTCAGAGGTCGCGACCGATAAGCTAATGTCCAAAGGCGATCTCGTTGGAGCGTCCGTGCCAATCACTCAAACCCATGCGAGTGTTGCGATGACGTTTGCATGATTCTGCCCTGCCCATGGCGGAAAGCGCCGTGCGTCTGCGACCGTCATTTCCCGCGGTTCCAGCCGCAAGACACCGCGTCTATTCGCCGTACCCTCCCGCCCTTTCCCTGACCCGTCATGACCTGGACATCCCTTTCCACTTTCCGTCGCCACAGCACGCTTTTGTTGGGCTCGCTGTTCGCCTCAGCTGTACTCCACGCTGCGCCAGCGGACAGTGAAGCGCCCGACGAAGACAACCCGGTCTCCTTTTACAAGGACATCCGCCCGATCCTGCAGGCCAACTGCACGGGCTGCCACCAACCGGCGAAGGCGAAGGGCGACTACGTCATGACGGAGTTTGCCAAACTCCTCGCGGGGGGTGAGGAAGGCGGCGCCATCGTCCCGGGCCAGCCGGACAAGTCCTACCTCCTGACCGTTTCCACGCCGGTCGATGGCGAGGCGGAAATGCCGCCCAAGGGCGATCCGCTCCACGAAAGCCAGATCGCTCTCATTCGGAAATGGGTGGAGGAAGGAGCCACCGATGACACGCCGGAATCCGCCAAGGCAAGCTATGCCTTCACGATGGAAAAACCTCCGGTCTACGTCACGCCACCCGCGGTGACTTCGGTGGAGTACTCGCCCGACGGCAAATTCCTCGCGGTGGCCGGTTACCATGAAGTGCTGATTCACAAGGCGGACGGTTCCGGGATTGCCGCCCGCTTGGTCGGATTGTCCGAGCGCATCCAAAAGCTCGCTTGGTCGCCCGACGGACAAATGATCGCCGTCACCGGTGGCAGTCCGGCGCGCATGGGAGAGATCCAGATTTGGGACGTGGCGAAGAAGGAGCTCAAGCTCTCCAAGTCGATCACCTTTGACACGGTCTATGGCGCGAGCTGGTCGCCCGACGGCAACTCCATCGCCTTTGGTTGCGCCGACAACGCCCTGCGTGTGATCAACGCCAAGTCCGGTGAGGAAACGCTCTTCATGGGCGGCCACAGCGACTGGGTCCTCGACACCGTTTGGAGCCCCGACGGCAAGCACCTCGTCTCCTGCGGCCGCGACATGAGCGTGAAGCTGACCGAGGTGGCCACGCAGCGGTTCATCGACAACATCACGTCAATCACGCCCGGTGCCCTCAAGGGCGGCGTTCAAGCGCTCGCCAGTCACCCCACCCGCAAGGAAGTGCTCATCGGCGGGACCGACGGTGTTCCGCAGATCTATCGAATGGAGCGGCTCACGAAACGCGTGATTGGGGACAACGCCAACCTCATCCGCAAATTCCCAGCGATGGAGGGCCGCATCTTCGGCGTTGCCTACGCCCCCGATGGAAAACGCATCGCTGCTGGAGCCAGCCACGAAGGCAAAGGCCGCGTGAACCTCTACAGCGCGGAGTTTGATGGCACGCTGACCAAGGAATTGAAAGCGGTGCTCGAAACCCGGGTGCAGAGCCAGAACGCCGACCAGAAAAAGATCGTTGAGGACTTTGTGACGAAGGACGTGAAGCAACTGGCCAGCATCGAGGTGCCGGGTGGCGTCTACAGCGTGGCCTTCAGTCCCGATGGAAAAACACTCGCGGCAGCCGGTCAGGACGGCCAGATCCGTCTGGTCGATGTCGCAGGCGGCACCATCGCGAAAACCTTCGCCAGCGTGCCCCTGGTCAAGGAGCGCCAGCTTGCCGCCAGCGAGGTCATCGCGGACGACACCGTGCGGCCCCAGGTCGATAACGACCTCGGGGAGGAGTTCCTGCACGACGGACCGAAGGTGGCCTCCATCGTGGTCGAGCCGAAGACCGTCCAAATCACGGAGGCGAACGAATATGCGCAGCTTCTTGTTACTGCCAAAATGTCCGATGGCTCCTCGGCAGACATCACTCGGATGGCGAAGATTTCTCCGGCCAAGTCCGCCGTCCTCCGTGTCGATGAGCGCGGCATGGTCCGGCCAAAGAGCGATGGCAAACAGGTCGTCACGGTTCAGTTCGAGGGCAAGACTGCGAAGGTGCCCGTCGAAGTCAGCGGCATGACCAAGGCGCTGGAGCCGGATTACGTCCGCGATGTGATGCCTGTCATCTCGAAGCTCGGCTGCAACATGGGCACCTGTCACGGGGCGAAGGACGGCAAGGTCGGCTTCAAGCTCTCGCTTCGCGGCTACGACCCCGTGTTCGATGTGCTCGCCTTCGCCGATGAACTTTCTTCGCGCCGCGCGAATCCGGCCGCGCCGGAGCACTCGCTCATGCTCCTCAAGGCCAGCGGCTCCGTGCCGCATGAGGGAGGACAACTCACTGTCCCCGGCGAGCTTTACTACGAAACGCTCAAGGCCTGGATCAGCCAGGGAGCGAAGCTCGACCTCACGACGCCCCGCGTGACCAGCATCGAGATGTTTCCGAAAAACCCCATTATTGAACGCGTCGGTGCCCGTCAGCAGATGCGTGTCATTGCGCGCTACGCCGACGGCAAGGTGAAGGACGTCACCGCCGAGTCCTACCTCGACAGCGGCAACATCGAAGTCATCGAAGCCGACAAGCAAGGCCTGATGACCTCGCTGCGCCGTGGGGAAGCCCCGGTGCTCGCCCGCTTCGAAGGCGCGTACGCCGCCACCACCATCACGGTGATGGGCGACCGTTCCGGCTTCGTTTGGAAGGAGCCCGAGACCTGGAGCCGGATCGACGAACTCGTGGCGCAGAAGTGGGAGCGGATGAAGATCCAACCGTCCGAAGTTTGCTCCGACGAGGACTTCCTCCGTCGCCTTCACCTCGATCTCACCGGCCTGCCGCCCTCGCCTGAAGCCGTACGCGCCTTCCTCGCCGACACACGCCCTCTGCGTGTGAAGCGCAATGCCGCCATCGATGCGCTCATCGGCAACCCCGACTTCGTCGATCACTGGGCCAATAAGTGGGCGGACATGCTGCAGGTGAACAGCAAGTTCCTCGGGACCGAGGGCGTCAAGATCCTGCGCGACTGGATCCGTGACAACGTGGAGAAGAACACGCCCTACGACCAGTTTGCCAAAAGCATCATCACCGCCTCGGGATCGACGAAGGACAACCCGGCCGCCGCCTACTACAAGATCACGCGCGACCCGGAAATGCTGGTGGAAAACACGACGCACCTCTTCCTGGCCACCCGCTTCAATTGCAACAAGTGCCACGATCACCCCTTCGAGAAGTGGACGCTCAATCAATACTATGAAACCGCCGCC
The DNA here is from genome assembly GCA_963976915.1 of uncultured Verrucomicrobiales bacterium. Lineage (GTDB taxonomy): Bacteria > Verrucomicrobiota > Verrucomicrobiia > Verrucomicrobiales > Verrucomicrobiaceae > CAXBNA01. Next base: position 14,539 of record CAXBNA010000001.1, read on the forward strand.
TTCTTCGCGCAGATCGATTTGAAGCGCGATCCTGCCAGCGGGAACAAGAACATCGGCGGCACCGCCGTCGAGGGCGCCAAACCGCTTTACGAGATCGTCAGTGACAACAACGAGGGCGAAGTGAAGAACCTCCTCACCCAGCAACCGGTGGAGCCGAAGGTGCCCTATGACACCCAGCTTGTGAGCAAGAAGGCGCCGTCACGGCGCACCCAGTTTGCCGAGTGGATGACGAGCCCGGAGAACGACTACTTCGCCATGAGCTATGCCAATCGCATCTGGGGTTACCTCACCGGCACCGGCGTCATTGAGCCCATCGATGACATCCGCGCGGGCAACCCGCCGACCAATCCCGAGCTGCTTCAATACCTGACGAATGAGTTTGTCCAAAGCGGCTTCGATGTGCGCCATCTGATGCGCCTCATCGCCCAGAGCCGCACCTATCAGCTCAGCTTGAACACCAACAAGTGGAACGAAGACGACACGATCAACTATTCCCACGCCAAGGCGCGCCGCTTGCCCGCCGAGGTGCTGTTTGATTCGGTGTTTGCCGTCACGGGTTCGATGCCCAACATTCCCGGTGTGGCCAAAGGGACCCGTGCCGCCCAGCTTGCCGACGGGCAAACCAAACTGCAGGACGGGTTCCTCGCCAACTTCGGCAAGCCCGCCCGCGAAAGCGTGTGCGAGTGCGAGCGCAGCAACGACGTCAATCTCGGCCCCATCATGGCCCTCATGTCCGGCCCCACCGTGGGCGACGCCATCAGCGATCCGAAAAACGCCATCGCCGAATTGGTGAAGGCCCACCCCGAGGACCACAAGCTCATCGAGGAGATTTTCATCCGCGTGCTCAACCGCAAACCGACTGGTAAGGAAGTGAATGCGGCGCTGGCGGCGATGGCTGGGATGGATGATGACAACAAACGCCTCGCCGCAGAATGGGCGGCAAAGGAGGAGGAGCAGAAGCCCCACATCGCGAAGGCAGAAAAGACCCGCCTCGATCTCATTGCTGCCACGAAGGCCGAACTTGAAGCCCACAAGAAGAAGATCGCGCCCGACATCGCGAAGAAGGAGGCAGCCCGCAACGCCGACATCGCCAAGGCTGAGGCTGCGGTGAAAGCCGCTGCTGAGAAAGCCCCCGCGTCGCAACCCGCCTGGGAGAACTACCTCGACCTGACGACGGAGTGGATTCCGCTCGATGTGACCGTTGCCCGTGCCAATGGCGTGGCGAAACTGGAGGTCCAAAAAGACCGCTCGGTACTTGCCACCCCACTGCCTGAGAGCGAGCAGAAGACTGGCAACTACCAGCTTCGCGCCAAGACCGACCTTTCCGGCATCACCGGCTTCAAGCTCGAAGTCCTGCCGGACGACCGCCTTGCCAGCAACGGACCGGGTACGGCGCCGGATGGCAATTTTGTGCTCAGCGAGTTCTCAGTCACGCAGAAGCCGGTCGACGCGAAGGTGAAAAACCCGTCTCCCAATGTGGCGCTCAGCAATCCGACGGCGGACTTCACTCAGAAGGGCTTTGATCTCTCGGTCGCCCTCAAGGCCAACAATCGCGACAAAGGCTGGGCGGTCGCAGGTGAGCAGGGCTTCCGTCACGAGGCGACGTTCAACGCGGCGAAGCCTGCCGGTTTTGAAGGCGGGACCGAGTTCACCTTCCAGCTGATTCAGGCTTACCAAAATGGCGGCAAGTACAACATCGGCAAATTCCGTCTCTGGGTAACGAAGAGCCCGACCATCCGCTTCGGCGCGCCTGCCGACGTGATCGCGGCGCTCAAGGTGCCAGCCGCCAAACGCACACCTGAACAGAAAGCCGCCGTCGAAGCCCACTTCCTCGCCCAAGATCGCAGCTACCAAGGAGCCAAGAAGACGCTCGTTGCTGCGCGCAAGCCCGTCCCAATCGATCCCCAACTGATCGCACTGGAGAAGAAGCACGAGGCCGCCCAGGCGCCTATCGTGATTGATCCCAAGCTCGTCCAACTCCGCCGCGACGCCGCTCTGAGCAAGGACCAGCTGACCCACAAGCGGCTCACCGCCGCTCAGGATCTGACGTGGGCACTGATCAATTCACCGGCGTTCTTGTTCAACCATTGACCTATCCGGGGACCGCGAGATTGCTACCTGAATCAACGGGTTAACCAAAGAGTTGCGCTGTGGAAAATCCAAAGGAGGAAATCCGGGTGGTTGCCAACCGCATGAAAGCCAAAGTGCCGATTGGTCCCTTGGGCTTTCAGGCTCGTAAACTGATCGAATTATTGGATGAGCGCCGCCGCTCACCATCTTTCAATGATGAGAGAATACCTCACTGGCAGAAAAATCGTGAACGATTGTCAGCGGTTCTCCAGCAGCTAAGCAATGGCGAATAAAACGCAGAGCGGCGTACCGTCGCCTGGGTTTGGACGGTGAAGTTGCGGAGGGAGGGATGAAGGTGTCGTCATGATTGGCGCACGATTGGCCGTGGGTTCTCCGTTTCCGTGAGATGCAGTTTCGATCACTTTTCCTCTCTCTGGCTTTTCTTCCGCTCGTGGCTCGCGCGGAGGCGCACTTCGACATGGCAGCCATTCGCGATCCCTCGACGTTGGAGACACGGGTGATTCAGGAGTGGCAGCCGGCGGCGAAGCATCCGGGAATTCGGCAGAAGCTGATCGAGATCACAGTGTGCGAGTGGTGGCCGGGGCAAACGGTGCGTTTGCCGGTCACGCTTTGTGTGCCCGAGGACGGCGGGCCTTGTGAGACTGTGGTCGTCGGGAACATGGGCCTGGCATTGAAACCCGCACTGCCCAATGGCGCGATGCTGGAGTTGCTGATCGAGCATGGCGTCGGTGTGGTGATGGTTGGCATGAGCACGATCGATGCGATGGAGCCGAAGGGCACCCTGCATCGCGGGATGAAGGAGCATCTGCTCAAAACCAAGGACCACCGCTACACGCCCGCGTGGATCTGGGGCATGAGCGACATGCGGGCGCTGACAGCGGCGATGGTAGAGTCGGAAGCGTTTGCGCCGAAGAAAGTGATCGCCACAGGCGGATCGAAGCGTGGCGTGGGGGCGGCGATCTGTGGGATTCACGACGCACGGTTCACGGGCATCTTTCCGGTAGTGGCACCGATGCTCGCCAATCCTGGCGGGGCCTATCTGCGTGGTAGTTCGCTTGAGGAGGAGATGCAGATGAACGCGGCGTTTCTCGATCAATTGCCGCCGGGACCGAATCCGCTCGGCCTGCCGGACACGGCGCGCCAAGCCCTGGAGGAGCGCGAGCAGCGTCGCATGGACCAAGCCATCACGGTGGAGCAGGCGGAAGCGGCGGGTTGGAGTCACGACGACATGCTGGCGATGAATGACCGCGCCTGGGGGATGTGCCTGATCGCGAAGCATCTCGACGCGGTGAAGGCCCGTGGACTGGAGTATCTCTACCACGTCGGGACAAACGACAACGTCTGCCCGGGCTTGGCGGAGATGGGCCGGCAACATCCCGACTTCCCCGTCTTCATCCTGCCCGGCGGTCAGCACGGCGGACCGAAGACGAGCGGCTTCACCCTCCAAACACCCACCCAACCCGAGGCGGACGAGAACCTGCTCGCCTTTGCGCTCCATCACTTCAAAGGGGAGCGATCCCTCGTGGCTCCGCCGGTGATGGCGATGGAGTGGAACGCGGCCAAGCGTGAGCTGACCGTGACCGCGACCTTTTCCCCCGGAGTCGAGCCGCATGAAAACCGGCTTTCGTGGTGCATCGACCGTTCACCGCCCTACACCTACGCGGCCGAGTATGACCGTTGGGAGTCGGTGCCGATGGAAAGAGCAGGCGACGGCGGCATCCAGGCGGTGATCCGCGTGCCCGAGAGCGCGAAGCGAGTGGACTTCGTCAGCACGCACCGGCAGGAGGAAAACGGCATCGCGCTGAACGTGTCGGCGCCGTATTTGCGGTGGGAGCGTTGATGCGTTGGTCTTAAAGGTTGACCGAGATATTTTGACCCGATACGCTAATCTTAGTCCACCCCCCTAAATATGAAACAGAGGTTGTTGCAATTGTGCGTTCTTGGGAGCGTCGCTTTGGAGCTTTGCCACGCGGCTCCTCTCGAATTCACGTCGCCGTTGGCCGATGAACTTGGCGCGCCGCCATTCACGCCTGCTGGCAACGGAGACCCAACGGATACGGGCACGGATAGCAATTGGGCACAATCGGGCTCGGGACCCCATTGGCGCAAAGTCAGCGGTCTCCCATTGGTTGAAACACAGGCGGTCAACGATGTGGCGACGTTTGGTTCGACCTTTAGCTACACCGTCTCCGCAAACACTGGAACGGAACTTTTTCTCAATGGAGACGGTGGTGGTTACGGTCTCCTTGGCGAGGCAAGTGTCGATCAGCGCTCCGACCTCCAGAGTCCAGGCGTTTTATCGTTTACTTTTGACGTCGATATTATTTTCTCCGGGTTCCGGCTTACGGGGGGACCAGGAGGAGAAAGTGTTGATGTGCAGATTGCCGGAGGTCCTGTTCAAACCTTTGCAGGACGAAACATACGCATCCCGCATCAGATCGTGCCAACCGGACAGGCCATCTCTTTCACCCCCACCTCAGGTGGAGCCTTCACAGAACTCAACAACCGGTTTCGTGTTCTCAGCTTGGAGGTTGCGCCTATTCGAGTGCTGAATTTTGCCTCGCCTGCGGCTGATGATCCAAGTGCACCTCCCTACATGACTGCTGGGAACGGTGACCCCACAGAAACGGCAATGGACTCAAACTGGGGACAACTAAACACCTCTTCAAGTTGGGAAAAGACCTCCGGCGATCTGCTTTCAGAGACCCAAGGTGTGTCCGACTCCTCTGTGATTGGAGAGCCCTTCGTCTACGTCGTCTCTGCCAAAACAGGAACCTCACTGACGGCGCACGGAGGAACGGGTGGTTACGGATTGAGTGGCGAACACACGGCATTTGCGAGCGCGGATTTGCAGGGTCCGGGAAAGCTGACTTTCTCGTTTGATCACGACGTAGTGGTGACTGGCTTTGTCCTCATCGGGGGCCCGGGAAGCAAAGACCTAAGCTTCCAACTGGGAAGTGATCCGATCGAGCATTTCAGTTCATCCAATGTTGATATCCAGCCCCGGCGCCTTTTTGCCGGTGAAGAGATTTCATTCACGCCAACCTTGGGCGGCGGCTTCACCGAAGAAAACAATCGGTTTCGCGTGTTGGCGCTGAAGTTTGCTCAAGCACCCCAAGTTACAGCGGCCGAGTTGTTTAAGCATACCATGGACTTGGCCGGGCTGTTCGGTGCCGACGGCACGATCAATTCAACGCCCCATCACGATGGCGTGGCGAACTTGCTGAAGTACGCATTGAACATGGATCTAGGCTCGGCGGATTGGCGAGTGATGGAGCCGGGTGCGGGAACGGCGGGTCTGCCCGTGATCACGCGTGCCCCGAACGCGGGACTGATGGGCGTGTTCCGGTTTGAGTTCCTGCGGCGAATCGGCAGTGGGTTGGCTTACACGCCAAAGAAGAGCGCGGATCTGTCGATGGGTTCATGGATGGACCTGACTTCGATGCCGACGGTGACGCCGGTCGATGCGAAGTGGGAGCGGGTGGTTCACGATGAGCCATTCGATCCAGCAGTGACGCCGCGGTTGTTCGGCACGGTGGAGGTGGCGATTCCGTAGTCTCGGAGTGAGGTTCGGCGCGTTTGCTTCGATATTGAGGACAGCGCCGTGATTTGGTGAGTTTTGGCGGAGAATGATGCGACTTGCGTCGCATGCCCTTGGGAAATCAGGGGGAAGAGCCACCTGAAGTGCAAGCGGGGAGATCCTTTCTGCGAGGTATTTGGAGTGCTTGATGAATTGCAAGTCGGGTGTACCGGACACCTCTGGTCCGGGGGTGGGTTGGGGAGCGATTTCAGGCCTTCGGCCATGACGGGTATCTGCAGGCACCTGACTCACTTGGGCTGTGCCGATTTTGATCGCGGGATGGGTGCTTCGGTCGCAGACGACTGGGAGAAGGCGTGGGATATCTGGAAGATGAGTGCTGCCTGTTTGAGGAACTGACGATGAAGCGCATCCGTTGCATCGATTCGCACACGGCGGGGGAACCGACGCGCGTGGTGCTGGATGGGCCGTGGAGCGAGGATGAATCGCCATGGTCGGTCGAGAGGGCGGTGCACTGGCTCAAGAACGACGGAGACGGGTTTCGGCGATCCCTGATGCTGGAGCCGCGCGGTGGCGAGCACTGGGTGGGGGCTCTTTTGCTGCCGCCCATGGGGGATGCGAACGCCTGTGGCGTGGTGTTTTTCAACAACGTGGGCGTGCTGGGCATGTGTGGCCACGGAACGATGGGATTGGTGCGGACGCTGGCGCATCTGGGGAGAATCGAGCCAGGGGAGCACCGGATCGAGACGCCAGCTGGAGTGGTTGTCGCGACTTGGCATGCGGATGGCCGGGTGTCGGTGGAGAATGTCAGGAGTCATCGGATCGCGAAGGATGTGGCGTTGCGGGTGAAGGGGATCGGGGAGGTGAGAGGCGACGTGGCATATGGTGGGAATGGCTTTTTTTTGACCGAAGATCACGGATTGGAGCTGGAATGGGCGAACGTGGAAATGCTAACGCGCTTTTCGAAGGCGCTGCGGTGTGCCGTGAATGAAGCGGGGTTTGCCGGCGTGGATCATGTGGAGCTGACAGGGCCTGCGCTGAATGCCGAAAACAATGGGCGGAACTTCGTGCTGTGCCCGGGAGGATCGTTTGATCGCTCGCCCTGTGGGACGGGTACCAGTGCCAAGATCGCGTGCTTGATCGGGGACGGAAAACTGCAGCCGGGAGAAGTCTGGCGGCAGGAGGGCGTGATTGGGACGGTGTTTGAGGCGGCGGGTCGGTTGGATGGCGATGGAGTGGTGGTGACCGTCACGGGACAAGCCTGGATCACGGGCGAGACGACCCTGGTGGTCGAAGCGGACGATCCGCTGGGGAAAGGGATCGCATGAGCCGGGTGGTGATTGTGGGAGGCGGGGTGATCGGGCTGGCGACCGCGTGGCACTGTGCCCGGCGCGGGCACGAAGTGACGGTCGTGGAGCGCTTGCCCGCCATTCGTGGGGGGTGTTCGTTCGGCAACGCAGGAATGGTGGTGCCAAGTCACTTCACGCCGCTGGCTGCCCCGGGAGCGGTGGGCATGGCCTTGAAATGGATGTTCAAGCCGGACTCTCCGTTCTACTTGGAGCCGAGGTTGGATTGGGAGCTTGCGGCGTGGTGCTGGCGCTTTTTCAGGGGCTCGACGTCGTCTCATGTCGACCGTGCGGGACCGTTGTTGGCGGAATTGCAACTTCGGAGTCGGGCTGGGTTTCGAGCCATGGAGGAAGCGGGTCTGGACTTTGGCCTGAAGGAGAACGGGCTATTCATGCTGTGCCAGAGCGAGGCAGGCCTTGAGGAAGAAGCTCGAATGGCGGAGCGGGCTCGGGTCTTGGGACTGCCGGTCGAGGTGTTGGACGCCAAAGCGACAGCGGCGCGGGAGCCGGGCATCGAGATGGACGTTGTGGGTTCGGTTTTGTATCCGATGGATTGCCACCTGGATCCGCAGCAGTTCATGGCGGGGCTGGAAGTGGCCTTGAAGGAGACGGGTGTGCGGTTCGCATGGGAGGCCGAGATTTGCCACTGGCGGTGCGACAATGGGCGGGTTTGCGCGGTGATCACAGCCAGTGGGGAACAGATCGAGGCGGATGAGTTTGTGCTGTCTGCCGGGATCTGGTCGCCTGAAACGGTGTGCGATCTGGAGTTGAATCTGCCCATGCAGGCGGGTCGGGGCTACAGTGTGACCTTGAGCGAGACGCCGCAGACACTCCGTTCCTGCGCTCTGTTGACGGAGGCGAGGGTGGCGGTGACTCCCGTGGGGAACGGGATTCGGTTTGGGGGAACCATGGAGATCACTCGGAAGACTGCGCCGCTGCGGTTGTCGAGAGTGAAGGGAATCGTCCGGTCGGCTTGCGAGTTCTTCCCGGCGTTCACGGAGGCCGACTTCGAGGGGTTGGAGACGTGGTCAGGCCTGCGTCCCTGCACGCCGGATGGATTGCCCTATCTCGGACGGCCCCGGAAGTGGGGAAATGTCATCGTGGCCGCTGGTCATGCGATGATGGGGTTGAGCCTCGCCCCAGTGACGGGTCAGATGGTGGCCGACTTGGTGGAGGGGGGAGGCGCTTCAGCGGGGGATCAAATGCTTTCGCCAGATCGTTTCACGCGACGTTGACCGGCGTGGGAAAGCCCATACGTTCGATGCCCCACCTTTGAATCGAATGAGCAAGCCCCAGACCGCCGTCACCCCCACCCGCGAAGAAGATTTTCCCGAATGGTACCAGCAGGTCATTCGAGCCGCCGACATGGCCGAGAACTCCGAGGTTCGAGGATGCATGGTGATCAAGCCCTGGGGCTACGGGCTTTGGGAAAACATCCAGAAGCAGCTCGACGTGCACTTTAAGGCCACCGGCCACGTGAACGCCTACTTCCCACTTTTGATTCCTCTGAGCTATTTGGAGAAGGAAGCCCAGCATGCCGAGGGCTTCGCCACCGAGTGCGCCGTGGTCACGCATCATCGACTGGAGGCGCAGAAGCAGCCGGATGGCACGACGAAAATGGTGCCCACGGGGGAGCTTGCGGAACCCTATGTCATCCGTCCGACGTCGGAGACGATCATCGGCGCGGCCTTTGCGCGCTGGGTCGAGAGTTATCGTGATCTCCCTTTGTTGATCAACCAATGGGCGAACGTCATGCGCTGGGAGATGCGCCCTCGATTGTTTCTCCGCACCGCCGAATTCCTTTGGCAGGAAGGTCACACAGCGCACGAAACCGAAGCCGAGGCCCGCGAAGAAACCGCCACAATGCACAAGGTGTACGAGGAGTTTTTGAGGGATCATCTCGCGATTCCCGTGATTGCAGGGGAGAAGACCGAACGTGAGCGTTTTCCAGGGGCGGTGCAGACGCTGACCGTCGAGGCCATGGTGCAGGACCGGAAAGCCATCCAGGCCGGAACATCCCACTTCTTGGGTCAAAACTTTGCCAAGGCGGCCAACATCCAGTTCCTGGGTCGCGAGAACCAGCGGGAGTTCGCTTGGACGACCAGTTGGGGCGTGAGCACACGGCTCATCGGAACGATGATCATGGCGCATGCAGACGATGACGGTGTGGTCGTCCCACCCCGCGTGGCACCGCATCAGATCGTCATTTTGCCCGTTACGCCCAAGCCGGATACGAGGGAAGAGGTGATCAATTCTTGCGAGGCGCTTGCCAAGACCCTCCGGACGCACAGCTTTGCGGGGGAACCGCTGCGGGTGCATGTGGACAAGCGTGACTTGCCTGGAGGAGCGAGAAATTGGGAGTGGATCAAGAAAGGAGTTCCGCTTCGTGTGGAACTTGGGCCTCGTGACATCGAGAAACGGAGCGTGGCGGTGACGCGGCGTGATCGCGGACCGAAAGACAAGGAGTTCATCGACAAGGAGACCTTCCTTCGTTCCGTGGAAGAGACGCTGGAGGAGATTCAAGCGACGATCCTCGCCCGAGCCACCGCGCTACGTGACGAGCACACCAAGCGACTGGAGACCTTCGATGAGTTTAAGGCCTTCTTCACGCCTGAAAACGCCGACAAGCCCGAGGCGCATGGTGGTTTTGCCCTCATGCACTGGGCAGGTAGCGCTGAGGATGAGGACAAACTCAGCAAGGAATTCAAAGTCACCATCCGCTGCATTCCTCATGGAGACGAGTATTTGGAGGAGGGAAGCTGCTTTTTAACCGGAAAATCGAGTATGCGGCGAGTGGTTTTTGCGAAGAGCTATTAAGTTAGTCCACCCCGCGCTACCCAACCGGCGACAACAATCTCGTTGTCAGTAACTTACCTCGTGTCATTGAGGGGAAAAACCCCTGACACCTGGAAGAAGCCGCTCGTTCAAATTTTTCACAAATAATCTTGGCAATGGGCTGAAAACGAGTAGTTTGCGTCGTGTGGTAATGAGTCTCCCGACATTTACCAAACAAAACCAACCAAACCATAACCAACCAAGTAAACATGAAATTCAATAGCATGACCTCCCTTCTGGTGAAGTCGGTCGCCGCTCTCGCTGTTTCGGCAAGCATGAGCTTCGCTGGAGTCAGCGGAAAGGCACCGATCGCTCCACCACCTCCAGTTGAAGAGCCAGCCGCTCTTTTTGACACCATCGGTGCCACGCTGAGCACCGGATACACGACCCGCAACTACTTCCGTGGTCTGTGGATTTCCGACAACACTGTGTCCGCAGCCCTTGATCTGGCGGTACCTCTCACCGAGCAGGTCACTTGGAATCTTGGAGCCCTCTGGATGACCAATCTCGACAATGATGGCAATCATTTCAACTTTGCGCGAGTTGCACCTCCAGGAGTGACTTCCTTCGACTACACCCGCTATGATTTGTATACCAGCTTGGATTACGATCTAGGCTTCGGTACCCTCAGCGCTGGATATCGTCACTACTTCTACCCGAACAGCTTTTCCGGCACGATGAACGGTGCAGCGGCTGTGATTGGTGCAGGTGGTTATCCTGATTTCGGCGTCAAGGACGCTGGTGAGTTGAGCGTCGTCTTCGGAACTTCCTTCGTCGGCTTCGACTGGAACATTGGCTACTACTATGATTTCCGTGTCGGCGGTAGCTACTACGAGACCAACCTCTCGTATGAAATCCCTGTGACTCCTTGGATGTCCTTGGTTCCTGCGTTCCAACTGGGCTATGGCAATGACTACTATTCCGGTGGTGGTAATCAAAACAATGCGACCATCAATGGCAACGGCGTCAGCAGTGGTTTCACTCACATGATGTTCTCGCTGAGTGCTCCTATCGCCCTGACCCCGACTGCGGCTCTGACTCCCTACATTTCGTGGATCAGCTCGGATCGCACTCGCAACTACCTCAACAACAGTTCCAACAACGAGATCTTTGGTGGTGTGTCGTTGAGCGTCAGCTTCTAAAGCTGATCGGGCCAAAGACCCGAAATCAATCTAGCCCCCAGGAGTTTGCTCCTGGGGGCTTTTTCGTTTTCGGAGGGGAGCAAGGCTGAAAAACGCAGATCGACGAAAATATTTTCGTCCTGTAAAACGCTCACAGTCAGCGAGCTGTATATCCAAGCTCACTGTAGACACTAGAAAACCATTGCGCGTTCAAATAAAAAAACGCAAAGTCCCGTCGTTCGAACCTCCTGTTGAGATGTTTAAAGTCGGTCACGTGATTTATTTGAACATCTTGGCACGGATCGAGCTAGTTCAGATTCAGTTGATGGCGGGTCTCCCGGCCAGCTGTCATCGACAACAAACCAAAACAACAAACTACCAAATGAAACTCAATACCATGACCTCCCTCCTTGTGAAATCGGTCGCCGCTCTTGCCGTTTCGACGAGCATGAGCTTCGCTGGAGTCAGCGGGAAGGCGCCGATGGCTCCACCACCACCAGTCGAAGAGCCAGCGGCTCTTTTTGACACCGTAGGCGCTTCTCTCGAAGTTGGCTACATGACCCGCAACTACTATCGTGGTCTGTGGTTCTCCGATAACAGCGTCTACACCGACCTTTCCCTCGCGGTGCCCCTCACGGAGCAACTGACTTGGAACGTTGGCGTTTTCTGGCTGACGAGCATCGACGGCGGTGCAGGCGGAAACACCTTTGGTGCCCCTCCTGCTGCCTCGTTTGACTATTCGGAATACGACCTCTACACCAGCTTGGACTATGATCTTGGCTTCGGGACACTTAGCGTGGGTTACAATCATTACTTCTACCCAAATAGCTATTCGGGTCAGTTGAATGGTGTTCAGCCTTTCGGTACTGATTTTGGTGTCAAAGATGCTGGTGAACTCCAGATCGTCTTCGGAACTTCCTTCGTCGGTTTTGACTGGGATATCGGTTATTTCTATGACTTCCGCATCGGCGGTAGCTACTACGAAACGAACCTTTCCTATGAGATCCCTGTGACCCCTTGGATGTCCCTCGTTCCTGCCTTCCAAGCTGGTTTCGGCAACGACTATTACGTTGGTGTCCCAGTTGCTGGTGTTCCTTCCAGTGGTTTCACCCACATCCAGTTCACCCTCAGCGCTCCTATCGCTCTGACTCCTACGACATCCTTGACTCCCTACATCTCGTGGGTCAGCTCGGATCGCACTCGTAACTTCCTCAACAACACTCACAACAACGAAATCTTCGGTGGTGTTTCCTTGAGCGTGAGCTTCTAATTCTTTCTGTCGCTTTAGCGACGGCAAACTCCCGATCAGGCAACTGATCGGGAGTTTTTTTGTAGCTGGCTAGCGGGTTCGGGATTGCATACGATTCGCTGCTCTCCTTCTTTCTTCCCTATGGATTTGAACTGGAATTCGAAAGAGCTGACGCAGGGCTGGCAGCGGGGGGTGAACGCCTTTTTCTGGGGTTTGGGCTTCAAGCCCGACGACTTCACCAAGCCCCAAGTCGGCATTGCCACTCCTTTGCTCGACGGCAATCTTTGCAATGTTCATGCGCATGAGCTCGCCAAAGCCATCCAACAAGGCTGTGAAGACGCCGGTCTGAGAGCATTCCCGTTCGGCGTCTCCCCTGTGAGTGACAACATCACGCAAGGGCACGAGGGTGGTGCGGCGTCGCTCTGTTCTAGAAACTTGATGGCCAACGGGGCCGAGATGGTCACAAGCGCGCATCGCTATGACGCTATGGTCGGCCTTCATCACTGCGACAAGAATGGCCCCGCGTTCGCCATGGCTCTGGCCCGGCTCAACTATCCGGGACTGATTGTCAATGGAGGCAGCATTCACCCCGGCTGTCACAAGGGACTGCCCGTGACCATTCTGGATGCCTACGACTCCCAAGCCAAGGCCCAGCAGGGCGCCATGAGCTCCGAGGAATCCGAAGACATAATTCGCCATGCTTGTCCCGGCCCTGGCGGATGCGGCATTGCGGCTTCCTTCAATACCTGGGGGATTGCCCTCGAAGCCATGGGGTTGAGTCTCCCGGATACGTCGTCGATCCCTGCCATCGATGTCGAGAAACGGTCCGAATGCACCAGGGTTGGAGCCGCTGTTCGTCGACTTCTCGAACTGGATCTCCGGCCCCGACAGATCCTCACAAAAGCGGCTCTGTCGAATGCGATGACGGCGATCGCCGCGATGGGTGGATCGACCAACGGCGTCTTGCACATCCTTGCTTTGGCCAGGGAAGCTGGAGTCGACTTTGGTCTGAGAGACGCGCAGGCGATCTGCCGAAAGACACCCGTCTACTGCAACTTCTCCCCCCGTGGGCCGGGAACCATGGTCGATCTACATCGCATTGGCGGGACCACGATGCTCCTGAAGCACTTGTACCGCGCGGGCCTTTTGGATGGAAGCCCAATGACGGTGACCGGGACGACTCTTGGGGACAATCTGGAGCAAGCTGGTGATGTCCCGATTGAGCAAGCGCTCATTGCTCCTTTGGGCAAGCCATTCAAAGACTTTGCGGACATGCAGATCTGCTTTGGAAACATTGCTCCCGAAGGGATGGTCTTCAAGGTGTCCTCCATGCCGAATCCCAAATTTGAAGGGAAGGCGATCTGTTTCGATGACGCACGAGCGGTCAGTGACGCGGCGGCAGAGGGGAAAATTCTTCCTGGCCATGTCGTCGTCCTTCGTGGCCTGGGCCCTGTGGCCGCTGGAATGCCTGAGGTTCTCATCGCAAGCGCCGCCTTGGCGACACCCGAACTCGATGGAAAGGTCGCCATGATCTCCGACACGCGGGTATCGGGTGTGTCTCATGGAGCGATTGGAGTTCACTGCACGCCAGAAGCCGCCGTGGGCGGCCCGATTTCGAAAGTCATCGATGGTGATGTCATCCGATTTGATGTGCTGGAAGGCCTTGTTGAGGTCGATGCAGATTTGGACTCACGCCAGCCTCCTGTTTGGCCGGTGCGCCACAACCGTGGATACTTGGCCGACTTTGCGGCGACGGTGACCCAGGCGCATCACGGATGTGTCTCGAACTGGGTGATGGACCGGGACGACTCACGATGAGGTGATCTTCTCACTTGGTGGATGGCTTCGTGACTGCTACCATTCCGACACGAATCGATGAGAAGAACCTGGTCCGTCAATTTGATCCGTGCAGTGTTCTTTGCACTGGCGGTCTTCTTGGGAATCGCCATCGCATTGGGTTTCCAAAGCCCGGCATGGATTGGTGCGCTCTCGGGCGCGGCATTCATGGGACTGCTTCTTGTGATCGAGATCATCTTTGCTCGAATCACTTTGAGCGACTTCTCTCATGCCACCTTCGGTCTATCAATTGGCTTGTTCTGCGCATGGTTGATTACCCGAATCGGAATTTTTCAACTGCCGTGGTTTCAGGCCATGCCGGACCTCGATGCCCTTCGTAATGTCGTGGAAATCTGCATCTACGGCACGCTGGCGTTTTTCGGTATGACGCTGGCGCTCCGAAGTGATCGAGAGCAATTTGCCTTCCTAATTCCCTATGTGCGTTTCCGGCGGGATGGGGCTGAGGGTGAACCTTTGTTGCTGAATACCAGTGTGATTGTGGATGGTAGGGTGCGAGGTCTGGTCGAGACCGGGTTTTTGAGTGGGACGTTGGTGATTCCCCGTTTTGTTTTGGACGAGCTTCAGCGTTCTGCCGAATCAGGCGAACCTTCGAAAGCCATTGTTGGGAAGCGAGGGCTGGAGCAAGTCTCAGCTTTGCGGGAGGACAAAAAGCTCCGCGTAACGATCCACGAAGACAATCACGGTGACCATGAGGATACGGTCGATTCCAGGTTGATCACTTTGGCCAGAGACCTCAACGCCCGGCTTTTGACCAACGATGACAACCTCTCTCAAGTGGCCAGACTGCGGGGAATCACCGTGCTCAGCCTCAAGGAACTCGCGCAAGCGATGACCTCGGAGTTGTCCCCCGGCGATCAGATCGAGTTGTCGCTTTCAAAGTCTGGAAAGGAGAAGCACCAAGCCGTGGGATACCTGCCTGATGGAACGATGATCGTGGTCAATCATGCTGCTGGCCAGATTGGACAAACCGTGCCGGTCACGATTTCGGGTGCCTTGCCGACGAGTGCTGGCCGCCTCATCTTTGCCGAAATCGATGCGGCATGAACCTATCGAGCACTGCTGACATCAGTCCTACCAAGACAAGGAGCATCGACCCTGGCTCTGGAACAAGCGTGATGGCCTGAATCTGCGCGGCACTCGTGGAGATTCGAGATGCATACATGGACGATGGATTGTCCGTGGGAAGATCGGGATTGTAGGTCCATGACGTTGCATCCGACCCTTGATACAAGCCTCCTCGGTCGAACAAAGCTGCCCCAAACTCGGAGCCGTCACCTTTGACGTTGTTCGTGTCGAAGCCTCCATCGACAGCGTAGTTGATGCCGGCCAATTTCCATTGCCCTCCCTCAAGAATGAAGACGGGACCTCCCGAATCCCCGACAGAGAGTGTGGCCTCATTCACTCCCGGGATTGCGTCAAAGGAAGCTGCAAGCAGGCTCCCACCCCCGAGCACCGTGAGAGCCGAAACGGTGTTCTGTCCCCAGCGCGTCACGCCATCTCCCCCAGTGTGCAGCCACCCTTTGAGGTCCCCTCCTTCGATGACCTCGGCTCCTTTCGGGCTGCCTCGTCCGTAGAAGACCATCCCTTTCCCCATCTCATCGAAGCCTGTGTAGAGTGGTGCATACTCCGAGAAGCCTGAGCCCATCACTTCATAGATCCGAAGGTCGGTGCCAGCAATGTCCCAAAATCCGACGCCTCCGTTTGCCGCCGCATTGATCGTGTGAACCACTTCGCTCCCGCCTGTAAACGCCGCCGATTGGGTGAAACTGCTCCCCTGATCGCCAATGTGCTGGGCAGTGATGAACTGCGTAGGACTGATGGCTGTGCCAAGGAAACCACCGTACAAACCCAGATATTGCCATCCTGCATCCTCAAGGATCCCTGCCGGCGCAGTCGAGTTCTGCAGAGGGTTGTCCGTGTCGTAAAGCACGATGGCAAACGTAGAATTCGAGACCTGCAGTGCGACGCAAAAGGATCCGACCAGAAGGGCCCTTCGAAGAAAAGGTCGATTCGACGACTTTTGGGATGGAAGCGAGAACGGCAAGATCAGCAAATCTCGCTCAAACTCCCATAATTACCAGAATATACTGCAATCCTGGTCAGTTTAAGCCAAATACCTTTCCAAAGTCTCCCGGAGTCGAAAGCACAGGAAACTGACCCCCACCTGTTCGATCAGGTACGTCGACACGTCCATCATCGGATCCAGCAACAAGGATACCCTGAAGCCGAAGGACCCGTCAGTCCGGCGTTGACCCCGACACGCCACGACGAACCCACGAATGGATGCCCATGTGACGTCGTCCCCAAGGTCCCCTTGGGCGACTTCAGGAGGAACGTTTGCCCGCAACATTCGTACTTGAAGTTCGCTGCCGATCTCAAAACGCTGCCTTGCCCAAAAAACCAAGCCCCCACGTTCCATCTGAACCAACTCAACGACAGCTTGGCTGACTCCCCTTTGGGAGATGTTTGACTCCGATTCCGAAGTCTCTCTGTCTGGTCTCTGAGGTTTTTGAGCCATGAAGATCGAGGTTCCCTGACAAGAAAAGGAAGGGCCTTTCAGGCACTCTGTCAACCCGCAGTCGGCTCCGAAATGCCCATTATAGGCTGCTCTTGGGGTCAAAGGCGTCTCGAAGTCCATCGCCGAGAAAGTTGAGTGCCAGCAAGGTGACGGACATCAACGCCGCAGGAAACACCAGCAGCCACCACTTGCTTTCAATTGGATTGATCACCTGCGCCCCATCCTTCAACAGCGACCCCCAGCTTGCTGCCGGGTCTTCGATGCCGAGACCGAGAAAGCTCAGAAAGGACTCATCCAGAATCACGGCGGGGATCGTGAGAGTGAGGTAGGTCAGGATGATTGTGGAGAGGTTGGGGAGCAGATGTTTGGAGAGAAGCTTCCAACGAGACTGACCCATCGCTCGTGCCGCCGTGACAAACGTCATCTGTCTGAGAACGAGCACCTGCCCACGCACAATTCGCGCCATCGTCAGCCATTCCACGAGACCGAGCGAGACGATCATCACCAGCACACGTGAATACGGAATCATGGCCCCCATCAGATTCTCCATCCCAATCCACTCAGATGACTGAAACCCGAGACGCGCTCCATCCAGCCACTCTTTGAGGTAGGGATCGAGTGCGGCGATGAAGATCATGATCAGCAGGATCCGTGGGATGGCGTAGAGCACGTCGATCACCCGCATCATGAAGGCATCGATCCGTCCTCCGGCGACACCGCTGACCATTCCATAGAGCGTCCCAACGAATAGGCTGATGATGGCTCCAATGATCCCGACTCCGAGAGACACCCTTGCTCCAGACAGCAGACGGTAAAACAAATCCTGGCCATTTACGTCCGTTCCACAGAGGTGCAGCGGCGCGCTTTCCGCCGCCTGAGACCAAGGAGCCAGAAAACTTGCGTCACTCGTTTCCTTCAGAGCCGATGGGAGGAACCAGGGCAACACGACCGCGACCACTGAAAGCGCACCGAGAAAAGCCAGGGACGCCATCGCCGTCCGGTTGCGCCGAACGACCATCCAGCCCCCCGGCCTTTGAAGCTGGGTTTTTGAGGACTCAGGCATACAACTGAATCCGTTTGTCGAGGATGCTGTAGAGCACGTCCACGATGAAGTTGAAAAGCAGTAGCAGGGCGCAGTAAACGATCACCGCACCGCCCAGCAGGAACACATCCTTGTTCTGAATCGAGTTCACAAAAATGCTCCCCGCCCCGGAGATATTGAACACCGACTCGACCACCATGGAACCGGTGAGCAAGTGTGCCGCCATCGGGCCGAGAAAAGTCACCACCGGAAGAATGGCGACTTTCACGGCGTGACGCGCAACCGCCTCCGTTTCGCCAAGGCCCTTGGCTTTGGCGGTTCTCAGGAAGTCACTGCGCAGTACATCGAGCAGGCTGTTTCGCATCAATCGGGCGACGTAGGCCAGATACGGAGCGCCGAGACAAACCGCTGGCAGTACCATTTGCGCCGCTGTTCCCCAACCGCCGACGGGAAACCATCCGAGCCAAAGCGCAAACACCGCAATCAACAGCGGCCCACTGACGAAGCTTGGCACCGAAATCGCAATAAGCGCCGCCACCATCGCCCCACGATCCACGCCCGTGTCCTGCTTCATGGCTGCAAGTGCTCCCAGAGTCACTCCCCCCACACTCGCCAGAAGAAACGCCAGCCCTCCCAGCACGATCGAATTGGGCATCTTTTGAGCCAGCAACTCCGACACCCGCCAATCGAGATATCGCGTCGAGACACCTAAATCAAAACGTGCCAGCGATCCCATGTAGGCCCGATACTGGTCCCACACCGACCCATCGAGCTTGTAGCGTGCGAGCTTGACCTGCATCGCCGCGTCGCTCGTGGCCTTTTCCGAATCGAACGGTCCCCCCTTGGTCATCCGCATTAAAACGAACGTCAACGACACCGCGAAGAACAGCACAATGATGCTGCCTGCGAAACGCCGGAAAAGGAACGAAACCATCGCTGGAACCATGGCGGCTCTCGCTGGATCAGACAAGCCACAGCTTGATGATCCCCATCAAATTCCCGAGTCGAACCCTCATCCGCACGCGAACGCCTGATTGACGCAAGCCGCCTCGCGGGGAATTCTCCGCGATGCCTGAATCTGCTGACAGCCACCTCAGCCTCCTCGGCCGCTCGGAGAATCGACTCCCGGCGGAGCCGGATCGTGCGACGCTGGAGACCTTTCCCAACCGAACCCCCGGTCGAAACTACACGATCCATCTCAGCGCACCGGAGTTTAGCTCCATCTGCCCGGTTACGGGTCAGCCTGACTCCGCGCATTTGGAGATCTACTACATCCCCGATCAGATTTGCGTCGAGACGAAGTCGCTGAAGTTCTACCTCGCGTCCTTTCGCAATCACGCGTCTTTCAACGAAGCCATCGTCAATCGCGTGCTGGATGATCTGGTGGCCGTCTGTGCGCCGAAGCAGGCCGTGGTCCGTGGGAAATTTGCTCCAAGAGGTGGCATTCAACTCACCTGTGAAGCGCGCCATCCCGACCTCGACGAACCTTTGAGACTGGATTGAACCCACGCCGATGAACGAACGACGCAAAGTGGTGGTCCTGCTCTCGGGCGGAACCGACTCCGTGACGGCCCTGCATTGGGCGAAGCAGCATCATCACATCGTCACGGCGGTGAGTTTCGACTACGGGTCCAAGCACAACGCCCGTGAGTTGCCACTCGCCGGATGGCATTGTGACGAAGCAGGGATCCCGCACGAAGTGGTCGATCTCCGCTTCATGGACCAGTTGTTTGACTCCGATCTGCTCAAGAGCGGCGGCGAGATCCCCGAGGGTCACTACGCGGAGAGCAACATGATGCAGACCGTCGTCCCCTTTCGCAATGGCATCATGCTCGCGGTGGCCTGCGGCCTTGCGGAGAGTCGGAATGCCGAAGCGCTCGTCATCGCCGCTCACGCTGGCGACCATGCGATTTACCCGGATTGTCGGGAGCCGTTCATGCAGGCGATGGCGTCCGCGATGGCCGAGGGCACCTACGCAAAAGTCGATCTCCTCCGCCCCTTCATCGGCCTGCACAAACAGGACATCATCACCCTCGGTCACGGCCTCGGTGTGGACTTTGGCAAGACCTGGTCTTGCTACAAGGGCAACGACCTCCAGTGCGGAGCCTGCGGCACCTGCGTTGAGCGTCGGGAAGCGTTCATCCTCGCGGGAGTCCCCGATCCCACCGTGTACGAAAACGAAGGCCCGCTGCCCGAGCCGCCGCCGGTCGGTTAGTTGAGCAGTAATACGACGAAGAGCAGGACAAACAGAGCTGCGGTGGAAAACCGAACCGTCGCCGTGTGCTTCGCCTGAAACCGGATCAGCGCCTCACTGCGCATGCCGAAGAAGGCCAATGTGAAGATCACGACCAGAGGTAGGATGAACGCGAGGTTGTAGATCAGCAGGTAGGAGAAGGCCGTCGACCGGCCTTGCTTGAGCATGTAGAGGATGGTCGGTAAATACACCTGCCCGGTGCAGGCCAGCTCTAGGAATGAGATCACGACGCCAGCGCCGAAGGCCGCCAGCACGTAGCGGGAGGATTTCGTTGAACCGCGCACGACGCGGCGAATCCGATCCTTCAGAAAGTCCGGCAACTGTAGGGTCATGTCCTTGAGTTCCCCGCGCCGTGCCCGCAGCCCGTCGCGGAAACTCAGCCACGCAATCAGCAGTGCAAAGGCCGCCAAGAGAAGGTTCAACGCACGTCGGGCGAATTCGAAACCGCGCAGGCTCGCCAGCACATGACTTAACCCCCAGCCCGCAGCGAAGTAGGCCAGGAAAACGGCCGCGATGAAGGCCAGCCCGACCGCCAAAATCTCACGGGGGGAGCGCCTCGCGATCTGAAGGTAGCTCAGGAGAAAGATGATCGTCGCGAAAGCACAAGGATTCACGCCGTCGAGCAGTCCCGCCGCAGCGATCCACCAGATGCCAAAGGAGTCAAAGCGTTCTTCAATGCGTTTGGAGGCCAGTGCCTTGTCAGAGCTGCTGACTGCCATCCATTCGGCATCAGGCTTCATTCGGCGTGACCGTGAAACGAGGTCCTGAACGGTGGCGGTGCGGATCTCATCCTGAATGAGAAATCCCGCCTGGGAAAAGACGACGGGAGCCACCTGCCGCTTGTTCGGTGCCACCTTGAATCGGTCGCAAAGCACCTCGTTGCTTTGAGAACCGGCTGCCGATTCGATATTGATCTCGTCCACCATCAATCCGGGGATGGAGCGCTGTAGCGTCCGCAGGAGTTCTCCGGCCCGCTCGCACTCCTTGCAGCCGGGCTTGTAGAAATACACCAGCTCCGTCTTCGTCTGCCTCACCCGCTGCTTCGGCGGTTCAGCAGTTTGCATCTCCCCCTTCTCGGGCAGTTCCAGTTTCACCAGGGTGGCAAAGTCGGTGATCAGGGCATCCTCCTTGGTCTCCAAACCGAAACGCTCCCGCATCGCCTTGAGTTCGTCGAGATCGAACCGATCCGGATCGGTGTAGTCGAGCAGAAAGCCAAAGCCCTTGCCTAGTTTGGCCGAGTGATCGCTGAGGAAGCGGCTCACCTTGTAGTCGCGCTGCTTCTTGTCTGGCAGTGCTTCCAGAGCGGTCTTCAGTGGCCAGAGAGGCACATTTTCGCTGTGCTCCAGAAGGCAAAACATGGCAGCGACTCGGATCTCAGCCGACTCATCGGACATGAGTTTCTGGAGCGCCGCCGTCGCCCTCTCGGGTAGTTTTGATGTCCTCAACCGATCGCGAATCTGATACGGCAGGCTTTCGTAGCTGCTCCCCTTTTCCGAAAAGAGCACCTTCCAGTCGCGACCGTAGTCGCTCGGATAGGCGAGAGTCACGGCCTCCCGGACCAACCGGGAGGGATCGGCGGCTGCCTGATCCAACCGTTCATTGAATCGCGCACCGTTCATGTAGCGAAGAGATCTCCATGCGGCACGTCGGACCCACGGGTCGCCGTCGGAGAGGAAAGTCTCCACCTTCTCTGCCAAGCCACTCTTCTGAATGGCGGGTGCACAAACCAGGGCCAGGACGCGCATCTCGCGCTCCACGGAGGGTTGACTGAGAATCTCGTCGATCCAACTCCCGAGCGTCATGGATGCCAACGGCGAATCCAATTGGTCGCCCAGACCTGCATCGTAGATTTCGTATCCGCTGATCTTTGCGTCAAGATTTTCGGTCTCTTCGACAATCCATGAGAGCGCCTCCGAATTTTGACTCTGGAATAAGTCGTTGAGAATGTGCTCCCGCACCTCGGGCGACTCATCACGGAGAAACTGCGTGACCATCTCCCGAACCTTGGGGCCCAAGCGGCTGCTTTCCCGACCGGTCAGTGGTAGATGGTCTTGGGCGGCCAGACGCTGTTGCACCTTCTGCCGGGGAAGCTGTCTGAGCACCCACTCGAAGGCGGGCCGATGGCCTCCATTCATCAGTTTCAAGGCCGCTTGAAAGGCGATGACCGGCGATGGATCTTCCCGCATCCATGTTTCCAAGGCGGTGCGCCACGCCTCGCTCTCACTTCCCACGGGGCCTTCCTCTTCCGCGACCTGCGGTTCCTCCTTGGGCGGCTGGCCCGTCGATAGCAGAGAGAGAATTCGGGTGGCCGCCTCAGGTTTGACGCTTGGCGTTGCCGCCACTCGCTCAAAAACGCTCATCGTCGCATCCGGTGCCTCGTCCTCCGCCTTCCCGCTCGTGGCTTCCCGGAGATCCAGTCCAGAAAGGCGCAACACACTGAGGATTTCTTCCCGCTGATCTGGATTGGCGACCTTCAGGGTCGTCAGCATCCGGTCCCTGACACGACGATCATAAAGCAGGCCCGCCTGCGCTTGAGCCACCAGGGCTGAGTGTCGGACGTCGGGGTCGGGATGGTCGCCAAAGCGATCCATGAGGTTCTCGATCTGGCCGCGCGTTCCGTCGGATCCACCGAGCTGATTCTTGAGAATCTGGATGACGGGCAGCAGTGCCTCGCCGGACTTCTTCGGCAGTTCAGCGGCGAAGTCCGAGGGCAGGGGAGCGCTCTTGCTGGCCCCCCCATTGAAGAGCCCCCTGTCATTTTGCGCCGCGATGTGAATCAAAGCCTCGACCACCGGCGCGAGAACGGATGGATCGTCTTTGGCAAGAGCCGTGAGCTTCTTTGCCGCGCCAGAAATTTTCAATTCCCCGCAGGCCTTGATCGCGGAATAACGAACAAACCCATCCTCATCGGTCAGCGCGGCGAGCACGGCGTCCTTTGCCTTGGGTTCCTCTCTCTTTCCGGCGTACTCGATGGCGGCGGAGCGCAGCCGCCAGCGGGGGTCTTTGAGAAGGTCGGGCAGTGCCTCGACAGCTTCGGAGGACTTCATTTCTCCCAGTCCATGAAGGGCTGCCACGGCGAGATCTTCGTTGTCATTCCGGACGTAGCGCCCCAGCAGCAGGGCGCCTGATTTGCCGCAGTCCTTGAATCGTCGGAGAGCCGCGTGGACGACGTTGTCGTCGGTTTCCAAATTCAGTCGCTTCTCGGCAAGATCGCAGGCGGATTCTCCACCGATTTGAAGCAAGAGGTCGATGCTCGATTCGCGGATGAGCGCATCGGGATCATCGAGACTAAGGGCCAGAATGGGCAGGGCTTTTCTCCCGCAGCCGGGGAGCTTGAGCATGGCATCGAGCCTGGCGTCCCGCGTGCCGAAGGCCAGATCGCGGGCCACGCGGGCAGCGCTGTTGCCGAGCCCTCCGTCGTTCAAGACCACCCGAAACTGGGCTTCTCGGACTCGGGCGCGAACGCTGGCGGGCAGCTCGGGATGCTCGCTGAGGTAGCGTTCCAAACTGGCCGCAGGCTGAAGTCCATGGCCGCAGATCATCGTGAGCGCCCGCTCTCGCCGGTCGGGATCCTCACCGAGGATGTCGGCGATGTAGCCCCGGAGTTTCGTCTCGTCGATGGCGGCTGGCTTCTTTCCTGAGTCTGTGACGGCGTCACCGAGTCCGAGGATCTTGCTCGCCAAATTGCCCGTGAGACCTGCCTCCTTCCGGGGCTTGACCTGCGGAGCCCAGGTCTTCCATTGATCGAGCGCCTCTTGGCTCGACGCTGCGGTGGGGTCCCAGGCATCGAATCCTAAATCGGTCCCGGCCTTGCCTTCGAGGATCTCGAGGGCGCCGAGCCGAGTTTGAAGCTGTGGAGCGGACAGCAGATCGACCAATGCCACCGCAGGGAAGGGGTCCACATCGAGAACGAACCCTTTGATGGAGGCATGAAGGTTGAGACTCTCGCAGACTCTCACCCACTCCTCGCTGGCGATGTCCTCTCCCTCACGTGCTCGATCAATGATCTCCGCGACCTCTTGCAAGACAGGGTCGAGATTGTCCGCACCCGACGGCACCCGATTCTCCGGGACAGCATCCAGAATCGGTGCATTCCCGTCCTGCGCCCATGCCGTGGACCCTCCTTCGAGCAGCGCCAGCAGCGCAGCGGGAAGGAGGGCACGACCGAAGAGGCGGTACAGAACGTCAGTGCAGCAGCGCATAGGCAAGGATGTTCACATTGATCTCGAGGGAGTTCTGAATCTCGTTGCCACCGCAGCAGCAGCAGCCGGAGGTGTTCGAAGTGTCGTTGAGGCCCTGAGGTGAGTAGAGGACGACGAGCTTTCCCTGATGCTCCACGCCTTCGAGGGAGGCGGTCCCGCTGGACTTGGCCAGATCCAGTTGCTCGATGGCGTTCACGGTGCGGTAAATGGCGTGGCTCTGAGGGATCGGCTCCAGGTCGCCTTCTTCGAACACCTGACGCATCTCACCCCGGAACGAGCGGTCCCAGTCGGCGTTCGAGCAACCGGCTGAGGCCAGGAGGAAGCCACCGTTGAGGAGGTACTTGCGTAGATTGTCCCTCTCCCGCTGGGAGAGCTGGAAATCGCCCTCGCCCGTCATGACGACGAAGGGAAAGGTGAAGAGCTCGTCCCCCGCGAGTTTGACGTCCTTGAACCGGCGCTCAGTGGCGATGCTTGTTTTTTGCTGAACGGAGTTGAGGAACTCATCGCTGAAACAGCGGGAAGTTTTGGTTCCGGCGTAAATCAGCATCGCGCATTGAACCGCTCCATCCTTCGCGTGAAGGAGCGGGATCGAGCTGGAGAGCCACAGGAGCGTGGCCAGGGAAGCGTGGATGAGTTTCATGATTCCGGGGTGCCGTCAGGCGTTTCGTTGGAGGGTTCCTTTTCAAAAGCATCGTCGCCGTAGAAGCGCTTAACGGCCTCGCGGTAGGCTGCGGGTACATCCCGTAAAGACATTGTGCGCCGAGTCTCGCCGCGGTCGGTGGACGACTCGACCCCGCTGCGTGCATCGTCGGAAATGGTCCGGCTTGTAGAAATACCGGGTGCGTCGCGGGCATCGCCTTGCGTGCCGCCAGCGGCCTCGGGGCGGAACGCGGATCTCGCGGGGCCGTAGAGCGGGGCGTCGAGCATGGACTGGCGGAGGATGGAGTAGCCGCTGGCGCCGCCCATACCTCGTCCAGTGCCTTCTCCCGATCCTCCGTCTTCGCCTTCGCCGTGCTTCTTGCAGAAGCCCGCCATCATTTGCCGGAGCGTATCCTCCAGGTCCTGCGGCATGCCGAATCCCGGCTGACCACTCTGCGCCGATTGGCAGAAGGAGTTGTTGTTCGTGTTGAGCAACTGCTGGATGCCGACCAGGGCCAGTTGCGCATTGACGAAGGTCTCCGGGCTGCGATCCCGCTTGGCCTGGGTCACGGCTTCTTCCATCGCTTCCTCGACCCCCATTTCAGCGGCGCGTTCGAGGAAGTCGGCCACATCGTCGGCGAGTTTGGCAAAGTCGGGCGGAAGCTGCGCGGCCGTTCGTTCGGCATCTTCGAGCAGGCGCTTCCATTCTTCGAGATTTTCCTGCTGCTGGGAGGCTAGGGATTGCAGGCGACCGACGTTGGAGAGATCACCGCCCATCACGGAGCGGGAGAGGTTCTCCAAATTCTCGGTCACCGAGGCCTGCTTTTTCTCCAAGGCCCGCAGCCGCGCCGCCACTTCGAGGACGCGACCGACGGCGGCGGCTTGTTCGGCCTTTTTCTGGAGTTGAGACTGAATTTCCGAGGTTCCGCGCAGAGTTTTCAACTGCCGTCTGGCCTCTTCGCCCAACGAGGAAGCGCCACCCAGAGCCGCGCGTTCCAGCGCTGAGGCGTGGTCGGCCGACTGGGTTGCCATGTCGGCAGCAGCCTTGGCCAGGTCCTCTTCGAGCGCGAAGGCAGAGAAGTCCCGCGCCAGCATCTCGGCACTCTGCTGGGCCAGCTTGTGGGCGTTGAGGGCGCGGCGCTGCGCCTCCTTGAGTGCCTGGTCATCGCCAGAATCAGCGGCGGTCTGAAGCTGCTCCAAGGCCTCGCGGCTTTCTGCCAGAGCATCGTTCAGGACGCGGAACCTTGCTTCGAATTCTGCCAACTCAGCGCGGGTGCGAAGGATCTCGGCGTATTGTTCCTTGGAGATGATTTGAACCCGTCCCACGGCGGAGCTGCCGATGCCCATCAGCGATGGATTGTGATCGTGCGCTTCGGCGTAGAACTCGAGTGTTTGTCCAGGACTAACGCCGAGTTTAGACAATTCCAGAGTGTTCTCCCGATGGAACTCCCGGCCCTCCAGCGCCTCGGCCAATGGGCTCACCCGGTCTCGAAAGCCAGTGAGAGTGCGAACGAGGTCCACTCGCGACAGGCCAAAATCGTCCTCGACATCCAGTGACACTGGAACCGTGCTTTCAGGCGTCGCCAGCACCATCGGTCCCGGCGAATGGAGGCGTGCCCTGGGCGGCTCGTCGGGCAGCACTTTTTGGATGATCTCCAGTGGAGCAGCGGCCGGTGTGCCGGCGATGTCGCGAATCTCGACCACGATTTTTCCGGGATAGGCGAGCTTCCAAGTGAAGCGCAGCTCGTGGTCTCCGATGCGCTCCGTCGTGGCCGGGGTGCTGGTTCCATCGACCGAGAGGGTGAGCCCCTCGGCGGGTTCGATCCGGGCCTCGCCGCGCGAGAGCGGGCGATTGCTCGACAGTGTCAGCTCGACCTCGGTCCCCACAAGGCCCGCCACCTCGGAGGTGCCGAGCGCGAATTCCCGGTCGGCGAGACCGCTGTAGCCCGGTGGAAAAAGGCGCACCGTCGCGGCATCTACCCGTGGCTGACGAATCACTTCCACGGTGTGCCAGTGGCTGCGCGCGTGACCGGAGGAAAAGGCCACCTCCAGCGGGCGCACCACCCGCTCCAGCCGCTGACTGAAGCGACCGCCACCCTTCGCGTAGGCTGAGGCTCGCCCGGGATCGCCACCAGGAGTTCGGGTGAGGAGAATCACGGGGCCGGGAGGGGCACCACCCTGGATGGCCACTTCCAGGTCCAGTCCATCGCCATACATGACCGTGAGATCGTCCGGCTCGATGGTGAACTGGAGGGGGCTGTAGGGTGGATGATCGGCCCAGGGCTGAAGCAATCGTGCGCCGATGGTCTGGAAGGCAGCCGGGTGAATGAGCACGAGCACCGCGATCACGGCCAAAACGCATGCGAGAAAACCTCCTGCGCGTTTGAGTTGGTTTCCCGGCTTGGCGGCTGAACGAGGAAGGTTTGTCAGCGCTTCGGCCCCCGACTCCAGGCTTTGGGAGAGCAGCCATGCTCGGAGCGGTGTTTCAGAATCCGTCGTGTTTTTGCCAGCGAGATCGAGGGCGGCACGGATCGGACGCCGGGATAGACCACCGGCGGTGTCGGCTTGATCCGCCGTCTCCTCTGAGCCGAACCGTACCGCGCGGATGGCTGCCAAGAGCGCGGTAATGAGTCCCGCCAAAAGGATCGAGCCAGTGACCCAGACGCGGCTAGGGTCTGCCCAGGGTGACATCCGGTCCCACAGCCCCGCCAGAATGCCCGTCGCCAAAAGAGCGGCCAGTCCGCGCAGCAGACCTGCCGCCATCAGGCCGCGTCGGCAGGCAGTCCGGTGAGTCCGCAGCTTCTCAAAAAAGTCGTGGGGATCGTTCATTGCAGACCTCCTCTCCGTCGGAGCCACCACTCGCTCCCGAGCAGTCCGGCGATGCCGCAAAGCACCCAGGCCTGAGGCCATAGAGGCTGCCAAATGGGCTGGGGCGCACCGATGGATTGCACCGTGTCATCGGTTTTCAGAAGCTCGGTGAGTTCCTTGGTCTGCTCCGGTTCCCAGATGCGCCCGCCGGTGGCTTCTGCCAAGCGCCGGAGGAAACCGGGGTCTGCATCGAGAATTTCGTTCTCTGTGGGAGGGGCTTCAATGCGGAGCATGGCCTCGGGTCCCGGCTTGTCAGGCTGTGAGGTATCCACGACGCGGAGTCGGTAGCTGCCGGGTTCTTTCGGCTGAATCATGGCCGTCCATTGCCCGCCATCCTCATCGGAACTGGTGACGGTTTTCGATGCGGAGGCTGATCCCGCCATTTCCTCGCCACGATGCCATTCGACCAGCGGTGCCGGTTCTGCACCGCCGCCGCGCCAGCCGATGATCGCCCGCACGGGTCGGCCTGCAGGAACGCTGGTCTCGGAGAGGCGCAGGCTCAGGTCCTGCCCTGGAAGGAACTCGGCATAGGAGGCGGCCCATTGCAGCCATTGCGTCCAAAACTCCTCATACATGTTCCCCAACTCGCGCGCCTTCGGGAAGAAATCCCACTTCCAAAGCCCGTCCGCGTTCACCATCGCCACGACGCCCCGGCCATAGCGCCGTGCCACGAGCATCGGCACCTTTTCTTCGCGCTGGCCCGTCGGCTGGGTGCCGTAGGCCAGCACCTGGGTGAAGGGTTTCAGCCTCGCGATCCGGTCTGCGTCCTTCAATGGCGGCAGGCCGATCCACACCGGATCATCCGCTGCGGGGAGCATCTGTCCGAAGAGACCTGCCCCGGAGCCTTCCGTCTCGGGTTGAAAACGAAACTCGCCGTCCAGCTTGCCGCCCCACTCGACGGGTTCCAGCGCTTCGAAACCCTCCATGGTGCTCGTGGAGGGCCGGCCCCGGCTGAGAAGGAGCGCACCGCCCTGGTCGCGAACGAAACGTTTGAGCGCGGCGATGTGCTCGCGGGTGAGGAATCCTTCCATGCCCTTGCCAAGCACCACGACATCGATCTCTGCGAACGCTTCTGCCGTCGCGGGGAAGACGTCGGCATCGGTTTGGGCAGGCTCGGAGCCCTCGCTGTCCACCATGAAGTAGCGTTCTTCGTTGAGGCGGTACACGGCGCGGATTTTCATGAAGTCCTGGGCCCGAAAAAGCTGGGCCAGAAACTTGCTGTCCCAATAGGGTTCTCCCTCCGCGAGGAAGACGCGGGTGCGTCCTTCGATAACTTGGACGCGGATTTCATCGGCGTTGTTGGTGGCGACGTCCTCACCCTGCCAAGGCTCCACGGAGAGTCGATATGTGCCGTCGGGGAGCTTTGGCACCTCAATGGTGACGGGGGTCGGCTGGCCCGGCTCAAGCGCCACCTCGCGCGATGCGTGCTCGCGACCACCGGCGTCAGTGACTCGCACACGGGGACGGATGCGCCCCAGCCCGTCGGCGGTGACGATGACGCGAAACACAACTGGCTTGTCGGGGAAGGTTGTCACTAGGCGCCGCGCCGCCCGGAGTCGCAGATCCTTGCTGCCCCAGTTCGTACCCAGTGGCACGACGTGAATCGGCACGCCGTCTGCCTGGGCGCGTGAGATCAGTTCCAGCTCGGGGGCCGTTTGCGTCTCGCGACCGTCGGAGACGAGGATCAAGCCACCGAGTCGGCTGCCCAGACCCGCCGCACCGCTGAACAGGGCGGTGCCCGATTTTACAATCGCCGTGCCGTCACCATTGGCGCGCTCGGGGAGTTCCTCCTCGTCCTCGATCAGGCCGGCGGCAAAGGTCACCTGCCGGACGCGGTCGCCGCCTTCTTGGACAAGCGAGCGCGTTAGGTACCGTCCCGCTTCCCAGCGGGTGCGGCCGCCTGCGTCGGGGGTGTTCATGCTGCCGCTGCGGTCCAGCATCACGGCCCAGACGCGGGGTTCGCTTTTTTCCGGTTCATCAAAGAGGCCTGGATTGAGGAAAAGCAGCCCGGCACCAGCCAGACCCAGCACGCGCAGCCCGGTGAGTCCCCAACGCATGGCGGGCTGGCTGGCCGCGCGATTGGAGCGCCACGCGAGGATGCCGCCCGCCACAGGAATGCCGACGGCTAGCAGCCAGGCCCACTCCAGCGGCATCGGCGGAGAAAAACCAACCTCGTTCATGCTGCCATCCTCCTGGGTTCAGGGTTGGTGGCTTTGGCTTGTGGGGCGAGGCCCTCCGTCGAGGCTTGCTCGCGAATAGGCTGCCGTGCCAGCCAGCCTTCAGCCATGAGGAGCGCCACGCAGATTCCCAGCAGCCAGGGCCAGAGCGGAAGGCCATCCCGCTGACCCGAGAGCGCGTAGCCCGCCGTTTCGGGGAGCGTTTCTCCCGCTGTCACCAATTCTGTATCGAGCGTCCGCAAATCTGACTCCGAGGCGGGAAAGCCGATGACCGCGCGCTCCACCACCGTGCCACCCGCCATCCAACGATAGCTTCCCGGGCCGAGCGTGCCGGTGGACTGCCAGCCTTCGTCCGCGCCGCCCACCTCCACGGGCACCTGCGCCCCATCGTCGTCCAGCAGTCGCAGCGCATCGACCCCTGCTTGCCCGATGGCGGCGTTCTCCAGGGCGGATGCAGTCAGGCGCAGCCGGCTCGATGGGGGGAACTCCCTCACCGTGGTGTCGCCAGCCGAGGCAGTGCCGAGCAGCAGCTCGCCCAGCAGCGGCAGAAAGGCTCCCATGCCAACCCAGTCGGAGTGCTCGCTGTCGAGCTCGAGATTCCACAGAATGATCGCGCCGCGTCCCTGCTTTTTCATCGCCAGGGCGGGCACGTCGTCATCGTAATTCATGAGCACGGTCCAGGACTCACCGAGCTTCGGCAGGGCGAACCTCCGCCAAAAACCACCCGCCGCAGGATCGCCGAACTCCCCCTGGCCAAACACCCGCCAGATCTCCGATTCCTCATCCGCAAGACGCAGTTTCCAACCCTCCCCGGGGCGCTTGCGGGTCTCCTGCCGGACCGTCGCAGCGCCCGCCTCCGCATCGTGGATCGAAATCAGGTCCAAATCGTCAGCCGTCCATCCCGCATCCGGGCCGAGGATGACAAGCGTGCCTTCATCGGCAGCGCGAATGGCGTCCTGCACATGGCCGCCGCGGACAGGCAGTGTGGCGACGACGTCCGTCTCCCCCTTGACCGCCACACCGGTCCATCGCGTCCAGGCGAAGGCCTCGAAGGCACGTTGCCAAAGCGCTGGAGGCTCGGCTTCTTCGGGTGTGCGACCGACCTTCAGAGCCTCCCGAATTTTCACGACCGTGGATCGTTTGTCATCTGCGGGAAACTCATCCTCAGCAACGGAAACGGACACTGGCAGGATGCCCGCCTGCGCTCCGGGGAGCCGGAAAGAAACGGTGGTCTCACTCCACTCGGCGATCTCCACCGGTCGCGAGTCGCGCGCCTCGCCGAACTCCAGAAAAGCGGTCGCGTTACGTGTCGTTCCAGAGTCGTTTTTTAATCGGGCGATGACCCGCACCTCGACGCCCGCGACGGGATGGGCGGGTTCCACCGTAACGCTGGCCACGGAGACATTGCCCGCTTCTTCCTCCGCCACCTTGAGCTTGAAGACGCGCATATTGGGCGGGACGGCCAGTTCCACGCCGTCCCATCCGGTCGCTTGGAAGTCAGAGATCAGGTAGAGTTCCCGTGCGCCCTGTCCCAGCCCGGCCTGCTCCACCGCCAGTCGCAGGGCAGAGGCTGTGTCTCCGGCTTCGGGCCGGACCTGGGCCTGCATGACGGCATCCTCCAGCGCGCGTAGGTTCACTCCCGGCGCGGCAAAGACTGCTTCGGGTTGACCATCCAGCCAAATCACATTGGCGCGGGTGCGTGCACCTGCGGTCGCCAGAATCTCTCCGGCTATGGCGGCGGCGCGGGACAGGCGGGACTGGCCCTTTTCCGTCCATCCCATGGAGGCGGAGCGGTCCATCACCAGCACCACCGTTTTCTCATCGCCCGCCGCAGCGGCGCGGGGACCGTGAAAGGCCACGGGCAGGAGGAAAGCCAGCGCGAGCGCCGCGATGGCCAGAGTCCGAATCAGAAGCAGCAGCCAGTCCTTGGGGCGCTGCAGACGGGCCGTGCGCCGCTCGACTTCACGAAGCCACTTCAGTGAGCTGAAGCGCACGATCTTCGGCTTTGCCCGTGCAAACAGATGGGCCAACAGCGGCACCACCGCGAGACCGAGGAGGCCTGCGAGTGCGGAGTTGAGCCAGAGGACGGACATGGTCGAGGAAGAAAGTTAGGGTCAGGTGCGGGCTAGCCGGTCGATGAGGTGGAAGTAGTCACGGTCTGTCCGGGCCACGGTGTAGTCCACCTGGCGTCCCGCCGACAGCGCGCGGAGCCGCTCGACGCGCTGCCGTACGTTCTGCTGGTAGGCCTCGCGCAGGGACTCGGTGTGCAGCGTCAGCCGCTCGCCGGTCTCCATGTCCACGAGCCGGGCCAGACCGAGCGCGGGCAAATCCCATTCTCCGGGCGACACGACGTGGAAGAGATGAACCCGGAAGCCGCGATGCAGGAATGGATTCAGCGCCTGGAACAACTTCGCCGGGTCTTCGAAAAAGTCGGAGAGAATGACCAGGGTGCCGCGCCGGCCGAGTCGCGCATGAAGGCGCTCGAGGGAATGGGCGAGGGAGGTCTCGCCCCCCGGCTGATTCTCCTCCAGAGCATTCAGCAGGCGATAAAGGTGGGCGCGCGTGCTGCCCGGCGGGAAACTGGCCCGCAGGTCCTCGGCGAAGATTTGCAGACTGACGCGGTCGTTCTGCCGCACCACCAGCCAGGCAAGGCAGGCGGCGAAGAAGGAGGCGTATTCGAGCTTCGTCAAAGGCGCGTCCTCGGCGCGGGTGCCCGCAGGTGGCTCGGGGTATCCCATGCTGCCGCTGCCATCCACCACGAGGTGCAGCTCCATGTGCGTCTCCTGCTCGAAGGTGCGCAGGTAGTGCCGGTCTGTCCGTGCATACACGCGCCAGTCCACCAGATTCAGCGCGTCTCCGGGCGAGTAGGCGCGGTATTCGTGGAACTCCATCGACGCGCCGCGCTGGCGTGACGAATGCCGTCCGCTCATCCAGCCCTCGACCATGAAGCGGGCGGCGATGTCGTAGTTCTTCAGCCGACGGATGTCCTCCGGCTTGAGATACTTGTGGGCGGTGGTGCTCATGCGGGAGGCTGCGAACTCAGAGGTTCTTCAGCAGGTGGGCGATGACGTCGTCCGCCGTGATGTCATCACCGGTGGCGTTGTAGTTGGTGAGGATCCGGTGGCGGAGAACCGGGGAGGCCACGGCCTTGAGTTCCTCGATGGAGGCGGTCGTCTGTCCGCGCAGCATTGCCAGGGCGCGGGTGGCTTTGAGGAGGGATTGCGAGGCTCGCGGTCCAGCGCCCCAGGCGACGTATTTTTTCACGTAGTCACCGGCGAGATCGGAATCGGGCCGGGAACTGTGCGTCAGCTTCAGGATGGCCTTCACCAAATGATCCGGCACCGGCATCTCGATGACGGCGTTTTGCAGCTCGATCAATCGCGCTGCATCGACGACGGCCTTGACCTCCGGGAGGTTGCGCCCGGTGGTGCGTTCCAGGATCAATTCCTCCTCATCGATGCTTGGGTAGTCGAGTTTGATCTGGAAGAAGAAACGATCCAACTGCGCCTCCGGCAGCGGGTAGGTGCCCTCGTGCTCGATGGGGTTTTGGGTGGCGAAGACGAGGAAAGGCTCTTCCAAATCCCGCGTGCGACCGGCGACCGACACCTGTTTTTCCTGCATGGCTTCGAGAAGGGCGGCCTGGGTCTTGGGCGGAGTGCGGTTGATCTCATCCGCGAGCAGCAGGTTGGTGAAGACCGGCCCGGCGACGAACTGAAACTCCCTGCCGCCACCGGCTTTTTCCACCAGGATCTCGCTGCCCACGATATCGGTCGGCATCAGATCGGGCGTGAATTGGATGCGATGAAACTTGAGGCCAAGGATGCGGCCGAGCGTGCTGACGAGGAGCGTCTTCGCCAAACCGGGAACTCCGACCAGGAGGCAGTGACCCCGGCAGAGGAGACCGGTGAGCATCTGCTCCACGACGGCGTCTTGACCCACAATGACACGGGCGGTTTCCTCCCGGATCTGCTGAATCTGTGCGAGCGCGGACTTCCATTGATCGGGACCGGAGGAGGGTGTGTCGTTCATGATGTTGGGTGGGCGGAGTGGGGAAGGTCTATTCGGAGAGAGTATCGTCGTCGACGGATTGGGTGAGCCAAGCGACCGGAAACTGGAAGAGGTAGACGGAACCGGCGCCACCCCAGGGAAGGGACTTGCCGCAGTCCAATGCCTGGAGGGACTTCCAGACTTCCAGCTCTTCTTGCTGGAGTGCCCGCCGCTCAGCCACCGCGACTTCGGAGGACTCTTCGTCCGGCAGCTTCTCGGACTCGATGGTCTCGATGGTTAGCGGTTCTTCCAGCCAAACCAATCGGGCACCCTGATTTCGAGCTCCTGCGCGGGTAAACCCGACGGCGGCGCTCTTTGCCTTTTCCAGCGCCGTCGTGGCCGCGTGCAACATGCTGAGAGCCTGATCCTTGAGACCCCACTCTGGCCACTCGTTCAGCGGTTGAAGACTCAGAGTCCACCCTTCGTGGAGGGCACCCTGAGTGAGGGCGAGTTGCAGGATCTCTTCCTTGGGTGTGTGGGCAGCAAAACGTGCTGCCAGATCATGCAGCAAGGCTGTGGAGACTTCGGCACCCTCCAGGGTCAACCCCTTCACGATCTCTTGCATCCCCTCTGGAACCTCCACCTCTCGGATCCTTCTCGCGAGACTGAGCAGGGAAGAGGGCCAGTCTTCGGTGAGACCGCCGATCTTCTGCCAAAGTGCCAAACGCTCGCTGTCGTCGAGTTGATCGAGAATCGACTGCGCGGAGGAAACATCCGTGTCGTTTAGGCGCTTGAGGATCTCCTCCACGCGACCTTGGGGCACTGAGTCAGCCGACGGAAGTTTCGATGAGTCATCGCCTGCGAGAACTGCCAGTGCGTGCGTTTGGCGGACCTCGGCCAGCCTTTTCCCCAAAGGACTCAGGGCGGCCAGCTTCCCCATTTGAGCGGACGGATCGCCCTCTTGAAGACTGAGAGCGAGCACGCATGCAGAACTATGGGCAGTGGCCCAAAGCACGGCGGGATTGTCAAATGCGCCATGTGGCGGATGGGCGCTCATCTCCCCGGCCATTTCGATAAAGGAGGTCAGGCGGTCCCGATGTTTTTCCAGCAGCCGTTTGGCCTCTGCGGCTTCCAAAGGGGATGCTTCGTCGCCCTGGCCTTCGATGGCGACCATGGCAAATCGGAGCAGAACGAGCACGATGTTGGGGTCATCGGAGCGGTCGATCCTTTCAAGGTAGGAATCCACCAAGTCTGCGGGTGGCTTGTTTTGGGCGGCTCTCTGAATGCTGGAGTACAGCTCTTGGGGCGAGGACTCACCTTTTACCATCGCGTCGAGAAAATCGCCCAAAGTCGATGAGCCACTGCTGAGTGCCAGTTCGAGGGTTCCAATGGATCGCTTGATCTGCTCTTCCATCTGCTTGGCGTCGCCTCCAAAATAGCGAGTGTCGGTAGATTGAATTTTCTCAATCACACGATCCACAAAGGGTCGCGCGGCTTCTCCACGGGCTGCGGCATACTTTTCCACGTTTTGGACATTGTAGAGTTGGGCCTCCTGAAGCAGGGCGTCTTCCACCTGGGTCCAAGTCGCCTCGTTTCCATGCTCGATCACGAAGCTGAGGACTTCGCCCGTTTGATCGGCTGATTGCAGATACTGTAGCGCTAGATCGATGTCCGGCAGATCCTTGAGGTTGTCCCACCAATCCAAAATGACTTTGGCCTGTGCCTCCCCCGGGGTGCTCCGAAGCGATGACTGCCAATCTGAGGGAATCACTCTTTCAAGAAGCGACATGGCCAGTTCAGCGCGAGTGCGAGGCCGGTCATGAAGTTGTTCGAACTGGGACTTTGCCGAGGCAGCGGAAGGAGCCTCCGACGGATCTGAAAATTGACCACCATAATAGCCCATGCCATGCCCCTCCGGCATTCGTGACGTAAGCGTGTGGTCTGCCAAAAGCCTCGCCAGCAGTGGCACGGCCTCGCGTCCCAGATTGAAGGGAAAGGCGGATGAATCGCGGCGCTTCCCGCTCGTCGGCAGAATCCACAAGCTGTAAATTTCCTCCGCCTCGGTGTCTTCCAGCCACTCTGCAATGATCGCTTCCTTCTCGGCGCTGGGTGGTTCGCCCGTCCATCGGAGGGGAGGAATTCCGTTCTGGGTCGAGGCGCGTTCCTCGGCCAGAGAGGCCAGGACCTCAAGCGCCCGCCATCCTTGCAGGACGCCGCCGAATCGATCGAGAAGGTTTCGAAGCCCGGAGGCGTAGCCGCTCCAGTCCCGGTCCGACCGAAATTGAGCGGTCAACCCCTGCAATTCAGAAGTGCTCAGCATCGTCATCGCCTGAACAACGACCGCTTCCCGCTCGAGGGCCGCAGTGTCTTCCATGGCCAGGCGTGCCATCTTCTCCGAATCGGTGATCGCGCCCGCACGGTTCAGAAGGGCGGAGTAAATCAGGGCTTGGCTGCGAATTGCTTCAGTAGGCTCTCCATGCATTCCCTGCCCCTGCTCCGGTTCCATGATTCGTTTTCGAAACAGCTTGGAGGCCGCGCCGAAATCCTGCTTCAGGTCGGCAGGCTTCCACTCGGAGCTTTCGTCGGCGAGATTAGGATTCGCGCCCCAAATGTTCGTGATCCAGCGTGAACCGTCCTCTTGAGTGAGGCTCCAGGCATTTCCTTTCGAGTGAAGGAGCGCATCTCCGAGTGGGTCGCCGTACGGAGAGCGGTTGACCTGCATGAGATCGCTGTGACCCCATTCCACCTTCTTGGTGCTTGGCCATGCCAGCTCGGTGAGTTGCTTCATCCCCTCCTTGAGAGCTGTCTCAGGGAGGGCATCGGCAGCCCAACTGAAATGGCTGCCGACCGCCAATCCCATGGCGGGTACCCATCTCCAGAATGGCCTAAAAATTCCAATCACCGGACGGCTATCCCATCAGAAATGCGAGATTGGGTCTAGCGATATTGTACAACTTTTTAAGCAAATCGGACCGGCGCATCCTAACGCGCGGGACCCAAGCGACTGCCTCTCGCCTTCGTACACCCTCAGTCCCAACCACCAGCGGCAGGATGTCGCGGGAGTAGGGATCGCCTTCGGCGTGGAACTCGTGCAGGTACTTCAAGGCAAGTTCCCGCACCTCGGGGTGCGGGTTGGTTTTGGCGAATTGAAGCGTTTCAGGGTCGAGAAAACGATCCAGCATCTCCGTGGCCTCCCGCAGATCGCAGACCGGCAGCCGTTCTTTGAACCGGGCCTTCACAAGGGATTCGAGGAAGAGTTGGTCGGTCCAGTCCTGGTCGCGTCCCGTGTTGGCTTTTGAGACATACAAGTCCAGGGGCGCGGGCAACCGAATGCCCCCCTCCAGTGCCCTGACAGTTCGCTCCCACACACTTTCGAAGGATTCGACCCCCAGCTCGTTGGGTCGGCGGAAAACATTGATGTCCCGATCAAATCCAGAAACCCTCAGCACGCCCACTTCCTCAATCTCTTCGGCTACCTCACTGGGTTCGAGCTTCTGGCGGTCGGCCAAGGACCAAAGGTAGATGCCAGAAAACCTCTGAGCGCATTGGGTCAGTGCCACGGCCCATTGCTCGGCAGAAGCGAAAGGCTCCAGCCAGATTGTCCACATCCTTGGTCTTGCGACTGAGGCCGTGCGTGATGATGGCCATGCCGCCGAGCAGTATCACTCGGTGCTGTGACGCCAACGCCTGTGTGAAAACGTCGGCGCTCTCTACTTCAGGGTCCATCGGTCCATATCGGCGGCGATCTGATCCGAGATCCACATCGCCTCGGCGAGGGATCGCACGGGATGCGGCAGCCACGGCTCGGAGTTGTCCGGAATCTGACCCCGCTTTTCGTTGGGGTCGCGTTTGGCGTCACGACGCGCCTGCATCTTCCTCCGCGCCATGTCGGCGGAGTAGCGCTTCTTGAGCTGCTCGATGGTGGGCCGGTACTGCTTCATGTCAGGCAGCTAGGATAGCCGATGGGCGGCTGGGTGGCAACTCTGGGTCCGGTCAAGCCTTCTCGAACTGACTCACCAGTGCGGACATGGTCGATTTGGCGTCGCCGTAGATCATGCGGCAGTTGTCGCGGAAGAAGAGGGTGTTCACGAGGCCCGAGAAGCCGGCACCCTGACCGCGCTTGAGCGCGAAGACGGTGCGGGCTTCGTGGACATTGATGATCGGCATGCCGTAGATCGGGCTGCTCGGATCATCTCCTGCAGCAGGGTTCACGACGTCGTTGGCACCGATGACGATGGCCACGTCCACCGTTGGCATAATCGGGTTCACGTCGTCCATTTCACAAAGTTGCTCATACGGCACGTCTGCCTCGGCGAGGAGGACGTTCATGTGCCCGGGCATCCGCCCCGCCACGGGGTGAATCGCGTAGCGGACCTCGGCTCCGTTGGCTTCCAACAGCACACCGAGCTCCTTCACGGCGTGCTGCGCCTGAGCCACCGCCATGCCGTAGCCGGGAACGATCACGACGCTGCTTGCGGCTTCGAGAACGAAGTAGGCGTCATCGACGGAAATGGCCTTCATCTCCCCAAGGTCCTTGCCGTCGGACTTCTGCGTCGTGGCTCCGAATCCGCCGAAGAGCACGTTGCCGAGCGTGCGGTTCATGGCCTTGCACATGATGATCGTCAGGATCAGGCCACTCGCTCCGACGAGGCAGCCTGCCACGATCAAGACATTGTTCAGCACAACAAAACCCGCAGCACAGGCGGCCAGACCGGAACAGGAGTTCAATAGAGAAATCACCACCGGCATGTCACCACCACCAATGGGAATGACGCCCAGAATCCCAATGGCCAAGGAGAGGACCATCACCGTGATCAGGAGTGTGTAGGCCGTGCCCGCGTCGGGCCGAATCGTCCATGCAATCGTCGCGAGGACAATCGCGGCCATCACGCAGAAGTTGATGAGCTTCTGCATCGGGAAGAGCGTCGGAGTGCCCCCCATCTTCCCTGAGAGCTTCGCCCAGGCGATCAAGCTGCCGGTGAAGGTGATGCCGCCGATCAAGAGCGCGAGAGCGATGGCCAACGTGGTGAACCATGCCGGCACGCTTCCACCAGCTTGGTAGGCCTCCCAGCCCACACGCTGAATCCGGTCAAACTCCGCCCACCCAACGAACAGGCTCGCCAGACCGCCGAAGCCATTGAACAGCGCGACGAGCTCGGGCATGTCCGTCATTTTCGCCCGGATCGCCCAGACGCCTCCAATGACGCTGCCCACCACGACGCCAGCGATGATCCAGGTGAAATCGAGAATGTGCTGGTCCTTCAGCGTCGCAATGACCGCGATCAGCATCCCGACGGCCGAGAGCAGGTTGCCGCGCCGCGCCGTGTCGGCTGAACCCAGCATCTTGATGCCGAAAATGAACAGCACCGATGCGATGATGTAAGTGAGATTGATCAGTGTGCCTTCCATACCGTGTCCAAATCCTTGTGAAATGTCGTTCCGCCGGGCCTGCGTTACTTGTCCTTCTTCTTGAACATGCCGAGCATGCGGTCCGTGACCAAGTAGCCGCCGACCACGTTGATCGAGGCGAGCGCGACGGCTCCAAACCCGAGCCACTTGCCCAGTGATGGCTCTAACCCGGCTGCGACGATGGCACCGACGATGGTGATGCCGGAGATCGCGTTCGATCCGGACATCAGTGGCGTGTGCAGCTGGGAGGGCACTTTCGAGATGAGCTCAAAGCCGAGAAACACGGACAAGGTGAAAATGAAGAGCAGTAGAATGAGTTCCATGATCGGTCGGGTTCGGTTCAGGATTGGGTGCGGAAGCGTTCGTGAATGATGTCACCTCCGTGGGTCATGAGGCAGCCTTTCAGAATCTCGTCATCCAGCTTGTATTCGAAGGTCTTGGACTCTTTGTCCCAAAAGTGCTCGATCAGGTTCGCGATGTTGGCAGCGAAAACCTGCGAGGCATGCTGGCTGACCAGGGCTTCCACGCGGGCGAGCCCCATGATCTTCACGCCATTTTCGGTGGTCGTTTCCTCTCCTGCGACCGTGCCTTCGACATTGCCTCCTGCTTCCGCAGCGAGGTCCACAATAATGCTGCCACGCTTCATGCCGGCGACCATCTCCTTCGTCACCACAATCGGGGCTTTGCGCCCGAAAAGCTTGGCGGTCGTGATCACAATGTCGGCCTGTGCGCAGACTTTGCCCATGCCTTTGCGCTGCATTTCCAATTGCTCGGGCGTCAGTTCTTTGGCATAGCCCTGCTCCGTCTGCCCGGTCTCGCCGACGTCGATCTTCACAAATTTGGCACCCAAGGAGCGCACCTGCTCTTCCACCACGGGCCGGGTGTCGAACGCTTCCACCCGAGCCCCGAGACGCTTCGCTGTGGCGATGGCCTGCAATCCGGCCACGCCAACGCCGATGACAAAGACCCGCGCCGGAGAAAGCGTTCCTGCCGGGGTCATGAGCATCGGCATGATTCGATTCATGCGTTCGGCCGCCAGAATGACCGCCATGTATCCTGCCAGATTGGCCTGCGAACTCAGCGCGTCCATTTTCTGGGCCAGTGTTGTGCGGGGCACAAACTCCAAGCTCACCGCGTTGATCCCTGCGTCGGCGAAGTTTTTCAGCGCCGTCTCGTCCTGAAACGGATCCAAAAAGCTAACGTGCAGGGACCCGCGCTTGTACTTGGGCATCTCGGCCGCCTCTGGCGCATGAACGCGTGCCACAATGTCGGCAGCGCCGAGTTGGGTTTCGCGATCCGAACCCGAAATCACCGAGGCTCCCGCCTCCTTAAAGTCGTCGTCGGAAATGTCGGAGGCCAGACCCGCACAGGACTCGACAATCACCTCAAGGCCGAGGTCGGTCAGTTTTTTCACCGATGCCGGATCGGCGGCCACGCGAGGTTCGAATGAAGGTTCCTTGGGGACGAAAAGACGCATGACGTTCAAAGAGGGATCGCTTACGCCATGTTGTTACCATCCGCCCGCACGATCAACAAGAAGTGATTTGATCTGCGTTCAAATGCCGGGCGGCTTGGGATGATCCGCGCCGTCGATCAGGTGACGGAACCGTTGATAGAGATAGCCCATTCCGAGTAGCACCAGGGAAATGCCGAAGAAGGCGTAGATCCGGTACAGCGCGTCATCAATGTCGATGAGGAACATCCGACCCATCGCGAGGACCAGTCCAATCAAGCCTGCGAGCCGATAAGGTCGCAGCCCGGCGGAAAGACCGACGATGAAAAGCCCAATGGCCGTCAGTCCCCAGCACACGGTGGCCATCGATCCGACCCCGATCCGGTCTGATGCGAACGAGGGAAACAGCAGCATGATCGCAATGAGTCCGTGCGCCCACACGCCCGCTCTGCGATTTGGAAATCGCCAGCAGAGCACCACTCCATGGAGCACGATGAGCACCGCCGTCACGATCATGGCGGTCAGCGTCGAGGCCGGGGGCGAGGCGACGAATTGCTCCATCGCGACCCACACGGCGGCAGCCATCGGCAGAATCGACAACCATGGCGACGCGGTGAGCTTCCCCCAACGTCCCAAAGATGCGAGCGCCACCCCGAAGCATCCCAAGGCTACCATTGACCACGGATCGGTAGCCGCCCGAAAGCCCGCCATTGTCAGCAAGATCGCTGCGATTCCCTCGGCAAACCGGAACCCCTCACGCTGAGTCGATTCAGGAATGGCGGTCTGCCCCGCCTGCCTCAGGCCGATGGAGGCGACCCATAACCAGCCCAGAATCGCGATCGCGGACATCGTCCACCAGGCATCGGCGCCGACCGGGGATCCACTGA
Organism: uncultured Verrucomicrobiales bacterium; assembly: GCA_963976915.1. Classification (GTDB taxonomy): domain Bacteria; phylum Verrucomicrobiota; class Verrucomicrobiia; order Verrucomicrobiales; family Verrucomicrobiaceae; genus CAXBNA01. The sequence continues at coordinate 56,012 of CAXBNA010000001.1, forward strand.
TCGACGCAGTCTCGATTCGGAGACCACCCACGATCATTGGCACCGCCGAAACCAGGTTCAGCGTTGGCAAAGGGAAGCGCAGGTGGATCAAGACGAGCGTCAGCGCGGTGAGTGCGTCGGCAAACAGGGTTTCCGACGCCGTGAGGTGGGATCGCAACACCCAGTGCAAGATCAGGAGGGCCAGAATGTGCAGCACCGCATCGAACCCGATGGCACCACGAAAATGGCGGGCATCCACCTTGCGCCACAGCACCACCGCCGTCGTCGAGCACACACCGATGATCAAGGCTGCCGCCCCAAGATGATCCCAGACTGCGGACTGGGAATCAAACTTCACCGGATGCAGCGCCACTGCCGCGACCAATGGAATTCCGCCTGCAACCGCGGGAACGGCGTTCTTGGTCCTCAGCGCACTGAGAAACAAAACACCACCCGCCACCGCTAGCCAGCTCGGCCCCAAATTCAGCTCTCCAAGCGTCGCTTCTCCAACATGCAGCGTCAGCAGCCCAATCAAGCCGGCCAGAATCCACTGCCAGAAGATGCCATCCTCCATCGCCTCGGAATCATGATTCGCGGGGAACGCCTTGGATTGGCGCATCAGCGCCCCCGCCCCCGCCGCAGCGAAGCCAAGCAGCGCCAACACGTTCAGCGTGTTCCCACCCTCGAGGGAGCGACTCAGCATGAACGCCAGTGCCACACTGCCGACGGTGTGAAGGATCATGCGTGCGCCATGTCCAAGCGCCCAGTCATTCTTCCAAAGCCGCATGGCCACCTCCGACATGCCAAACCCAAGTGCCGTCAGCCAGAGCCCGATTCCAATGCCTCCGGCCTCTGACGAAATTGCATACACCGCCGTCGCTGCGGAGATTGTCACCAAACCTGCAATCACGGGAGGTACTTCTCGCCAGGGAATGGCCGGTGCGCCGATGAGCAGGGCCAGCACGGAGAGAAACCCCACATCACTCGGCGAAGCCGCGTCGAACCCGCCCGGCAGAGCGATCAAGACGGCCGCTCCACCCACCAATACGCCCGCCACAAAACGCAGACCCGATGCGATGCCTGCCTCCACCATCAAGCCCTCCAGATTCTTCGCGTCAATTCCAGAGTCCGGGTCTCCAAACCATCGTGCATGAAGTCCCAGGGCCGTGGTGAGCAGAACCAGCGAGATGGCGCCGATCACATGGGTCACGCTCCACAGAGCGCGCGTCACGTCGCTCGGCGTTGCCAGCGCATCGTGGGCGATTGCTGCCAGCGTGCAGGCAAAGAGCGCGGCGAATCCGACTTCAATCCAACGCAGTCGCGACTGCCGATAGGCCCACAACAGCACCATTGTCTGGATCGCCAACGACAACCACCGAGTTGGTCCGTCGAACGCTTCCACCACAAAGAGCGCGAGCAATGCCGACGCTTTCAAAAAATACGCCTGAGTGAGATTGACCGAATGTTTCCGCCAATACCGCAGCGCGGCAAACGCGCCGATTGCCAGTGCCAGGGCGAGATATGTCGCGTCCAGTTCATGCACCTCCACGTCCTGCGGAAACACCTGCCGCACGATCAGCCACGTGACCAGCGCGGCGAACGAGGTATTCGATATCGCCAGCCAGTGGCGCGGGCGGGCCGCCGCAAGATCCTCTCGATTGGCCCGATCTTCACTGATGAAGCTGGTCGCTTCCAAAAGCACCATCAGACCGAGCAGACTGATCAACAAAAACGTCAGCGATGGTGCCTCACCCGCTTGCGACCAATCGAGCACGCCGAGCACCAAGAAGCCTGCCCACGAGCCCACGGTCGCAATTCCAAGCGGCCAGAGCCAGCGCTGGGTGATCTGCACAAATCCCGCCCCCGCCGCCAGCATCAGCAATCCGAGCACCACAAACTGATCCAGATTGTGCGAATGCGAGAATCCGCAGGCCACATAGCCAAGAAACACGCCCATCGACGCCACTCGTTCATCCTTTTTCCTGGCGCTCCATACGATGATCGCCACCACTGAAATGGCCTGAACGATCAGCCCGATCACCGGACTCTCGATGATCTTCATCCCCTCGATGCCATAGGCGGCAAAGGTCATGAAGTACCCCAGCGCCAACCCGCCCGCTGAAACCAGTCTGCCGAAGGCAAGCACCCGTTTCTCCAGCAGTGTTCCGCCAAAGATCATCCCCAGGGCGACCGCCGCCACGGACACCACCCGGACGACGGGCGGTACATCCGCCGCGATTCGCACGCCGAAGAAGACGGCCGCAATGATCAAAATCACCAACCCGACTCGGGTCAGCCACCAGGACGCCAGAGCCGCTTCCGCAGTTTCGCCACTCGGCGGCATCAGGTTTAGCTTCCGGAGCAGCGGTGTCAGGGTAAACTCGGTTGCGACCCTCTCCGGCGTCGTCTTGGTGCGCTTTTTCGCTGGGGAATCCGCAGCCGATTGAGCCGCTACAAATGGAAGTGGAGGAGGGATGACCGACGCTGGCTCAGGTAGAGCGGCCGAGGTGGGAGCGCGTGCGGCCGCGCTGCGTCGATCCGATTGAGGTTCCGGTGCCGGAGGGCCTGCTTCCTGGCGTTCAAGATCCCCTTGTGGCTCCGAGGTCGTCGCGGTGGAGGCAATGGCCAGATCGGCTTGTTCAGGTGTCGGCGCACGAACGCTCAGTTTTCCCAGAGAAAATTCAGCCCGCTTCAGTCGGGCCTCGATCCTTGCCAATTCCTGCTCCGTGTGTGCCAGTCGTTCAATGGCGACATTCCATTTCCGAATGAGCCAGATCACGGCTCCAATTGAGGCGAGAAAAAAGTACGTTTCCATAAGCTTGGCCGGGGAATCCGCTCAATGGTAGCGGAGCCGTCGGCCGCCGCCCTCATTGATTCTCGACATACCTCCATCGAGATTTTCAATCCTCTCCATCGAGTTCGACCATGCCCTGATCATGCGAGACACTTCGCATGATTGGCATTCGGGTCCGGCCTTGCCTTGACGAAGCGCTAGGGAAGCTGAACGGAGATGTCCTGCTTGGAGTCGATCTTGACGTCTTTGGATTGAGAGTCTCCGTCCCAACCATATCGGATTTGGTAGTCGCCTGCAGGAAGTTCCATCGGTGATCCGCCGGTGATGCCTGTGGCAACGAGTTGGGTTCCCGCAAAGACTTCAAACGGGATCTCCAGCGCTTGACGCATTGCCTTGGCCAATTCGGCCGCATCGGGCGCATCAAGATACTGGCCACCGCCAATGGCGGCCCAGCTCTCGAAAGTGTCTTTCAACGCCGCGTCATCAATCGAGTAGCCGACAATATTGACGCGCACGTCGGAGCCCTCTGATCGCAGCATGCGGATCGCGAGTGCCGGGTCGCCATCGCAGGTTTCCTCTCCATCGGTGACGAGGATGACGACTCGCTCGCCAGTGATCCCTTCTAGATCGGAAGCCACTTTCGAGAGCGACGCGGCAATGGGGGTCTTCGCGAGGTTGATGGCATTGATCGCGGAAACGCTGGCCCCAGCCTTGGCGGGGTCCAAGGGGGCGAGTGGGATCTCAAGATCGGTGCGGCAACTATCGGCCTCCTTGTGGCCAAACACGCGTAGCGCAAAACTCGTCTCGGCAGGAATGATGGTGCCGATCAGGCCGAGAATCGTCTCCTTTGCAATCTCGATGCGGCGCTTGTCGCCCTGACGTTTGAGCATGCTGCCGGAGGCGTCGAGAATGAGTTCCACAGCGGAGTTTTTGCCGAAGCCTCGCGTGGGTGCGGCCGTCACGGTGAGGGTGCCGGGTTCCATGGGTGGAGGCGTCACCTTGATGGCACGTGAGGCCAGGATTTTTCCGGTGCGTGTTCGGTAGTGCAGGACGTAGCTGCCGGGTTCTCTCGGAGCCTGTAGATTGGCCACCGGTTCCTCGCGGACGACGTAAACTGCTGTCGCTGGAGGGAGTTCCGGGTCAGCATCGGCCAGAATCATGATGATGCGGTCCTGATGATTGGCAGGCCCGGTCCATTCGATGGGAAAGGAGAGAGTTCCAACGACTTCTTCGGGTGCGTCCAAGGTGGCTGAAACAGGAATGACTTCCACCGGTTGTCGGGCCAGAATCTTCCCTCCCGTAAAGTACGCCACCTCGTAGGCTCCCAACTCCTCGGGTACCACAAGGCTGACGACGTTCCCGGTGCTGTTGCCGGTATAAACGTAGAACTGGCCTTCACGCTGGTTGGCCCCCGCTTTGACCAAGGTGATGTAGTCTTGAGAATTGTTGGGACCTGTCCACTGGACATCCAGGGCACCACCGGCCTGCACGGTCGACGCGCTCTTCACGGTGGCTTCGGTCCCGCCGACCGTCAGGGGACTGCTCGCGAGTACGACATCGCTCATGAGGTAGACGACCTGATAGTTCCCCGGCTCGATCGGGGCCTTGAGCTGCAGGACAGGACCTTTGGCGTTGGATGGATAGGTGTAGCTCGCACCATAAAACTTGGAGCCGTCCTCCTTCGCGACTCGGACGGTGTCCGTCTTGTAGGCGGGACCCGTCCACTTGACCTCGAATTCGGCGTTGATCTCCACATTGGAGGGTGCTTCGACGGTCGCCTCCACAGGCGTGACAGTGATCTTCTTAAACGAGATGACTTCGCGGTCGGGCTGGAATCCAACGCCATAAACTCCGGGTGTGGTGGGAGCGATCAATTGGACCTTCTTGTCCTTCAAATAGCCATAGGAACCGCCTGTCAGAATCGCGCCATCTTCGGTGACCATGCGGATTCGTCCCTTGTCTTCAGGGCCCGACCAGCTTGCCTCGAAGGGACTGCCAGCGGGGGTGGCGTCGGGAATGGACAGTTCGCCTCGTGCGTGAACAAGGGTCAACGCCAGAGCAGCGGCTGTGATGGAGATCGATTTCAGTTTCATCATCGTGTTCGGAATGGTGAAGGGGTTCGGTGGCTTGGGTCTTGGACGTGGGGCTGAGCTCCTCACGAAAGCCAGATCCGGTGAACATCGTGCATGGATCGCGTTGATGTGACAAGACTGAGTTGGTGAAATCCCCAGTCAAGAAACGGATGACCGCAAGTACAGGCGGCATTGCTTCGTTCTTCAGCATCTTCATGAATCGCTTCATTGCCCTCGTTCTCAGCAGTCTCACCACGATCAGTTTGGCGGCTGATCGGCCCAACATCCTCTTCATCTTCTCGGATGATCATGCCCAGCATGCCATTTCCGCCTATGGCTCCAAGGTGAACACGACGCCCCACCTCGATCGGATCGCCGAGGGCGGCGCGCGTTTCATCAATTCCTTCGTTACCAACTCCATCTGCACTCCAAGCCGGGCCACCCTCATCACGGGTCAGTATTCCCATCTCAATGGCGTGCCGGTCTTCAATCGCTTCGACGGATCGCGCGACAACGTCGCCAAGCACCTGCAGGCGGGTGGCTACCACACCGGGATGATCGGCAAGTGGCATCTCGGCAGCGATCCTCAGGGCTTTGATCGCTGGATCGTGCTGCCAGGGCAGGGAGCGTACTGGAATCCCGAGTTTCTGATCGAGGGGCGCAAACTCAAGATCGAGGGTCACTGCACCGACATCACCGGTGATCTGGGCGTCGAGTTCCTCAAGACCCGCCCCGGGGACAAGCCCTTCTTTTTGATGCTGCATCAAAAAGCCCCCCATCGTGCCTGGGAGCCGGACGAGCGGAACAAGGCCCTCTTTGCCGACAAGGTCATTCCTGAGCCCGACACGCTTTTCGACGACTACGCCACACGCCCTGCCGCCTTGCCCGAGAATGAGCAGACGGTGGCCAAGGACCTGACCCGCCGCGACCTCAAGCTCACCCCGCCCAAAGGTCTCGAAGGCCCTGCTCTCCGCCAATGGTTGGGTGTGAAACCCATGGAACTCGAGGTCGATGGCAAGCTTCTCACGGGCAAGGAACTCATCCGGTGGAAGTACCAAAAGTACATGCGCGACTACCTCGCTTGCGTCCAGGGTGTCGATGACAACGTCGGCAAAGTGCTCGACTACCTCGACGAGAGCGGCCTCGCAGAAAACACCATCGTGATTTACTCGGCCGACAACGGTTGGTATCTCGGTGATCAGGGCCTCTACGACAAACGCTTCATGTATGAGCCCGGCCTTCACGTGCCGCTGCTGGCAAAGGGACCCGGCATCAAGGCGGGCATCACGCCGGACCAATTTGTTGGCAACATCGACCTTGCACCCACCTTCCTTGACCTCGCAGGCCTTGAGATTCCCGATTCCATGCAAGGCCGGAGCATTGCCCCACTCCTGCGCGGCGAGTCGCCCGACGACTGGCGCCAAACGTTTTACTATCGTTACTACCACAGCCCGGGCCACCACAATACCGCCGCCCACTACGGCGTCCGCACGAAAACGCACAAGCTCATCTACTACTGGGACAAGGACGCCTACGAGCTCTTCGATTTGAAGGCCGACCCCGACGAGCAGCACAACCTTCTCTTCTCGATGGAAGACTCGTCCAAGCCTCAGGTGAAGAAGCTTTTCAACGAGTTGAAGGCCGAGATCACCCGCCTGCAAAAAGAATACCACGACGACGGTCAATACGCCCACCCTGCCGATTGGCCTCAAGGCTCTGCCGACGGCCCCTGGAACGCCTATCAGCCCATCGGCCAGAAGTCCGTCGCCGAAGCCATCGCGCTTTCAGGCGAGTAGCTGCGGGCCCAAGCCCGTGGCCCGGCGGGCGTCGTGGTTTCCAGCCGCCACCTTGCGGCAAGCTTTGCTTCGAATCCCATTCGAAGCTACTGGATCTCCCATGCCACTCGCCGTTTGGATCGAATACCTTGCCGTCTCGGCCTGCGCGATCACCGCCGTGCTCGCAGCGGACGGCAAGCGCATGGACCTTTTCGGCGTGATGGTGCTCGCACTCGTCACGGCGGTTGGCGGAGGAACGATTCGCGACCTCTGTCTCGGGGCGCGCCCGCTCTTTTGGATCGAGCAGCCCCTCTATATCTGGACGGCCCTTGGCGCAGCGGTGCTCACCTTCGTCGTTGCTCGCTTTGTTCCGATGCCGGAGAAAACGCTCGCCGTGGTCGATGCCTTCGCCCTCGCCCTCTTTGGCATTGCTGGAACGGAGAAAGCTCTGATGTACGGCACTCCCGGCATCGTTGCGATCCTTCTTGGCATTGTCACCGGAGTCGCAGGCGGCATCGTGCGGGACGTGCTCCGCCGCGAAGTGCCGCTCGTTTTCCAGAAAGACATGGAGTTCTACGCCACCGCAGTTTTTGCCGGAGCACTCCTTTTTGTCTTGTTGCGCGAGCACCAACCACCCGCCAAATGGCATCGCTGGCTTGCCATGGCCATCATCCTCGTCCTCCGACTCGCCGCCATGCGCTGGAAGTGGAAGCTGCCGATGTTCCGGCGGCACGGCACCTAGCGTCAGACATCGGTAACTGGGGCCGCTCCGCCGCTCTGCGGGATGAATCAGCCCGTGCGCCATTTCATCGGTCGCATGGACAGATGACGCTCTGGCGTGTGGCCCTGAGCACGATGGGTGCCGGATCGGCTAGCTGACACAGCGCCCCATGATGTGCGCTACGATCAGGATGAGTTGGGAAACGGACAGGTGTTTCACCTTCCGTCGGGCGTTTAAAGCGACATCACTGCGTTTCACCTCCAACTCCACCCAACTCATGCCACACGTCAAACACTACGGCTGCTTTCAGTTCAAAGCAGAGGTCACCGACAAACAGATCTCCGAATGCTTCAGCGCGATGCAGAGCATGGTCGGTCGGATTCCCGGTTTGCTGGATTTCAATTTTGGCCCCTACGATTCGGCGGAGGGCCTGAATGATGGCTACACGCACGGTTTCATCATGACCTTCGAGAGTCCCCGGGCACGGGACGTTTACCTGCCACATCCGATTCACGAGGAGGTGAAGGACATTGTCGTTCCCTGTTTGGAGCGGGTCGTGGTTTTCGACTTCAATCTTCCTGAGTAAACGTTCAGCATGGCGGGAGCCGACCTTCGCTTCCCGCCACTCACCTCCCTTTCCCCGCATCCATGAAATCACGCACCTTCGCCAAACTCACGCTGCTGTTCGCCGTTTTCGCTTCGACCTCCGTTTTTGCCCAAAATGGCGCGGTGGCCGTCTCGATCTTTGACGGCAAGACGCTCGATGGTTGGGAGTATGATCCAGACGTTTGGCGGGTCGAGGACGGCGTGATCACGGGCGGCTCGCGGACGGAGAAGATCAAGGCGAACTACTTCATCAACACGAAGAAGCGTTATCAGAACTTCGAGCTGAAGATGACGATCAAGTGCAGCGGCGATCCCGCGACAGGCTTGATCAACAGCGGCATCCAGATTCGGAGCGAGCGGGTGGCCGGCGGCACCCACATGAGCGGCTATCAGGTCGATTGCGGTGACGGATGGTTCGGAAAAATCTATGACGAGTTTCGTCGTGGCAAGGTCATTGCGGAGCCGGTCGATGCCGAGGCTTTGAAGAAGGTTGTCGATGTCTTTGGTTGGAACAAGTATTGCATCCGCGCCGAAGGCCCGCGCATTCAGGTGTGGATCAATGACGTGCTGGCCATCGACTACACCGAGCCCGATCCCAACATCGCGCTCAATGGCCAGATTGCGCCGCAGGTTCATTCGGGTGGTGTTGCACTGGTGCAGGTGAAGGACGTGACGGTCGAAGAACTGCCGCCGACGCCGGGTGCGCCCACTTGGGAGTCGCTCGGTGGTGTGGAGACCGCGATCAAGCTTGTGCGACCGGCGCCGAAGGCCAAAGGAAAGGCGAAGGGAAAGGCGAAGGGAAAACCCGGCGGACCACCTGCGGAGAAGATTCCTCCGCCTCCGAAGGGCGCGGACCGTGTGAACTTCGATTTCGAAACCGGCGATCTTCAGGGCTGGTACATTGCGGAGGGTTGGTTCGGGCATCTAGTGGCCGACAATGAGGTGATCCGTGCGGGTGGCCTGCCTTCGAATAAGGAAGGGAAGTATTTTCTCAGCACGCTCGAAGGAGCCTCAGGCGGGGTTACCTCAGATCCGCAGACCGGGATGGTTGAGTCGCCGGTCTTCGAACTGATGGATCCGAAGATCCAACTGGCCGTTTCAGGCGGCAAACACGACACCACCTATGTGGCTCTTTGCACGCTCGACGGACAGGAAGTCCACAAGGCTTCTGGCAACCACTCGGAAGTTTTTCAGCCGATAGTCTGGAATGCTCCGGAGCTGGTGGGCAAACCGGTGTTTGTCCGCTTGGTCGATCACCACACGGGAGGCTGGGGCCATGTCACGATGGACGCCTTCAGTGCGCAGGGGAAACTGCTTCCTCAGGAAACGAAGAAGCGGCAGGCAGCAGCCAAACCCCAGAAACCGTCGGCCAACTCTGTCAAGAAGACGGCTGCGGCGAAGCCACAGAAGAAAACGCAGTCGGCACGCATCGAAGCGAAGTCTCCCGAGCAGGAGTTGGCGGGATTCACCGTACCGCCTGGCTTTGTCATCGAGCTGGTGGCGTCGGAGAAGAACGGCGTGATCAATCCCATCGACATCAGCTTTGACGATGCGGGTCGGCTGTGGACGCAAACCGCGCGAATGTATCCGCTCGATCCTGTCAGCGGCCTCAAGTGGCAGGATTTCCTCAATCTCATGGCTGATGAGAAAGCCCGGGAGGAGAATCCGAAGTTCACCCGTATTCACGATCTCTACCAATTGAAGACGAAGGGTGAGGATCAGATCCTCATCCTTGATGATCCGACCCACGCGGCCAAGGGGCCCCTGCGTGTGTGGGCGGATGGGTTGTCGATTCCGCAGAGTGTGCTGCCTTGCAAGGACGGTGCGTACGTCTGCCACGGCTCCGAATTGTTTTTCATCCGCGACACGGATGGCGATGGCAAATCCGACAAGGTGGAAACCGTGCTCAGCGGCTTCGGCTTCAGCGACACGCACACGATGTCGCACCTGCTCATGCGCGGTCCTGGCAGCTTCGTGCATTTCTCGCAGGGCGCTTTGAATCAAGGCATGGTCACGGCGGTCGCCTCGGGGAATCAGCATCGCGTGGATGCTTCCTGCCAGGTGCGCTTTGGACTGGACCATCAGGACTTCGAAGTCCTGTCCGCAGGCCCGAGCAACATGTGGGGCCTGCAGCTCCGCAGCAACGGCCAGTGGTATGGCACCGAGGCCAATGATCGCGCCTACTCCGTCATGCCATGGGAGCACGGCACGGCGGTCACCGGTGCGGCTTTTCGTCCGATGCGGCCATACCAGCCTCTGATGCCGGAACTCCACAAGTTCCGCGTCGGCGGCACGGGCATCTCGGGTCTCGCTTTCTCTGAGGATCTCGCAGGTGGCTTCCCGGCGGAGTTCAAGGACGTGGCGCTGCTCGCGAATCCCATAACCTCCACGATCAATGCCGTGCGCATTCATCGGAATCCAGATGGTACGGTCGAGGCTGAGCACTTGCCGGATTTTCTCAGCTCCGCCGATGATTGGTTCCGCCCGGTGAACATGGAATTCGGCCCTGATCGCTGCCTCTACGTCGCGGATTTTTACAACAAGATCATCTCGCACAACGAGGTCACCACCGATCACCCGGACCGCGATCACACGCACGGCCGCATCTGGCGAATTCGTCACGAGAGCCAGCAGCCGCGCAAAATCCCCGATGTGTCGAAGGCGACACCCATGGAACTGCTCGCGCACCTTCAAGCGCCGAGCCTTTGGGAAAAACGTGCCGCCTGGCATCAGATCGGCGATCGCAGGCTCACCGATCTCGCTCCCGCGCTCGTCGATATCGCAGCGAGTGAGAAAATCGATGTCGTCACCCGCATCCATGCGCTGTGGTCGCTTGAGGAGCTTCGGTACTTTGATGCGAAACTGCTCACCGACTTGGTCGCCGCAAAGGACGACGATTTGCGCCGCGAAACCGTGCGTTCGCTCGCTTCTTTCGACATCGCGCCTGCGGAGGTCGCCGCACGGGTGGCTCAAGCCATCGAGGATCCGAACTGCATGGTGCGCTCGCAGGCCATCCGAACGCTCGGCGACCTGCACCAGTCCGATCCCGCTGTGATCGCCCTCCTCATCACAGCCTCCAAACCCGCGTTGAAAGGCAACCAGATGGGCGGTTCCTACGAGCGCAATTTCGAACGTTTCCTCGCCCGCATGGCACTGGAGAAATTTCCCGCAGAGCTGAAAAGCCACCTCGCCAGCGCAAGCGAACGTCATCCGGCGGCCAATGTGCTCTGGGCGATCCAAGCGCTCGACGACGACTCCAAGAAGGACGCCTTTCTTGGACTCTGGGACAAGGTTTCCGGTCAGGAGATCGATTCCGAAACCTTCGTGGCCATCGCAGGCATGCTCGGGAGCCCGGACGTTTACAAAGCCGTCGCACCGACCTTCCAGGATCCGGCCAAGGCGGAGAAAATGGTGCGGCTCGCGCTGGCGAATCAATCGCGTGTGCAGTCGAAGCAGCTCACCGAGATGCTCACCCCGGCGGTGGCGAAGCTCCTCGATTCTCCCGACACCCTGCCACTCGCGCTTGGAGCCGTCAGCAAGTTCAAGATCGCCAGTCTCTCCAAAGAGGTCGCGGCGATCCAGCCTGCCGGCGATGAACCTGAAATGCTGCGACTGCTTCTGAGTGCGCAGGCAATCAGTCCCGAGTTGAACGCAGACAATTTCAAGAAGCTCGCCAATCAGGAAGCGCTGCCCTTTGATCTGCGTCTCGACGCGGCTCATGCGCTCGCCGTCACGGATCAAAAAAAGGCCTATCGGCTCGCAAAGCAGCTGCTCGGGAAGGCCGATTCGATTCAGCAAGCCCAAGTCGCGAGTGTGTTGTCGCAGTCCTCCGCAGGAGCGTCGATTCTGTGCGGTCTGTTCAAGGGCAAGGACATCTCGGCGGAAGCCTTCGATCTCTCGTCCGCCGAGCGTCTCATTCAGGCCAATCGCGGCAGTCCGGATGCCAAAGCGATCTTTGGTGCGGTTCAAAAACGGATGGCCGAACAAAAGCGGCAGGCTCAGGCACGCATCCACGACTTGATGGCCTTCGTTGCGGCGCATCCCGGCGACCCGGCGCAGGGCAAAACGACCTTCACGACCTGCCTCGCCTGTCACCAAGTCGGCTCCGAAGGGCAGGGCATCGGCCCGCCACTCGACGGCTCCGGCCACCGCGAGTTGGAGCACGTTCTCACCGCCATCGTTGATCCCGATGCCGCCGTGGAAGGCGGCTACGGGCTGTATCGTGTGACCAAGACCGATGGCTCCGTCGTTGAAGGCTTGCTCGAAAAAGAAGAACCGCTCGGCACCACCGTGGCGCTGATGGGCGGCGCACCCATCTTCGTGCCTTTGGCGGAGATAAAGAAGGGTGGCTTCGTCGGCGGTCGGTCCTTCATGCCGTCGGCGTTTGGACAGCTTCCCGATGAAACCATCGCCGATCTCATCGCCTACATCGCCACGCTGAAGGAAGCCGTTCCCGCGTCAAACTGAGATCAGTCGCCCTTGCTCCCCACTTTCCACCAATCGCCCAGCATTCCTTCATGAAACAAATCCTCGCCATTGCCGCCATCATCGCCCTGTCGTTCTCCAACCTCTTTGCTGCGGATACGCCTGCGGAGAAGGCTCTTCCCAAACAGGCTGGCACCGGGACGGTGGACCGCTACATGGCCCACGGCAACGAGGTCTATCGCTTTGTACCCACCGACGAGTCGCTGCGCATGGTGAAGTTTGTCCCAGGTCAGTTGGGATACAAAGGCAACAAGCTGCCGGAGGAGTATGAGGCGATTTTGACCAAGGCGTTGGCGGAGAAAAAGCGGATCTACTTTGAGTGTGAATACTTCGATCATGGCGCGGGAAAAACGGCCATTGGCAAGAAGATCATCACCTTGCGGATCGAGGACCCCAAGTAGCCCTTGGCTTGATCGACCAAGCGCTCGTCACCAGTCATCCCCACGCTTCTCAGAAACCTACCATGAAATCCAAACTGCCAGTCATCGTCGCCCTGATCAGTTGCTGTCTCGGCACGGCGCTCGCGGAGACGAAGGAGATCCTGATCATCCGTGGAGCCTCGACTCACGGCAAGGATTGTCACCGCAATGATCAGGTCGGCATGCTCATCAAAGACAAGCTGGAGAAGTCGAAATACGCCGATCAGTTCTCGGTCAGAACCACACTGAACTACCCCGAGGATCTGTCTTTGGTAGAGAATGCGGATCTCATCATCATTTCCAGCGATGGAGGAGCAGGCCACGCCTTGGCAAACAAGGAAGACCCGACCCGGCACACCACGCATCTCGATGGCGTCCTGAAAAAGAACAAGGCCGGCCTGATCGTGATTCATTGGGCCACCGATGCGCCCTCCGGAGGCATGGGGCAGCTTCATCCGGAGAACTCCACGATGATGATGGATTGGATCGGTGCCGTCTATTACTGGGTGAACAAGGCGAAAGACCCCAAGAGCAGTTGGACCTGGAAGTTTCCCATCCTGGATCTGAAAGTGGACAAGAGTCACCCCATCTCCAACGGCGTGCCTGAGGCCTTCCCATTGCAGGACGAGTATTACTTCAATTTTTTCACCGCAGCCGACGGCAGAAACCCCGGCTCAGATCGCGTGACCTTCCTGCACCAGGGCAAGGCTCCCAGCCGCCGCAGTGACATGGAGAACCAGGCCAATTGGCGCGATCAAGCTGTCTATTGGTCCTTCACCCGCGACAACGGCGGTCGCTCCGTGGCGATGACTTCCGCGCACTTCTATCACACTTGGGCGAATCCCAACTTCTTCCAAACCTTCGCCAACAGCATCTTCTGGACGCTCAATCTGGAGATTCCCCAAGAGGGTGTGGAAATCGCTCCGCCGACACTCGACGAGCTTCTTTCCTACCCGGACACGGCGATCTACAAGATGGCCCGGCACTTCAAATAGGCGGACAGGGACCATCTTCTCTGATCCATGATCAAATCAAATCTACTGCTCGATATGAGACCAAACCCAAATTCAAAAGTATTGCTGGTTGCCCTGGTTTTGTTCGCCTCCTTTGGCTGCTCTCAGGAGCTGGCATTGGAGAACTTGGTGCTGGATCTCAATGCCGATATCGGCGTTGCGGTCGAAGACAAAAACCTGGTCACCCGCTGGACGAATCAGGCACCTGATCCCAAAGCGATCGACTTCAGCATCACCGAGGAAGGACGTACCAAGACGATCATCACGCAGACTGAGCTGGGCACCGGACGGCCAGCACTATTGAAGAACGTTAGCGAGATCAACGGGCATGCCAGTCTCCGCTTCAGAGAGAACGAATTGATCAATGACAACGATGAGGCTTTCCACGGCATGATAACCGGTTCCGGGTATACGTGGTTCGCGGTCATCAAACCTTACGAGCAGCGTGGCCCCGGAAAGATCAACTCCGGATATCCGAATGCCTTTTTCGGATGTCTCCGCAATACGGGTCCACCTCAAAAGGAAACGGGGCAGTATGCAGGATTCTGGGGTTCATTCTATCCCGATGGGAGAGTCTATATGGGTTCTCGCAACGGACTCTCTGAAAAGGTTCGCGACGGCGTCAACACGCCCGAAGTCGCCGCTCCGGCTCCTGCGGTCAACGAGTGGCACATCATCATGGGCCGGCAGGGCTCGGGACAGGGAACGGTCAAACTGGAACTCTTCGTGAATGATCCAGCAGCAGCGGTCAATTCCAGCGACTACCCCGTCGGACCGGTCGAACCCAGCCGCCTGGCCATCGGCACCGAACGGAACGCCATCAACCATCAGGGAAAGGAGTCCTTCGATGGCGAACTCGCCCGGCTTCTGATCTACGACACTGCGCTCGACAACCCGAAAATGAAAGAGGTCCACGACTATTTGAGAACGCTCTATTTCCAATAGACGAGAAGCGCCGAAGATTTCGTGGAGGCGAATTCGGGCCGACCATTCAAGATATGGAATATGAAACTACCCATCAATACGAACTGAGACAGGGAAGCTGATACTCCAAGACCGTCCGCCACACAGCTCTCAAAGAGGAACACCCCATGAAACGATTCGCACTGCTCGCCTTTCTCACCGCCATCACCTTCGCGCACGCGAACGAAACCAAGCCCAACATCATTCTCATCTTCGTTGATGACATGGGCTATGCCGACATCGGCCCATTCGGCGCGACGAAGGTGCGCACTCCCCATCTCGACCAAATGGCGGCGGAGGGCATGAAGTTCACGAGCTACTACGCCACGCCCGTTTGTTCCATGTCGCGGGCCTGCATCATGACGGGCTGCTACAACACCCGCGTCTCCATTCCCGGAGTGCTGTTCCCGGCGGATACCATCGGCCTGAATCCAGACGAAATCACGCTGGCGGAGATCGTGAAACAAAAGGGCTATGCGACGAGCTGCGTCGGGAAGTGGCATCTCGGATGCCTGCCGGAGTTTTTGCCGACACGCCAGGGATTCGACCATTACTTCGGTCTGCCCTACAGCAATGACATGTGGGCTGTGAACACGGTGCGCGGCTTCCCGCCGTTGCCCCTTTATCGCGGCGAAATCGTGATCGAGACCGAGCCGGATCAGTCGCAGCTCACGCGGTGCTATACAGAGGAGGCCATCAAATTCATCCGCGAACATCAGGCAGAGCCGTTTTTTGTCTATCTGCCTCACACGATGATCCACAAGCCTCTGACCGCGTCCGAGGCGTTCCTCGGCAAGAGCAAGGATGGAATTCTCGGTGACGCCATTGAGGAGATTGACTGGTCGGTCGGGCAGATCATGGAAACACTCAATGAGTTGAAGCTCGACGACAACACGCTGGTCATTTTCACCTCCGACAATGGTCCCGCCAAGCATCCCGCCCCGCCTTTTCGGGGTGGCAAAGCCAGCAACTGGGAAGGCGGCGTGCGCGAACCTTGCCTCATGCGTTGGCCGAAGAAAATTCCCGCCGGTACGACGTGCGACCGCATCGTCGGCAACATCGACATGCTGCCCACCTTCGCCAAGTTGGTCGGCGTCGAACCGCCGCAGGATCGTGTCATCGATGGACGCGACATCACAGCCTTGATGTTTGATCCCCAGGCGGCCCCGGCGCGCGACACCCATTGCTATTTTGACGGCGGCTTTGGGCTCGCCGCGATACGCCAGGGCGAATGGAAGCTTTTCCTGACCGATGCGCCCTCCCGGGCGAAAAGCAGACAAGACGACGGCAAGAGAAAGACAGCGCGCTATGGCCAGGCGGGTCTCTACAATCTGGCCAGCGATCCCGGTGAGGAGAACGATGTCACCGCTGATCACCCGGACATTGTCGCGAAGCTTCGGTCGGCAGCCCAAGATTTCGAGGCCGAGATTCAGCAAAACAAACGCCCTGCGGGTCAGGTCGGAGCGGTAAAATGAAGTGAAAAGCGAACCTCCTCCAATCATGAAAAACATCACAGTGCTTCTGCTCCTCGGCGTCTCCATCATTTTGCGCGACGCATCTGCTGCCGAGACCGCTAAGCCCAACATCGTCCTCATCTTCACCGATGATCAGGGCTACAACGATGTGGGTTGCTTCGGCTCGACCAAAATCAAGACACCCAACCTCGACCGGATGGCTGCGGAAGGTTTGCGGCTGACCAGCTTCTACGCTCAACCGGTCTGTGGTGTGTCACGCGCGGCTCTGATGACGGGATCGTATCCGATTCGTGTGGGGGAGCCTGGCAATCTCAAGCAGCTGCACACCGTGCCGCATCCTGAAGAGGTGACGATGGCCGAGGTGCTGAAGTCGGCGGGCTACGCGACGGGGATCATTGGCAAATGGCACCTCGGCAACAACGGTGATGGCCCTGGAGGTTTCGATCCGGCGACCATGCCGAATGCGCAGGGTTTCGACTACTTCTATGGCACTCCGCGTTTCAATGGCTTCACCGTCTTCGTGGAGGACACGCCGATGCGCAGTCCGATCATGCGCAATCAGGAGATCGTGGTCGAAGCGGTGGAGAGCTGGGATCACATCACGGCGGACTACACGAAGGAAGCGATCCAATACATCGACCAGCATCAGGACGAACCCTTCTTCCTCTACCTCGCTCACAACCTCCCTCACATCCCCGTCGGAGCGTCCGAGAACTTTAAGGGCAAGTCCGAATACGGTCCCTACGGCGACACCATCGAA
Organism: uncultured Verrucomicrobiales bacterium; assembly: GCA_963976915.1. Lineage (GTDB taxonomy): Bacteria > Verrucomicrobiota > Verrucomicrobiia > Verrucomicrobiales > Verrucomicrobiaceae > CAXBNA01. The sequence continues at coordinate 73,074 of CAXBNA010000001.1, forward strand.
GAGATCGACTGGTCCACGGGCCAGATTCTCGATCACCTGAAAAAGCTGGGTATCGATGACAACACGCTCGTTGTTTTCACCTCCGACAACGGTCCGTGGATCGAAACCACGAAAGGGATGACGCCTAATGGTGCGCCGTTCATTCCCCGCAATCACTCCGGCACGGCGGATCCGCTGCGCGGCTGGAAAATGTCAGCCTGGGAGGGTGGTTCGCGAGTGCCCTTCATCGCGCGCTGGCCGGGCAAAGTGAAGGCGAACCGGGTCAGTGATGAGCTTTTGAGCACGATGGATTTGCTGCCGACCTTCGCGAAGCTGGCGGGTGCCGAACTGCCATCGGATCGTACGCTCGATGGCAGTGACGCGACCGCCTTCCTGCTCGGGAACACCGAGGACAGTCCGCGTGAGGACTATTTTTACTACGCGGGGTGTCTGCTCACCGGGGTGCGCGATGGTCAATGGAAACTGGTGCGCCAGCGCCCTGAGAACCCGCCCGGCACCGGCTGGTGGGGACGCATGATCGAAGCGGTCGAAGAGACTCAGTTGTTCGATCTCGATGCCGATCCCGGCGAGACGACCAACGTCGCCAGCGAGCATCCTGAGGTGTTGGAGCGCCTCATGAAACGCATCCAGTTCGCCCGCCAGGAGTTGGGCGACATGGACGTCACAGGCAAAGGTGCGCGCTTGTTCGACGAAGGTCCCCGCCGTGTTGGGGGATTTGCCAAAAAGAAAGGCTCGTCCACCGCGATGGCGAAGGGGGACGGCAAGGTCAGTCCACCTCTCACCGCTTTTGATGATTTCGAGCCTGTGGGAAATCTTCGTTTCAGTTTCGAATCGGGAGAGCTGGAAGATTGGGAGCTGGTCGAGGGCAGCTTTGGCCAGTCCGTGACATCGCAGGCATCGCTCGTGCGAAAGGCTGCGCAAACCTTCGCTCGCCATGGAGCATATCACTTGTCGACCTTGATGGTGGAGGCGGACAATGTCTCCGACAAGCAGGTCGGTGTGCTGGAGTCGCCGGTCTTCAAGCTGGAGGGCGGGCAGGCAGCTTTTCTTGTGGCAGGTGGCTTTGATCCTGAAAGGCTCTACGTGGCTCTGGTGGATGCAGGCTCGGGCGAGGTGCTGGTGCGGAGTGGTGGCAAGCGAGATGAGAAGTTCCGGCGCGTGGTCTGGGACGTCGCCGCCTGGCAGGGGCGCGAGGTTCGATTTCAGGTCGTGGATCGGGAGACGGGCGGATGGGGCCACTTGAACGTCGATGACTTCTCGGTCCAAGGTTCGTTGGTGGTGGATCGGTCTGGAGATGTCAGCTTGGCACCGGAATCTGAAGGGAAGCCCCAGAGAAAACCGAACTTCGTGGTCATCTTCACCGACGACCAAGGTTACGGCGATCTCAGTTGCTTTGGCGGGACGCACGTCAGCACGCCACGCAATGATCAGATGGCGGCGGAAGGCGCCAAACTGACCAGCTTCTACGTCGCCGCCCCGGTCTGCACGCCTTCGCGCGCCGCGCTAATGACGGGCTGCTATCCCAAGCGCGTCGATCTGGCCACGGGTTCGAATTTTGTGGTGCTGCTCGCCGGCGACCCCAAGGGGCTGAACCCAAATGAGATCACCATTGCCGAGGTGCTCAAGACGGCGGGCTACGCGACGGGGATATTTGGAAAATGGCACCTCGGGGATCAACCCGGGTTTCTTCCGACCATGCAGGGCTTCGACGAGTACTTTGGCCTTCCCTACAGTCACGACATTCACCCGTTTCATCCCAATCAGCAGAAGTTTCAGTTTCCCCCGCTCGCGCTGCTGGATCAGGAGGAGGTGATCGAGATGGATCCGAATGCCGATTTCTTGACGAAGCGCGTCACGGAGCACGCCGTGTCGTTCATCGAGCGCCACAAGAACGAGCCCTTCTTCCTCTACGTTCCGCATCCGATTCCGCACGCGCCGTTGCATGTGTCGCCGCCGTTCATGGAGGGTGTCGCCAGCGAGATCACCGACAAGCTGAAGGAAGAAAAGGACAGCATTGACTACAAAACACGAAGCAAACTCTTCCGTCAGGCCATCGCGGAAATTGATTGGTCCGTTGGGCAGATTCTGGACACGCTCAAAGCGAACGGACTCGACGAAAATACGCTCGTCATCTTTACCTCCGACAATGGTCCCGCCACGGGAAACGCCGGGCCGCTCAAAGGCCGCAAAGGCAGCACCAACGAGGGGGGCATGCGCGAACCCACGGTCATTCGCTGGCCCGGAAAGATCCCCGCCGGAAAGCCAAACGATGAACTGATGACGACGATGGATCTGCTGCCGACCTTTGCCAAACTGGCAGGTGCGGACGTCCCCTCGGACCGAGTCATCGATGGCAAAGACATTTTGCCGACTCTCACCCAGGGTGCGCCGACCCCACACGAGGCTTTCTTTTATCATGGTGGGAACACCCTCGCCGCCGTCCGCTCCGGACAGTGGAAGCTCCACGCCAAGGGCGGCAAGCCCACGGAACTCTATGATCTCCAAACCGACATCGGGGAGAAGAAGAACGTCCTCAAGGACCACCCTGAGGTCGTGAAACGCCTCCAGAAATACATGACGGATTTTGCGGCGGACATCGCGGAGAACAGTCGTCCTGCCGCCTTCGTGAAGAACCCGGTGCCGCTCGCCAAGTAGAACCTCCCTCTTTCACCCATGAAAACTCTTTGGTGCCTTGCGTTGGGCCTGACCTGCTTCGCTGCAATCACCCGCGCCGACGAAAATCGACCACCCAACTTCGTTTTGGTCTTCGTCGATGACTTGGGCCATGCCGATCTCGGCTGCTTTGGGTCGCCGGACATTCGAACGCCGGTCGTGGATCAGTTGGCGCGTGAAGGCATGCGGTTCACGCACTTCTATGCTCAGCACATCTGTGGTCCGTCACGGACGGCCTTGATGACGGGCAGTCATCCCTTGCGAGTCGCGGAGAAGGGGAATGTCAAAGCGGTGCATCCGGTGGTGCACTCCCAGGAGATCACCGTCGCCGAAATCCTCAAGGATCAGGGTTACGCCACCGGGTGCTTCGGGAAGTGGGATCTGGCAGGGCATTCGCAGACCGATTTTGAACCGAGCTTGATGCCAAACCATCAGGGCTTCGACACCTTCTTTGGAACGCCGTCGAGCAATGATCGCTTTGTCGATCTCTATCGAAATGAAAGCCGCGTCGAAGAGAAGGCGGACATGAGCACGCTGACCCGTCGCTACACCGACGAGGTGATCGCTTTCATTGAGAAGAGCAAGGGTCAGCCCTTCTTCGCCTATGTGCCCTACTCCATGGTGCACACCCGTTTGGATGCCTCCCCTGCCTTCAAAGGCAAGTCGCCGCGCGGGCTCTACGGAGATGCAGTGGCAGAGATCGATTTCAACTGCGGGCGCATCCTCGACACACTGAAAAAGCATGACTTGGTCGGGAACACCTACTTTCTCTTCACCAGCGACAATGGTCCGTGGCTGATCAAAAACAAAAATCGCGCCGATGGGCATCTGCCCAGCGATCACGGTGGATCGGCCGGCCCGCTGAGGAGTGGCAAAGTCTCCACCTGGGAAGGCGGCGTGCGCGTGCCGACGATCCTGTGGGCACCGGGCCGAGTGCCGGCCGGGAAGGTCTGCGACAAGATCGCCGCCACGATTGATGTGCTTCCCACCTTTGCGCGTCTGGCGGGCACGGAACCTCCGTCCGACCGCGTCATCGATGGGATCGACATTCGCCACCTCTTCGCAGGTGAATTTGACAAGGCCGATCCGGATCGCGTCTTTCGCTACTACTTCCTGAACAGCCTCCAGGCCGTGCGCCAAGGGAAATGGAAGCTGCATCTGCCCCGGCCCGCGAATCCGCCATGGCTGGGGCCGTTTTCGAAGAACAATCACATCGCGCCTGAGGACTGGGCCGGATTTGAAGAACCCTTCCTCGTCGATCTGAATGCCGATCCGGGTGAAACTCGCAGTGTTGCCGCAGCACATCCAGACGTTGTGGAGCGGCTCCTAGGGCTGGCTGAGGAGGCGCGGGCGGACATCGGCGACCATGACCGGGTGGGAGCGAACATGCGATTCTTTGATCCGCAGGAAGAGAGGCCCATGGTCCCGAGATTCATGGGCCGGTAGATCAGAACTGTCGCAGGATGTCCGTATCCTCAGTGGCCTGTGCACTCTGACAGAAAGAACCCCTCCTCCCTCCTGTTAAGGTACGATGAAACTTCGAACTTCTCTTGTCGCCACCGTCACTCTTGCGTCTCTTGCCCTGACGTTGACCTTGGTGAAGAGCCAGGAAGTGGCTCCAGCGGACTCCACTTCGGAGGTGAAAGGGAAGAAGAACAAGAACGGCGGCAAGCGGGGGCAGGTAGCGAAGTTGAATCTGGCAACAACCCTGCCGTTTGCGGAACTGAACCAACCGGATCGACAGGAGGATTTCCCGGCGATGTGTGTGAACGCCGAGGGGCAGCCCATCGTGGTTTTCATTGAGCATCAGGACGATGCGGACACGCTGAAGTTGGCGACGCTGGATGCGAAGGGAAAGTTGAAGGCGGTGGCGGATGTGTCGGGCCCCGGCATCACGAACATCTACCAGCCTTGCATCACCCAGTTGCCGAATGGTCGGATGCTCTGCGTGTGGTCGCAGTTGGAGGCGGATGGTCAGTGGGATTTGATGGCGCGAACGATTGGACGCAAGGGCTTGGCGGCAATGGGTGCGCCGGTGAGAATCACAAAAGGTGCGGGCAATGACATCTTCGCGGATCTGGGGACGGATCGCCACGGTCGTGTGTGGGTGACGTGGCAGCGTATGAAGGACGGCATCAATCAGCTGCTTGCGAAGTATCGGGATGAGGCGTCAGAGAAGTGGTCCGATGAAATCGTGGTGACCGAAGGCGCAAATGGAGGCGACTGGGAGCCACGGCTTGCATTTGGTGAGGACGATGAGGCGCTGATCGTCTTCGATGGGTATCGCAGTGGAAATTTTGACGTGTATCTGACGCGAGTGAAACCGGATGGATTGGTGAGTGATGCGGTCCCGGTGGCGGATTCAGCGCGCTACGAAGCACGTCCTGCTGCAGCGGCTTCGCCCGATGGAAAATCGCTTTGGGTCGCCTATGAGAATGGCATTGAGAATTGGGGCAAGGACCTTGGCGTGGAATGGCGATCCAAGGGCGGGGGATTGCACCATGACCGCCTGATCAAGATGGTGAAGATCGATTTGGCGACGAACGCGATTGAGAAGGTGGCGGACATCACCGACCTGCTTCCCGATCTCGTCGCCGATCCGCAAAGTGTCGGCACGGGGGCGATTGATGTGCCCACGGTTGTGGTGGATGCGGAGGGGCACCCATGGGTGTTTTTCCGCTACTGCCTTTTCAATAGCCCTGGCTTCTGGCAGATCGCTTTCACGCGAATGGATCCCTCGACGGGCGAGTGGACGAAGGCGGAGGTGCTCGGGAACAGCGCGTTTTGTCTGGATCGCCGAACCTCCGTCGGTGTGCATCCGCAGGACGGAAGTTTGAAGGTCGCGTATCCGAGCGATCTGCGGAGGAACAAGCAGGCGGGCGACGCGGGGGTGTATCTGGCGAGCATTGACCCGAGAGCTGAGCGGCCTTCGGCGGGCGTGTTGCCGTTCGACGTGCCGCAGGCTGCGCCCAGTCTGCTGAAGCCTTACAACGACACGCCGGAGCGGGATCGGGCGGAGCATCACACCTGGGAGTTTGGTGGAGAAAAGTACACGCTCTACTGGGGGGATGTCCATCGGCACACGGACTTCTCCAATTGCCGCACGACGGACGATGGCTGCATCACGGAGCACTATCGCTACGCCATTGAAGCGGGTGGTTTGGACTTTCTTGGCACCTCCGATCACACCGAGGTCGGTAAGACGTACTCGCCCTACGAGTGGTGGCAGACTCAGAAACTGGCGGACCTTTTTCACAATCCGGGCAGCTTCGTTTCGATCTACGCCTACGAGCGCGAGCAGAAATACCCGTACGGTCACCGCAACATTCTGTTTCTGGAGCGCGGCGGACCGGTCATCTACATCAAGCGGAAGAACTATCTCGAATCCCGCTGGGCCACTCCGCTGCCGCCTCCCGATGGAAAGATCGTGGGCGACATTCCGCCCTGGCAGCTTTGGGACCTGCTGCGCGTGCATGGCAAACGCGCCATCACCATCGAGCACACCTCCGCTGGCAGCATGGGAACCGATTGGTTGGAATACGAGAAGCTGGACTCGAAGTTCGAGAACATTCTTGAGGTGTTTCAGGGATCAAGGGATAGCAGTGAGGGGGAGGGAGCACCGCAACCGCCCATCGTCGTGGGTGGCCCGCAGAAATCGCATTTCGCTGGGAACGCGGCCAAGGGCACCTGGCAGGAAGCACTCCGGTTGGAACACCAGTTGGGTGCCTTTGCGAGTTCGGACCATCGTTCCACCAACCTTTCGTACGGTGGCGTCTATGTGAAGAAGTTGGACCGGGAAGGCATCTTTGACGCGATGGACGCTCGTCGCACCTGCGCGGCCACCGACAAGATCTTCATGGAGTTCTCCTGCAACGGTCACATGATGGGCGAGATCTTCGACGCGGAGGGTGCGCCTTTTTTTGAGATCGCCATTCAAGGCACCGCGCCGATCAGCCGGGTGACTCTCGTTCGAAATGAGCAGGACTATCAGGTCTACGAGCCAAACACGGAATCGAAGGAGTTCAAGCAGACCTACACCGATGAAGCGCCCGTGAAGGGAGAGAATCGCTACTACGTTAGGATTGAGCAAGGCGACGGCAACATGGGCTGGACCTCGCCGGTTTGGGTGACGGTGAAGTGAGCATCAGGTCGCATGTTTGTTGATTCAGCAAGCGTTTTGTGAATCTCATGACCTTCTCCCCGATGAATCTGCGCCGCCTCGCCAGCCGGCTGAGTGTCCTTGGCGTGCTCTGCCCGCTGCTGGCTGTGGCCGCGACTGACAACGACGTCGAACTGGACAGCGAGGGGGAATGCACGGGCTATGTTGTCACGGGTGAGGCGGGCGGGGGAGAGAATTTCCTTCACAAGAACCGGGATTCCTCCTCGTGGCGGGAAGGCGTGGCGCTGCTGATACCTGAGCGGGGGCTGAAGGTGCTTGTTGTGCAAACCGACACCGGAGTGAAGAAGCACGGCTATGGCATGAACGCAGTGAGCGGGATCAACGCCAAGGGCATGGCCGCCGCCACCTTTGCCGGCACCACCTCGGAGCCGCGACCCAAGGAACCCTGGGATCCGTCCGCTGCCTGCAGCTATGCCTTGCAGCACACGGCCTCGGCCGAGAACTACGTGAAGAAATTTGCCAGCATAGTGACGGAGCACGGCGTCATTGCGGGCATGTCCGCCGTGGTGTCGCCGACGGAGGGCTGGAAGATCGAGTATGCCGGTCATCAATCGGCGGTGGAGGGGCCCTACCTGGATGATTTCTCACCCATCGCCAACGCCTACACCATCACCACGATGAAGCCCCATGATGCGGGTGGTTGGTCGCGCCATGGCCGCCTGCGGAAGTGTCGCGAGCTGCTGGAGCGCGGGTTGTATCCAAACACCCAGGGAGAGCCTTGGCTTCGGAGTTGGGACATCGTCAAGGCCTTCGATTTCGCCCGTAACGAGGAGGCATTGGAGAATCCGATCTCGGGAGAGCCTGACACCTTTGGCCCCTCCGCCCTGCCTGGAACCGTCGTCGGTGGCAGCGATCCCCGTCCGGTCTGCGACAGCCTCCCGTGGGGACGGTCCGGACGCTGCGTGTCGGCTCACATTGCCGTGCCGGATGCGAAGTATCCCGCGCATCTGAGCGTGCTTTGGTGGAGCTTGGACCGTCCAACCATCGCCCCCTTTATTCCGCTGTTCATCGGCGTCACCGAGTTGCCGGCGGCCATTGATGCCAAGGCCGACTTTGAGGCGGCAGACCGTTTTCAAGAACTGCGCCAGCTTCTCTCGGACCATCCTGAATACGGCCCCCTCGTTCGCGAGGTGTGGCAGGCCTTCGAGACCCGCCAGCACCGACGGGTGATGGATGAGGTGCGCACACCCGTTCGTGCCCACCTGGCCGGAGGTCGCAAGGCCGAGGCGGAGACGCTTCTCAATGCCTTCCTCGCCGCTCAGGTCGACGAGGTGATGGACATCGCGCAAAAACTCATCGCCAAGATCCAGACCGATACAGCGGCGAAACTCTTGCCTGCGTTGGGCAATGAATCAGCCGAGCCGAGCCAAGGCTCAGAATTCGTGACCGAAAAGCCGTGATTGGGAGCCGGGGAGGGGAAGCCTCGACGCGAAGACGATGACCATCGGCACAAAGGTGTCACTTCCCGCTGTTCTGTGGTAAAAGCTGCGTTCCTCCATGCCCTTTTTCAGACTTTTTCCTTTTTTCATCGTCATCGCGACCGTGCAGGTCCACGCCGGGGACGCCTCTGTCGGTCTGCCGAGGGAGTTGATGGAGCCGTTTCTCCAAGAGCACTGCATCGGCTGCCATGGACCCGACAAGCAGAAGGGGCAGGTGCGATTTGATGAGGTTGCCTGGGAGATCACGAACAACGATTTCGCGCAGCGTTGGCAGGATGTGCTCGATGTGTTGAACGGAGGTGACATGCCGCCGGAGGATGAGCCGCAGCCTTCGCAGAATGAGCTGGAAACGGTGCTGGAGAGTCTGACGGGGACGCTGCTGACGGCGCGCCAGCGGCTGACCGCGAGCGGGGGTGAGATCGCCATGCGGCGGCTGAACCAGCGGGAGTATGCGGCCACCATTTGGGAGCTTTTCGGATTGAAGATTCCCTTGGATGCGATCCCAGAGGATGCCGAGGGTTCGTCCTTTGACACCGTGGGGGCGGATCAATTGTTCACCTCCGCGCATTTCGAAAAGTATCTGGAATTGGGCCGTGAAATCGTCGCCACGGGAATGGCGTGGGCGGGCAAGCCCCGAATGGACGTGCTCGTGAATCGCAGGGAACAAGAAGAACGCGTGACGCCGCGCCTGAGGGAGACCTTGGCGGATCTCGACAACAAGATGCGCATGAAGAACGAGGGGAAGACCTGGCAGGAGATGGGCTTCAAGGACGAAGGGGAGGCGGAGATTGTGTTCAGTCAGTTCAAAAACCGGGCCGGGAAGCCGCGGCAGTATTTGCAGTATCCTTTGGTCGAGTCCGGGGTCTATCTGGCCGAGGTGAATAACGAGAGTAGGTGGGTCTCGATCAACCGGGGGGCGACCCAGGCGGACCCTCGGGGAAGCTATATTTTTCGTCTGCGAGCGGGTGTGAACGGAAGCCCTCCTGAGATCCGACAGTTCGCCCGCATCGACAGCGGGGAGGGCCCCCTGGAGGTGATTCGGGTTCGTGGAACCACCGAGAATCCGACCATCCACGAGATTCGCCATCAACCGCATCTTCGTGAGCGAACGCTCAACTTCTTCGCCCGGGAGAACCGCGCCGACATACGCGTCTTGGACGGCTACCTGAATCGAGTGGATCGCGGGGGTGAATGGGCTTCGCTTTGGATCGACTGGGCAGAAATTGAAGGACCGTTTTATCCCGATGATCGGGCGTTTTTTGAGAAGCTCGTTTTTCCAGAACCGCCGGTGAAAGGAAAGAACATGCGCGGCTGGAATGACGGGACCGTCCGCGACGTGATTGAAACATTTGCCTTCGAAGCCTTTCGTCGGCGCGCACCGGACGCCGCATACGTGGACAAGCTCCTGGCGCTCCACCAAGCGAACCGGTCCGAGGGGCAGGGGCCGGATCAGGCGCTGACGGAAGTCTTGGCCGTGGTGCTGGCGTCTCCGGGTTTCTTGTTCCTTCAGGAAGCGGAAGGTTCATCCGGCAAGCGGCAGACTCTTGATGCCCAGGAGTTGGCCATTCGTCTGGCGTACTTCCTCTGGAGCTCGCCCCCGGATGAGGAACTCTATGCTGCGGCAGCCGAGGGTTCGTTGCTCAGGCCGGAGGTGCTGACAGCTCAGGTGGATCGCCTTTTGGACAGCCCCAAGGCGGAGGTTTTCATGGAGGGCTTTGCCAGTCAGTGGGCAGATCTGGATCGCTTCGATGCGATCACGGTGAATGAGGAGGATCACTTTCATTTCAATCGCGGCGTTCGTTTGTCGGCGGCTCGTGAGGTGGTGGCGTTTTTCAAGACGTTGGTGAGTGAGAATCTCCCGGCCTCGAATTGGATCGATTCCGACTTCGTCGTGGTGAATTCTCTCCTCGGTTGCCACTACGGCATTGAGGGGGCGGATTCGGACGAGTTTCAAAAGGTCAGCCTGCCTCCTGAGTCACCCCGGGGTGGCCTGCTGGGGCAAACGGCGTTTCTGATGACGGGGTCCAACGGCGAGCGCTCGTCACCGGTGATTCGTGGGGCTTTGGTGATGGAAAAACTGCTTCACGACAAGCCGCCACCACCACCGCCGAACGTGCCGGAGCTGGGATCGAACAACAAGACGCCGCTGAGCAATCGCCAGCTCGTCGAGCAGCATCAGGGCCGCGCACAGTGTGCCTCGTGTCACAAGAAAATGGACGCGATTGGGTTTGGCCTGGAGAACTTTGACACCATCGGTCGGTGGCGTGAGGTGGAGAAGTCGGGGCGCTGGGAGTTTCCGATTGAGACGGCGGGGCTGCTTCCAGGAGGTGGAGCGTTCCGCGATCTCGATGAGTTGAAACGGGAGTTGCTGAAAGCGAAGCGCGCCCAAGCGAAGGAGTTTCTCCAATCGCTGCTCGAGTATGGTCTTGGCCGCAGGGTGGAGTTTTCCGATGAAGATGCGGTGGAGGCGATGCTCGACGACCTCGAAGAAGACAATTACCCGGTGCGCTCCATGATCCATGTGATCGTCGCCAACCCACTTTTTCACACCAAATAGCCATGCGCCTCCTGACCACGCTTTGTTCCCTCTGTGTTCTCGGCACGGCGATTCATGCCGCCGACTCTTTGACGCCCTACAGCGCTGACAATGTGCCGACCAACGTCATTGATCTCTGGAAGGACGTGGACGCGCGGAAGGACGCTCTGGCAATCGAGGTGGTTCAGGAATGGACGGAGGATGGCGTCGTCACTCGCTACGTCATTTTCAAAGTCGGTACCTTCAAAGGGGCGGACGCTCGTGTTGCGGCGCTCTACACCTTTCCCGAAGGCATGACGAAGGGCCCCGCATTCGTGTGGGCGCATGGCGGGGGGCAGCGGGCGGAGCGTGAACGCGGCACCTACTTTGCCAAGCACGGATACGCGACCATCGACATCAATTGGGGCGGTCGGGAAATCGTCGAGGGAATCGGGAAGAACACGGACTGGGGCAAGGTGGATCCCAGTCAGGGGCCGCAGTTTTAGCGATCACGTTTCTGGAGCAGCAGCCGGAGGTCGATCCTGAGAAGATCGGCTTCACCGGCTATTCGATGGGCGGGAACATTACCTCCTACGTCGCGATTGATGAGCGATTGAAGGCGGTGGTGCCGATGGTCGGCGGGGCGGGCTTCATCACTCACGATCTTCCCGGCCTGCCGCCTGAGAATCGAGCACGGGCCTACAGCGATCATGCGGAGCTGTTCGCCAACACGATGGAGTCGCAGTCCTACTATCCGCATGTCCAGATTCCGGTGCTGATGCTCAGCGCCTCCGACGACTTCCATGCCGTGTTCGACAACGTCTACCGCGGCTTGAACGTGCTGCCGCATGAACATTGGCGTGCGAGCATGAAGATGCACTACAACCACAGTCTCGGCGCCGAGCAGTGGATCCTGATCAACCGTTGGTTCGGTCAATACCTGAAGGGCGAACCGACGAGTCTGCCGCAGACGGCTGTGTCCACGCTGGATGTCCATGTCGGCAAAAAGGAAGCGACCTTCACGGTGACGCCGGATCAGGTGGGGGAACTTCGGGCGGTGGACGTCTATTTCAGTCATGATCCCAACGCGCGCTCCCGTTTTTGGAAATCTGCTGCGGTTCAGAGAGCTGGCGACGTTTGGACCAGCGTGCTTCCGGTGCGCGGGAAACTACCGTTATTCGCTTTCGCCAATTGTACTTACGAGCTGGGCGAAACGGCGGAAGCCTTTCAGGGCACGACGGACAGCTTCAGCCTCACCTCCGACGAGCAGGTGTATTTTCCCGACGAAGTCGAATGGGAACAACTGCACGCAGAGGCGGCTCCCCAGAACGTGTTCGAAGACTTCGAGGTCAACGGATTTAAGAACTGGGGCTTTGGCCAGCAGGGCGGGATCAGCACCTACAAGTTTCAGGATCCGGACACCGCAACACCCACGGTCGATCAAGTGCTGAAGGTGACGGCACACGCCCCCAGGGAGAACTTGAGCTTCCGGTTTCGCATTGGAAAAAACAAATTCCTCGTGGGCTCGCCGGGTCCCCAGCAGGATTTTTCATTCTCGCAGCAAGTCCGCCAGTCCGGCGATTTGGTGATCATTCTCCAACCCTCTGACTTTACGGACAAAGAGAAGAACCCCATGACTGACTGGTCAAATATCTCGACCCTCACCTTCGGCATCTACGAAGGTGCCACCAAGAGCAACTTCGATTTCACCGATCCCGTCAACTGCCACGTCATCACCAAGATGGAGTGGGTGACGCAGTAGATCCATTCATCGCGACCCACGCTGATCATGAGCCCATTTCACACTGACTCCCGCACACGCCGCTCGTTCCTCCGATCCGGCGCCTCCGTTCTCGCGCTGCCGTTTCTGGAGACCTTCGCGTCTGCCAAAGCGGCCGCGGCGACACCGCCCAAGCGAATGATCTTCCTCGGCGGCGGCTTTGGCTTCACCAAGGAGACGTTTTATCCCGACAAGGAGGGACGGTTTGAGGAGATCGGTTTGACGGAAGGTTTGCGGCCTTTGAAGCGCCATCAAAACGACATCACCATGGTGTCGAACCTGACCAACCTCGGCGCGTCCGATCCCCATGGCGGCAGTGTCTCTTACCTGACGGGCGCCAACGTGGCGGGCACGCCGGGGAAGCGTTTTTTCAATTCGATCTCCTGTGATCAGGTCGCGGCGAAGCACCTGGGTGAGGACACGCGCTTCTCCTCGCTGGTGCTGAGCGATGATGAGCCGGACGGTGGCCAAAACTCGGGCCACGGACCGGGTCTCTCGCTGTCGTGGGATGAGGCGGGAAATCCGATCCCGGGGATCAAATCGCCGCTCGAACTCTACTACACGATCTTTGCCAACAAGGCGGACTCGCGGGCGGCGCTGGATGCGGCGTTGAAGAAGAAGCAGAGCATCCTCGACATCGTCCGCGTGGATGGAGGCGCGATGAAACGCAAGCTGAGCAAGGGCGATCAGGAAAAACTCGACGAGTATTTCTCGGGCGTTCGCCAAGTGGAGAAGGGGCTCGAACGGCAGGCTGAGTGGGCGGACATTCCAAAGCCGAACGCCCCCTTTCCCGAGCCGGGCGAGGTGATGCCGGGTGAGCAGGAGATCAAGCTGATGTATGACCTCATCATCGCGGCCTTGCAGACGGACTCGACCCGCGTGGTGACCTACCGCCAGCCGGTGTGCTCCGTGCTCACGGGGATGGGGCTGCAGCTCAAGGCGCACTCCCTCAGCCACTACGGATTCTCCGAACCCCGGAAGGAAGCCTCCCGCCAGCGCGACCAGAAGTGCTCGCAGCTGTTCGCGCATTTTTTGGATCGACTCAAGGAAGCGAAGGACAGCGATGGCTCCCGCTTGTTCGACCAGTGCGTGGTGAGCTACGGCACCAACCTGCGCTCCGGGCACGAATTGAAAGGTCTCCCTGCCATCGTGTCCGGCGGCGGCGCGAAGATCAAACGCGGTCAGCATATCGTCCTGCCCAAGGCGGACACGCCTCTCGCCAACTACTGGCTCACCCTGATGCAGCAGGGTGGTGTTCCGTTGGAGAAGTTCAGTCACAGTACGGGTGATCTGCCGGAATTGTTGGGTTGATGTGGGCGTGCACTTGGAGCAGTGACTTGATCACCTCCCGACAAGTGCCACTGCCAGCCACCATCAGACGATGCCCGATCGAAGGGAATGCATTGATCTCCTTTTTCGAATTCCACCCCATGAAAACCCAACCCACCGTCCGTTGCCTCCTCACCCTTGCCTGCCTGCCGCTGGTTTCAGCGATGGCGGAAGAGGAGCCTTGGATCATTGACACCCAAAAGGAATGGAGGGCCGCGATCGCGTCGTCGGAAGGCATTTTGATCGAAGACGGCATGTCCACTCCGGCGGAGAAATCCGGCACCCTGAAAACGATGATCAAGTCGTTCGATCGCAAGCGTTCGGCCAGCTCACTCACGGTCACGCAATCGCCGATTTGGCAGAACTGGAATCCGATTGAGAACCTCGGCCCTTCCAATCTCGCCGATGCCCCGGTGCTTCTCACCAAGGGACCGGACGACTACTGGATGTTGGGTCGCTACGGCGGGGGTCAGCCGCGGCGGAAGAAGGGCGAGAAGTCGGCGCCGAAACCGAAGTTCACTCCTGAGCCAGCGACGCTGGAAGGCTTCGACGTTCCGCTGCAAACGACGCCGTTTCCGAATCAGTTCAATGCGCCCGGTGGCCTGAAGCCCGGCAAGGGTGGCTACCACGCCTGGCAGAGCCGAGACATGGTCAACTGGGTGCATCATGGGCCAGTAACGGAAGGTTTCTCCAAGTGGGTGACGAGTGCCGAGCAGATCGATGGCGACACCCTCATCTACTATGACTTCCCCAACGATCAGGACCCGCACGTCTATGTGGACAGCGATCTGACCGATGGCGAACCGGGAGAAAACAAAGGCATCGCCGTGCGCGATCCGTCGCATGGTTCCGATGCTGGATTCATTCGCGATCTCGATGGCCGGATGCACGTCATCATCGAGGACTGGAGTCCGATCAATGCCGGCAAACGCTCCTGGGATTCGCCGCTCGCGGGCCATGCCGTCAGCCCAAACGGGATCGATGGTTTCGAATTCAAGGCACCGCCCGTGGATAATCGAACGAAACCCACCGGAGAGATCGCCACCTACAATCACCCGCACTGGGCCAAGGAGGATCCGAAGAACTACCCAACCAGCGTGGCGGAGTACGAAGTCCACGAACCCGAACAGGAAGCCTACGGTGATTGGGCGGCGATTGCGATTGGCAGTCAGTACTACCTCTTCGGCGACTACGATCCTGCGGGCGGGCATCAGATGAGCGTCGGCTGGTTCACCTCGCCATCGATCGACCAAGAGTTCACCTGGTGCGACCACATCGGCAATGGGCACCCGGATCCAGACGTCTGCTTTGCCGAAGGGCAGTTCTACCTCGCGACTCAAATGAAGACCGACTACGTCAGCCCCGGTCCTTGGGTGGAAACCGTCTCCGCCCGTGTCGGTGTCGATACCGACAACGACGGCAAGATCGACCAGTGGACGAAGTGGCAAGACATCAAAGAATCCTACGACTACATCCCGGGCTTCTCGAAGCAGATCAGCAAGACGCCCGCCGAGCTCGATCTCTCCAAGTTGCCCCAAGGCTTCGGTTTCCAGATCGAGCTGAAGATCGACGACTCGACAGCGAACAAGTCGAAGCCTATGATCGATCGCTTGCACCTGAGTTTCGAGAAGTAACATGCATCTCCGGCCCCTCCATCTCCTCGTTGTTCTCGCGACCGCAGTCTCCGCTTCGGCTGCGCCTCCCGGCGTCGGTCCTGTCGTCTGTGTGGAAACCGAGGACGTCATTCGCATCACGCTGCGCGACAAGCCTGTCCTCACCTACCAAAAGGCAACCGTTGCTTCACCTGATGGCATGGAGGCGGTCTACAGTCGCAGCGGTTACATCCATCCGGTCTGCACTCCGTCGGGCAAGGAAGTCACGGGCGATTTCCCCGTCGATCACCCGCACCAGCACGCGCTGTTCTTCGCCTGGACGAGCACGATGTTCGAAGGACGAAAAGTCGATTTCTGGAACCAAAAACTTCAGACCGGTCGCATCGCGCATGCCGAAGTCCTCTCGGTTTTCAATGAGCCGGACTCGGCTGGGTTTTCCGTGAAAATCGTTCATTCGGATCTCTCCGCTCCCGGCGGCGAGAAACCCGTGCTCAACGAAATCTGGACGGTCCGCGTCCACGTCACTGCGCCCGGCGATCCCTACCTCTTCGACATCGAGTCTGTCCAAACCTGCGCCTCCGAGTCGCCGCTCACGCTCAATGAATACCGCTACGGGGCCATGGCCATTCGCGCAAACCCACAGTGGTTCAATCCTGAATACGCCGAAGCCATCGCAGCGTGGGAGAAGGAGAAAAAGAAGAACCCGGACGCGCCGCCGCCCACCATCGCCTCGCCCGGTGATTTCCTCACCAGCGAAGGCAAGCATCGCCTCGACGGAAATCACACACGCCCGAATTGGGTGGACATGTTCGGGCCGATCGACGGGGCAGCCGCCGGTGTCGCCGTCTTCTCGCACCCCTCCAACTTCCGTTCCCCACAGCCCGTTCGCCTCCATCCTTCCAAGCCGTACTTTTGCTTCTCCCCGGTCGTCCTCGGCGAGTTCCAGATCGCCCCCGGAGAAGAATACAACTCCCGCTACCGCTACCTCGTCCACGACGGCGAGCCTGATCCAGACTTGATCGACAGGATCTGGAAGGACTATGCAACCGAATAGAGGGCCTGTTGGCCCACTCAGACGCTTGCCGGAGGGCAAGGATGGGCTTTGGGGCGGCAATTCCACCGCACTATCGACGTGATCGGATTCGGCCGGGTGACTTCGTGAATACGAACACTGTTGAGACCAACTTGGTTCAAGACCCTTCGATTGCAAAGCCAGTCCTCGGGCGTCAGGTTTCACTCGCTCACGGTGATGACGGGTGTGGAGCGGTCTGCCAGGACCCGATATTTGGAATCGCCTCGCGACTTGCTGAAGCGGATCGAGTATTCCCGGTTTCGGGGACGGGTTGTCCGGCTTGGAGGCAGGGGCTGCTGGAGTTCAGTCGAAAGTCGTGGGCCGCCGCATTGACGAACTGAGGATCACCTGTGATGGAGTTCGCCCCGGGTCTGTCGCCATAGCGGGTGTGGTAGCAATTTGAGTCGATCACGGTCTCGGTGGGCTGGCTGAGGTAGTTGATCGATTGCCCGGTGGGATTGTAAAGAATGTTGTTGAAGAGCTGATGGTGGTGACCCGCATTTTTTGAGAAGCCAATCTCACGCTGGTTGTTGGCGAAGACGTTGTTGTGAACCAGGCAGTGATGCACTTCGCCGCCGGTGTAGCCGCCGATGGCCAGGCCGTACTCGCGATTATCGTACGCAATGTTGTATCGGAAAACATGACCTCCCGAGCGGTCGTCGGATGGCTCGCAGGCGAGCTGGTAGCCGAACCCGTTCGCATAGGAGATGTTGTGCTCAACGATGATCGAGTCCGGGCCGTCGAGGTAGATGCCGGTGACCCAACGGCCCTCTTCGGCGTTGCCATTGTGATGGGTGCGATTGTAGCTGACGATCCCGTTCTTGGCTTTCCCGAATCGCGCCCACCCGACGATATCGATGCCGATGTTGGAGTTGTGGTTCACTTCATTTTGAGTGACCACAAAGTCGCGGGTACTTTCATGCACCCGGATGGCCTCCTGAGCGCCGGTGGAGTTGTGGTGCACATGATTTCCCTCAATTCGAAAGTCGTGCAGTGTTCCTCCCACGCGGAGAGCAGCGGCATTTTCTGAAACCAGCCCTGTGATCTCATTGCGGACAATCTCGATGAATCCTCCGCTCCCGCTGAACTCGATGGCGGGGCGATCATCGTTCGTGTTCATGATGACGTACCCTTCGAGCCGCAGATGGCTCTGATCGACGGCCGTGAATGATCCCGGATCTAGAGTGACGAGATCGTTCGCGCGCGCCTTGATCGTGATCGGTCGATCCTTTTCGCCGGAGCGGTTGATGCGGACATGCTCTGGATAGTTGCCCGCCCTCACGAGCAGGACATCTCCCGGATTGAGCTGATCGATGGCGTGTTGAAGGGTCTTCCAGGGCTTTGTCTCCGTGCCCGCGTTGGCATCATCGCCCGAGGGATCAACGTGGCGGGATTCGGCCCATCCGGTCAAGGGCACGGTGAGCACGACGAGCACTGCCAGATGGTATCGGCGGATCATTGAGGATCGACGATCAGGTTGGCAAAACTGGCTACTCCATTGAACCAGAGCCCTACTTTCCCTCGGGTGGACTTGCTCAATTTCGTGACCTCCAGACAGGGTTCTTCGGCCTGGTTGATGAAGACTCGAATCTGGAAGTCGCGGACTTCGACTCGTGCGTGAAACCATTCGTCGCCACCGGGTTCAGGTTTGGCGCGGGCTTCATACACTCCGGGCTTCTCCTTGCGGAGCCGCTGCCAATCCCAATCAGGATGCGACATGTACTGAACGGCGTGATCTCTCCGCGTCGGATCGGATTGATGAAAGTTGAACGGACGAAAATAGACAGCGTCGTAGGTGGTGCCACTCTCACCGTGAAAGACGAGGCCCAAAAAGCTTCCTGCGGGTTGACTGGAGCCCTTCAAGTCGATCTCAATCACGCCATTGGCGAAGTCGAGTCCGGCGATGAAGGCTCCGCGGTCCCCGGCACCTGCGCTCGGGATGCTGCGGACGACGGGTTTTCCGTTCTCGGTGATCGCCTCGAACTTGGCCCCATTGAAGGGCTCCCAGCCAGATGTCGATGATTGGCCGAGGTCGGTGAGCGGTGGCTGGATGGCTGTCTGTCCGGCTGCGGGGTCGAGAGAGAGGACAAGCAGGACGAGAATGGCGGGTGGCACGGGGAGGCGATTCATGTCGCACCTTCACGAGGCATCCCGGACGGGTCTTGAACGATCTTGCGGAATTCCGCCTGGAACCTTGCAGGCGGGAATCCTGTCGCCTTGCGAAAAACGCGCCCGAGGTGGGCCTGGTCCGAGAATCCCAACTGGAACGCCACGTCCCCGGGGCTCACTCCCTTTTTCAGCAGTTCCTTCGCTCTGCCGACGCGGACTTGGATCTGCCAGGCGTGTGGTGGCATTCCGTAGGCAGCCTTGAACTGTCTGGAGAGTTCGAATCGACTCAAACCGACTTCCTCTGCCAGCTCGGAGAGCGACAGAGCCTCATCCGCTCGCGACCACAGGCACTCCCGCGCGCGGCGGGCTGCGGGATGACACACGGAGGTCGGGAAACGCGGCATTTGTCGGGTTCGACTGCCCAGCAGATGGAGAAGCCAATTTTCCAAGCGCTCCTCACTCTCCAAAACGGAGGCTCTATTCTCCAACTGCCGATGGAATGACTCAAATCGCCGTACCAAGGCGCCCGAGTGATAGACAGGCATGGCGCAAATCGCCTGCCTGCCGAGGCGTAACCCCGCCGCATCAGCGATGCCATGAACCAATGTGGGATCAATGAGGATCGACCGAAACGCACACCCATCCTCGAAAGTGCCATTGGAGTGGACGACTTCCGGCGGCACCAAAAAGAGGGACCCAGAGGGGGTGCGATGGGATGTGCCATCCACCTCCACCCAACCATCTCCACGGGTAACGGCCACCAGTTGCCACTCACGATGCCAGTGGGCCGGATGTCCCATGGGCGAATGGTCCACATCACCTCGGGTCATCTCCGTCACGCCATCCACCGTTGGTGGACGGATGAGCCTGTAGCCGCGCTGCATGGGAGCATGGTAGCGTTCAGGGAATGCTTGCCAATGAGAAAGCCGTTGGCCCACAGCCCGCTGATCGATCCCATTGGACCGGGATGCGTCCCGGGGCGGCTGGATCTGATTTCTTGCGGATTTCGAGAAGCGGAAGGGCTGATCGGGTGTAGCTGTCCGTCACCATGCAATTTTTCTCCCGGAAGTGGGTCAAACCCGAGGACTTGAACGCCAACAAGACGCTCTTTGGCGGTCGGCTGCTCGGATGGATCGATGAGGAGGCCGCCATCTATGCGATGTGCCAGTTGAAGGCGAAGAAGGTGGTGACGAAGTTCATGTCGGAAATCAACTTCGTCAGTGCCGCGACTTACGGCGATGTGATCGAGATTGGTCTTAAGACGACAGGGTTCGGGCGCACCTCAGTGACGATGCAGTGCGAGGTGCGGAACAAGGACACGAAGCACAAGATCCTGACCATTGAGAAGATCGTCTTCGTTCTGCTCGATGAGGAAGGCAAGCCGAAGGCGCATGGCATCACGATGCCGGAGTGACTGGGCGCCTGGCGAAAACGCCGAGGGTCCTCCAAATTGAGGACACGATGGGCGTTGCCGAAGAGTCGGGTGCCTGCTTGGGTGGCTGATTCATGCTGTGTTCTGTTCGTCTATGGGCGGGTTTGCTGCTGCTGTTCAGTTCGGTGGGGCATTCTGCGGAGGTCTCTGCGCTGATGCCACGTGTGGCGGATTACACGCTAATCAGTTGGGCGGAGGGGTTTCCGGGGAACTTGCCGGAGGCTCCCTGGCATCGGCTGGTGCAGACGGGAACGTATGCCTTCGTGCTGAACACGGAGACGCTGGAGGTGCCGCACTTTGGACCGCTGGCGGACGTGGGCGGTTATGAGGCGGCGGTGTTGGATCGAAGCAGGCCGTGGGAGGGGCTGCCGCCGGCGACGCTCGGGTTGCGCATGACGGTGGACGGGAAAGACTATCGCTGCACGCGGGGTGGCGAGTGGTCGCGCTATGCGGGGCCGCGCTTGATTGAATCGGGGCGTTTTTTTCAGCGGGGCGATGTCACGGGCTTAGTGTTTGAGGCGGAAGACGGAGCTCGGCTGAATGTGGAAGCTCGCTTCGAGACGGCGGCGTGGTCAGAGCGGTTGGCGATGATTCTGTCGGCGCGTCCTGGGGTGAAGGCGATCACGGCGGGGGAAGCCTCGTTTGGGAGGGTGCGCGGTGGTTTCGGGTTGGACGGGACGAACCACTTGGAGATCCCTCATGCGCGGGAGTTGGATCCCGAGAAGTTCACGCTGGAGTTGTGGGCCTTTGTCCCTGCTGACTATCAGGCGTCGGAGCGGGTGTCGCCGTGGTTGGTGTGCAAGAATCGCAATGAGGTCGTGGAGGGGAACTTTGGCCTGATGCTGGCCCGGGACGGATTGAAGGCGAGGATGAACATCGGTGGCGGCAAGGACAACGCCGTCACGCTGGGTGTGTCGACAAAGGTTTCGGTGAGGATCGATGCCTGGAATCATCTGGCGATGAGCTACGACGGCGACGTGCTGCGGCTTTATCTGAACGGAGCGTCGGCGGGCGAAACGAAGATCGGGAAGCAGCGTGTGCCGGGTCGTGATGGGCTGGCGATCGGTCGGCGGCAGGACGGATCGGGGGATGGCTATCACTTTCGCGGCGTGGTGGATGAGGTGCGGATCTATGACCGCGCATTGACGTTGGGAGAACTCCGGCAGCACTACAATGCACCGGAGGTGGAGCGGCCGAGGCTCAAGCCGGTCGGGGAGTGGACCTTCGACAGTGCGGGGACGGCATCGATGACGAAGGCGCGCGAGCCGTGGAAAGTGGAATCCATGGAGATCACTTTGTCGACGACCAAGAGCGAGTTGAAACAGGTCTCGAAGGAGCCAGCGGACGGTGAAGGATGGCAATCGGTCGCACTGGCGCTTGATCCCGTGGGTTTTGCGAAAGCGGAGCACAGCCTGGTGAGGGTGCGGGCGAATGAGGTTGCGACTGGGGAAGGACGTCCGGTGGAGCATGATCCGGCGTTGGGCTGGCATCGGGTGAATCTGGATGGCATTGGGCCCATCGTGCCTGAGGGGCAGGCGGCTCCAAGCAATGATGCCATTGAGCGGGTGAGGCTGGTGCTTTCTAATCCGACGGATCAGGTGGAGACGGCACGATTGATGTTTGAGAAGACGCAGAGGGGCATTCGCCAACGCCTCGGCACGCCGATCACTGGGGTCTCGGCGATGCTTCGCGACAGAGAAGGGAATCCGACCGGGATCCCGGTGCAGCTGAGCAAGAACTGGCACAACGATGTGGAAGGAGGCGTTTACCGAGGCCAGTGGTTTCACGGCATCTCGCAGGTGCAGCTGCCTGCCAAGGCGGAGGTCGAACTGGAACTGACGATTGCCTACGGACACTGGGGAGGGGTGGCGGCGGCGTCGCACGCGCAGCTTTGTTTGATCGGCTGGGGGAGCAATCAACTATGGGATCAGAGCGCCCTCGGGGCTTGGGGAGAGAGCATCTGCTACGAGCCGGATCAGGCGCAGGCAGAGTGTGCCATCACGGATGTCCGGCCACTGATGGTGCGCTCGATGGGGTCGGGAAAACCCTGGGGCTGGACGGCCAATGTCGGCGGCGGAGATTTTTTCCGCTTCTTTGACCCGGCGGGTGGGCGGGTGTTTCCGGGGGGGATGCGAACGGCCTACGCTCGCCAAGGACCCTGTCTGACGGAGGTGACGTATGCGGGGCAGATCGGTGATGGTATCCGGCATCAGGCGACGGTGAGTCTGGGGCGGAGTGATGATCTGATTCGCGGCACCTATCGCCTGCGCATGGAGGTGACGGAGGCGATGGATTTCTCCCGCTTCGTCCTGTTTCAAATCGGTGCCGACACGTACAACTCGACCACCGAGCGCAAGATGGCCGTCGGCAACGAAACGGGTGTGCTGAAGGAATGGGACACGCAATGGGGCGGCAATGTTTACCGCACAGAGCCGATGGAGTGCAGAGGGCGGGTGCCGTGGATCTCCCTGCATGAAGGCGTGGCGCGCGACAATGCCCAGGGAGGCGCCATTGCGAATCGCGGCATCGTCATTCGCGCATGGAAAGCGCGGCTCGGTGGCAAGGACGCAGCGCCGTGGGTGGCGGAGCGTGGCTTGAGCAGAGGCAAAGCCGATTCCTCAACCCTCGACCTCGTGCCGCCGCCGGGTGTTACTCGTCTGGAGCCCGGGGACTTCATCGAGGCCACTCTCGAGCACGTCCTCCTGCCGCAGTTTGCCGAGGACTACTACGGGCCGAATGAAGCCCTGCGCTCCGCTTTGACCAAGGACGGAAACACCTGGCGGATGATCGAGCGGGAATCGGTCGGCAATGACCGTGAAGTGACAGTGGTGAAGGGTGCTTTGGAAAGCCTCCACCCAGCGATCTCCCTTGCCACCGAGGAGGACGTAGCAGAGTTCACGCTGAAAGGCGGCCTCGGCTACGTGCCGATCACCTTCACCGGGCTGGGCAGGCCAGATGGGTTTACCCTGGTGGTGGATGGGCAACCCCTGAATCAGGGCGTGCATGGCAAGGACTTCTGGCAGACCGACTACGATGCGGCGACGAAGACTTGGAGCCTCACCTTCAATGTGGCGATGGGTGGGACCGCGTCCAAGCGGATCGCCTTGTCATCGGAATGAGCTGTCGACAATCCACGGAATACTTTGATGGCCTGTTTGCGAAATCGGACACAGCATTGGCTGAGATGTGGAGAGACAGTTTTTCGTTTCTACGGCGCATGATTCGTCAACTGCTGCGTCACACTTGGATTTTCGTTTCCGTCTGCCTGTCCGCATTCGCTGAACGTCCCGCTCAACCCAACGTCGTCCTGATCCTGACGGACGATCTCGGCTGGCAGGATGTGAAGTGCTACGACATTGACGCGCCGTCGCCCTACGAGACGCCGAACCTCGATGCGCTGGCAAAGAAGGGCGTGATGTTTTGGCAGGGCTACTCTGCTGCGCCGACCTGTGCGCCGAGTCGGTGTGCGATCATGAGTGGCAATCATCCGGCCCGTGCGCAAAAGACCCACGTGGTCGGTGGCGGGCCTCCCCATCCTCATTCGAAGAGTGGAAGCCGGGTCATCGAACCTTGGTACAGTGGCCGGATGCCAGCCGGGGAAATGACCTTGGCGCGGGTGCTACAGCAGAACGGCTACGTCACCGGGCACTCCGGCAAGTGGCACATGGCGATCGATCACAATGCCTTCCCCCAGCCGATGGACCAAGGCTTCACGTGGACGC
This sequence comes from uncultured Verrucomicrobiales bacterium, assembly GCA_963976915.1. Classification (GTDB taxonomy): domain Bacteria; phylum Verrucomicrobiota; class Verrucomicrobiia; order Verrucomicrobiales; family Verrucomicrobiaceae; genus CAXBNA01. The sequence continues at coordinate 96,938 of CAXBNA010000001.1, forward strand.
GAAAAGACCGCGGCGTGACCGTGGGCATGGCGCCCCATCGGCTCACCGGCTTCGCCACACACTCGGCTGACGATCCCTACCGGCTGGATGAAAACGGCCATCCCTTCGATCAGACCTCGGCGGATGCCGTCACCTTTCTCCGCGAGCAGCAGGACAAACCGTTCTTTCTCTATTTGGCAACCTGGCTCGTTCACGCGCCGATTCACAGTCGGGATCGCGCGCTGCTGGAGAAGTACTGCCGGAAGCTCGGGGTCGATTTTCCCACCGATCCCACTCACTGGGAGGTCGAAGGCCAAAACAATCCATACTACTGCGCCATGGTGGAACTGCTCGACTACTACATTGGCAACGTCATCACCCACCTTGAAACCACTGAGGACCCGCGTTGGCCCGGCCACACGTTGATGGAGAACACCTACCTCATTTTCACCTCCGACAATGGCGGCATGGAAGGTCATCCAGGCGAGATCATCACCGACAACTACCCGCTCGACCGTGGCAAGATTTCGGCCCGCGAAGGAGGCACGCGCGTGCCGCTGATCATCACGGGTCCAGGCATCGAGGCGGGTGCGCAATCCGACGTGATGGTCAATGGACTCGACTTCTATCCCACCCTGCTGTCTCTCACTGGAATCGAGGTGCCGGAGGACAAACACCTCGACGGTTGCAACCTCGCGCCGCTGCTGCTCGGCGATGCGACCGATCCGACTCTCGTCCAAGAAGCTGACGGCTCGGTGCGGGACACGATGGTCTGGCATTTCCCCCACGGCGGTGCCATCGAGAGCACGATCCGCATCGGCGACTACAAGCTGATTCACAAGTACGATCACGTCGCCAATCCGGCGGTGGCGAGCGAGTATGAACTCTTTAGACTCTACCACACCGATGGTGCCGCTCAGGAGCGGGTGGACATTGAAGAAGCCTACAACCTGGCGACGGACCTGCCGGACAAGACCGAGGAGATGAAGGCCAAACTCACCGCCGCTCTGACGGAGATGAACGCCAGTTACCCGTATCTCAATCCGCACAGTCAGGCGGACCTGCCGCACAAGGATAAAGTCTGCACCGTGGTGGCCCAAAGCCGAACGGACCGAGTGGCGACGTTCACCTTCGAGGAGCATGGCTCCAAGGTCGTCCACGCAGATCTGATCTACACGCTCAATGGCGGGGATCGCTACGAGGAGTGGTTCCGCACGGCGGCGACCCTGTCAGGGGACGGTCAAGTCACGGCTGAGCTTCCCGAAGGAACGACGCACTACTACCTGAACTTGGTGGACGAGCATCAGTTCCTCCGCAGCTATCCTGAGGTCGATGGAAAGGGGAAATCCTTCACCGATTCCGCGTTGAGCGTGAAGCCCACAACCGATACTCCTCCCGCCAAAAAGCTAGCGAAGGGAGATCGCAACATCCCCTTCAATCGATGGGACACCAACAAGGACGACATCCTCACTCTCAAGGAATACCTGACGGGGCAGACCGGTCCGAACCTTGAGCAACGCTTTAAGAATTTCGACAAGAACGGCGACGGCCAAGTGACGCGAGAAGAATACGTCGTCTTGTCGGCGAAATAGGAGTTCAATCAACCCTCATGAGACACACCCTTACCTCACTCGCTCTTGCCGTTCTCACGGCGACATCGCTATCGGCTTTCGAAGTCCAGTCGGACATTCAGTACAAAACGACGCCTCAAGGGCCGCTCGCACTGGACTTGTATTCCCCGAGTTCGAAAAAAGGCTCGCCCTATCCCATCGTCGTTTACACGCACGGCGGAGGCTGGGCAGCGGGAAGCAAGAATGGCGCGAAGGCGGGCAGCATGCGCAAGGTGGTGGAGGGGCTGACCGAGAACGGCTTCTGCGTCGCCTCCATTGACTACCGGCTCTACACCAAGGACGGTGGCGTCACCATCAAGGACTGCGTGACCGATTGCAAAGATGCGGTCCGATATCTGGTGAAGCACAGCAGCGACTTGAAACTGGATCCGACTCGTGTCTTCACCTTCGGCGATTCCGCCGGTGGTCAAATCGCGCAGATGCTGCTTCTGACGCCGCCCGAGCTTTTTCCCGGTGCGGAAGATTTGGCGGACGCGAGCTACACCATGATCGCAGGTGTCTCCTGGTATGGCCCCTGCGACTTTGAAAAAACAGAGCTCTTCAATCACGATGACCGCGCCGATTTTCGGGATCGCTTTGGCCCTCGCATTTTGCCGCCCGGTTCGGATCCCAAGGACAAACTGCGGCTCTATCGCGAGATGAGCCCGATCCAGTATCTGAAACCCGACAGCCCTCCGCTGCTGATGATTCAAGGCGACAAAGACACCACGATCCCGGTCAAACACGCTTACTACATGAAGCAGAAAGCGGAAGCGCTGCACGCTCCGGTGGAGACACTCATCATCGAAAACGCCGGACACAATTGGCGGCAGGTCGATGCCCCGATCAAGCCAACGCAGGCGGAGATCGTCGCGAAGACGGTCGATTTTTTGATCCAACAACTCAAAGCTCATCCATGAAACTGACGCACCTTCTTCTGCTCCACAGCGTCTCCGCGTCGAGGAAGGGAGCTTAACTGTCCGCAAGACTCTACAAAAGATTGCATTTTATGCAAGTTTTTGTAGAGTTGAGGCGTGCAGCTCATGAAGAAGCTCGATCAGACTCTCCGTACTCTCGCGAATCGGGAACACTGTGTCTTTGCGCCTTCGGACTTGGCAGCGGCGGTGCCGGAGTGTGGGCAGTTGGCGGTGCTGTTGTCGCGGGCGACGAAGGCGGGTCTGCTGAAGCGGGTCTGTCGGGGCATCTACTGGTATCCGGTGGTGGATTATCCTGTCGCGAACCTTCTCTTTCACGCGGCAGCGCGATTGCGAGCAGGTGAGTTCAACTACCTCAGCCTGGAAACGGTCCTCAGCGACAGCGGCGTGATCTCGCAGGTGCCGATGAACTGGATCAGTCTCATGACCTCTGGACGCAGTTATGTGGTGGATTGCGGAGACCATGGTCACATCGAGTTCGTGCATACCGTCCAGCGTCCTGACGACGTGAGCGACCAGCTGACCTATGACCCGGATCGGCATCTGTGGAGGGCTTCCGTGAGGCAGGCGCTGCGCGATATGAAGGCCACGCGCCGCAGCATGGAACTGTTGGATGAGGAGGTGGCGGGTGAATTTGTTTGATCAACTTGTAGATGAAGCTTTGCGTTCCAGCACGGAACTGGCTTCCTTGCGACCGGTGGTCGAAAAGGAACTGCTGCATCATGACATTCTCCGCGAAATGAGCGGTGCGGCACTGCTCAAAGGACTGACCTTCATTGGAGGGACTTGTCTGCGAGCATGCTACGGTTCTGCGCGACTCAGTGAAGACTTGGATTTCACGGGCGGAACAGAGTTCGAGCGAGACGATTTGGCGGAACTGGCACGGGTGCTCACGGAGCGATTGGAAACTCGCTACGGCCTGCCTGTGCGGGTCAGCGAGCCGGTGAAAGTGGGAGGCAAGGTTTCGACCTGGAAGCTCACGGTGGAAACACGGCCAGAGCAGAGGCATCTGCCCGCGCAACGCATCCATCTCGACATCTGCGCCATCCCCAGCCACGACCCGCGCCCGATGATGCTGCGGAATCTCTACGGCATCGATCTCGGCACCTCTGGCCTGATACTCCAGGCACAGAGCCGCGAGGAGATCCTGGCCGACAAGATCATCGCGCTCGCCTTCCGCGAGAACCGCATCAAGAATCGCGACCTGTGGGACATCGCTTGGCTCACCCAGCAAGGTATCGAACTCCAGACTCAGCTCATTCCATTGAAAATCCGCGATCATCAGCGTCAGGAGGCGGAGTTCATCGATCTCCTGCAAGAACGCATCACCGCTCTCCAAACAACGTCAGAAACGCGTGAGGATTTTATGAAGGAAATGCGCCGTTTTCTCCCCGCCGCTACCGTGCGCGAGACCATCGAAAATGAAGCGTATTGGAGCTTTTTGACCGATCTCGTCGATGACCTCGGACGGAAGACTATGGGGGCTTTGAAGTGAACGTTGGATTCCGGCTGAGGTGGTGATCACGGAGTGGTTCAATGGGCGCTGATGGCTCACCTCGGCAAAGTGCGGTCGCTGCTTTGCTGGCGCACTCATGTGTCCAATGTGGTTTTCAGCCAGCCACAGGTGGGACTTGAGTGCTAGTGCGGGGCCCATCAGGGCGTTTTCCCTTCCATGAAACGACTCGCGTGTGCTCTTCTTGGCTTCTTCGGGCTCGGCCAGATGGCGGCAGGGGCACCCAACGTCATCTTTGTACTCGTGGATGATCTTGGCTACTCCGACGTGAGTTGCTACGGTGCGAAGACGGTCGTGACACCGAACATTGATCGGCTGGCGGCAGAGGGACTGAAGTTCACGGACTTTCACACCGCCGCGTCGATCTGCTCGCCGTCGCGGGCCGCATTCTTGACGGGAGCTTATCCGCAGCGGGCGGGGGCTTACCTGGGGCTCAATCCGAATCGGAAGGCGCACTGGTTTCTGGGGCTGAACCCAGAGGAGGTGACGCTGGCGGAGCAGTTCCAGGTGGCGAACTACGAGACCTTCATGGTGGGGAAGTGGCATCTGGGCACCGAGCCTGAGTTCCTGCCGCAGAAGCAAGGCTTTGATCACTACTACGGCATGCCGTGCAACTTCGCTCATTCGCCGCAATTCCTCGATGAGGAGCAGGAGGTGTTTGCGCAGACGCCGCTGGATCGGTTGACGGAACTCTACACCGGGCGCGTCAAACAGATCATACGTGACCAGGGTGCGAAGCCGTTCTTCCTCTACTACGCGCACAACTATCCGCACACGCCCTTCAAGGCGGGAAAGAAGTTCGCGGGTTCTTCCAAAGGTGGTGCCCGCGGCGATGTGATTCAGGAGCTGGACTGGAGCCTCGGCGAGATGATGACGGCGCTGGAAGAAACGGGCGTGGCTGACAACACGTTGATCATTTTTACATCGGACAATGGGCCGACGGACAATCAGTTCGCCTTGCCGTATCGCGGCACGAAGTATGTGACCTTTGAGGGCGGGCATCGCGTGCCCTTCATTCTGCATTGGCCGAAGGGAATCGAAGGCGGACGCATTCTGGATGTGCCGACGAACGCGATGGATCTGTTTCCGACCTTGTCGGAGATCATCGCGGCACCGATGCCGACAGATCGGGTCTATGATGGCGAGAGCTTGGTGAAGCTCTTCGGCGGGGGCGCTTTGAAGCGCACGTCGGACGAACCGTTCTACTACTACAACTGTGAGAACCTGCAGGCGGTCCGTCAGGGCGACTGGAAACTGCATCTGCCGCGCACACCCGAGCAGTTGCCGTTCTGGGACAAGAACAAGGCGTTTGCCAAATTGAAGGGGCCAGTGCTTTACAACCTGCGCGAAGACGAATCCGAGACCACCGATGTGGCGAGCGCTCATCCCGAGATCGTGGCATCGCTCTCGGAAACCGCTGCCTCCGTGCGCGGAAAGCTGGGCGAGTTCATGCAGCGGGGCACGGAGCAGCGGGCCACCGGGTCGGTGATCTCGAATGTGCCCGTCATCAGTCACGAAAAGGACTGGGAAACGGTGGATGCGGCCACGCGTGAAGCGATCGCCCAAGAGCGCCAAATGCGGCATCCGGAAACGGGGAAAAAGGCGCCCAAAGGGCGTGCGAAGAAAGTCCCAAAGCAGGGAGCCGCCAAAGTGTCCGTGAAGATGGGCGCTCCGCGTCCGAACGTGGTGGTGATCTTCGCCGATGATCTCGGATATGGCGATCTAAGCTGCTACGGGGCGACGAAGCTCAAGACGCCGAATATCGACCGGTTGGCGGCGCAGGGACGGAAGTTCACGGATGCCCATTCGGCCTCCGCAGTGTGCACGCCTTCGCGTTACGCCTTGATGACAGGCGAGTACCCGCATCGAAAGAACCTGAGCAAACCGGTGTTCCTGAGAACGGGGCTGGTGATCGACACGAACCAACAAACCGTCGCCAGCGTGATGAAGGAAGCTGGATACGCCACGGCCTGCATCGGCAAGTGGCACCTGGGCTTTGGTGAAAAGGCGCCTGACTGGAACGGAGATCTCAAACCAGGGCCACTTGAGGTCGGGTTCGACTATTACTACGGCGTGCCGGTGGTGAACAGTCATCCGCCGTTTGTGTATGTGGAGAATCATCGGGTGGTCGGTTGGGTCCCGGACGATCCGTTCGTCTATGGCAAGAAAGCGAAGACCCAAGTCATCGCGGAGAAACTGGCGATCAATCAGATCGGAGGTGCGGATGCGGCTCATGCGCTCTACGACGACTACGCGGTCGGCACGCGACTGACGGAAAAATCCGTGGAGTGGATCGAGTCCAACAAAGACAAACCGTTTTTCCTCTATCTGGCGACAACCAACATTCATCACCCCTTCACGCCCGCGAAACGCTTCCAGGGCACCAGTGAGTGCGGAATCTACGGCGACTTCGTGCATGAGCTGGACTGGATCGTTGGAGAGGTGGTGGCGACGCTGGAGAAGCACGGGCTGGCCGACAACACGCTCGTCATCTTCACCAGTGACAACGGGGGAATGATCAACGTCACAGGGCAGAAGGCGATCACGCAGGGGCATCGTCTGAATGGCGACCTGCTGGGTTTCAAATTCGATGCCTGGGAGGGTGGGCATCGCGTGCCGTTCATTGTTCGATGGCCGGGCAAGGTCGAGGCCGGTTCGACGTCGGATCAATTGATCTGCAACGTGGACATGCTGGCCACCCTGGCGGCGATGATCGAGATGCCGCTGGCGGATGCGGACGGGCCGGACAGTTTTAATCTTTTGCCTGCACTCATCGGTTCGCCTGAGCTTCCGATCCGTGATCATGCGGTACTCGCGGCGAACCGTCCGTCTCATCTGGCGCTGCGGGAGGGTCACTGGGTGTACATCGGTGCGCAGGGCGGTGGGGGCTTCGGCGGCCGCAAGGTCGGCGATCATGCGTTGGGGGGGGGCGCGGCCTTGAAATTTGCCAGGGAGATCAACAGCGACATCGTCGATGGGGAAATCCGAAAAGATGCTCCTCAAGCGCAGCTCTATGATCTTCAGTCGGACTTGGCCCAGAGCCAAAACGTGATCGAAGCGAATCCGGAAATCGCGCAGAAGATGCGGCGGCGGCTGCAGTCGATTCGTGACGGGAAGGGCACTCGTCCAGGTGTTGTTGATGCGCGCTCGACTTCGGCTAGTAGCGCTGCTAATTCGCCGAAGAGCGAATCATCGGAGGTTCAGCTTCTCGAAGGCGAGGCGCTGAAGGTCCTGAAGGAGACGGGCTCAGTGCGTCCCCAAAAGGTGAGACCGCAGGGTGGTGCGACGTGGAGCGGTGGGGCTCAGATTTGGTGGCGGGAAGGGAAGCCGAGGGACGTGATCGAATTCGCGCTGCCGATCAGCACCGCCGACTCGTATCGGATCGAGGTGGGCATGACGAAGGCGCGGGACTACGGTATCGTCGAGTTTGCTCTGGACGGTCAGAAGATCGCGGGCCCCATTGATCTCTACAGCCCAAGCGTCGTTCATACCGGACCCATAGTATTGACGGACAAGACCGAGTTGAGCGCTGGCGAGCATCGGTTGGCGGTGACGCTGGTGGGCACGAATCCGAAGGCGGAGAAGAAGTTCATGTTCGGCCTCGACTATGTATCGCTTTTACCGGCATCCGAGAGTGACGTATCGGTGGCCGGAACTCCGCCTGCGAACACAAAGCCTGCGGGCGAGAAGTTCAAAGAAGGCAATGCCTTGGCGGCTCCGGCACTGAGCCCGGACGAACAGTGGGAGCGTTTCGCCTTGGCGGAGGGATTCGAGATCGATCTGGTGGCCAGCGAAGAGTCGGGGCTGCGCAAGCCGGTGTCCCTTGCCTTTGACGATGCCGGTCGGCTGTGGACGCAAACGGCCACGGAGTATCCTCGCGACAATAATCCTGCGATTTGGAGAACGCCCGGTACGGATCGCGTCGTCGTGATTGATCAACCGCATTTGCCGGGTCCACACACCGTGCGCACCTTTGCGGAGGGGATGGTGATGCCGATGGGCGTGCTGCCTTATGGAAACGGGGCGTTTGTGGCGCAGGGTCCAGAGATTCTCTTCCTGGAGGACACCGATGGCGATGGCAAGGCGGATCAACGCAAGGTCATGCTCCAAGGCTTCGGCGTTCAGGACACCCACACGCTGCCGCATCAGTTGGTGCGGCTTCCCGGTGGGCGGATCGGCTTTTCCCAAGGGGTCCTCAACGGCGGCGTCATCATGGATGCCGCGGGTCAAAGCTATCCCTTCAACAAGACTCTGATCGCGTCCTTCAAACCCGATGGCACGGCGCTTCGCATCGTCGGAACGGGCATGAACAATATCTGGGCCTGGGCTCAGGATCGGTTCGGGCGCGTGTTCATTCATGAGGCGAACGACTGGGGCTACAGTCTCACGCCCTTCGAGGAAGACAGCTCCTATCCGAGCTTCGTGAGTTCGAAGATGCACCCTGATGCGCCGATGCATCCGCCGACGGCGGAAGGGCTGAATCTGGGTGGCACGGGATTTTCCGGGATCGCGATCTGCGACGATCGATCAGGCTATCCAGATTCATGGCAGGGGATGTTTTTCATCGCCAATCCGGTGTTGGGCAAGATCCATGCCGTCAAAGGTGAACAGGACGCTCAGGGGGGGTGGAAGTTTTTCAGCCCCGGTATTTTCGTGGGCTGTGACGATCCCATGTTTCGTCCAGTGGCGACTGCCTTCGGTCCCGATGGCTGCCTCTACATCGCGGACTGGTACAACCGCATCATCTCGCACAATGAAGTGGCTCGGGATCATCCGGCGCGGGACAAGGGGCATGGTCGCATCTGGAGGGTGCGTGCCACTGGCCAGCCAGAGGCACCGATCACCGACTACACGAAGGTGCCGACGAAGGAACTCCCTGCCGCGCTCCAATCCGACAGCACTTGGGCGATGCGCGCGGCGTGGCACCAAATGGCCCAGCGTCAGGACAAGTCCGTTGTTCCTGACTTGTTGGCGATGCTTCGCAATGAGCAAACGCCGGTCGATGTGCGCATCAGCGCCTTGTGGACGCTGCAAGAACTCGGCCACTTCGATGCCTCCTTGTGGACGACCTTGCTCGCTCACTCCAGTGTCGACCTGCGGCGTGAAGCGGTGCGGGCTCTGACGACTCTGCGCGTATCGCAGGCGGACGCATCGCCGGTTTTGAAAACGCTCGCCCATGAGACGGCGTGGACGGTGCGCTATGAAGTGCTGCGCTATTTCCGCCGCGTGGAGGGTGATGTCTCTGCTGAGAATTTCGTATGGTTGCGCGAATGGAGCGCTCCGGCAGCACCAACGAACAAGATGAAGGCAGAGAAGGGTGAGTTTCTGGCGCTCGATGGTTCCTACCAGCGCGCCTTTCAGGACTTCCTTCTGGAGATGGCCGCGACAAAAACTCAACTGCCAGTGATGGTGGAATCGAAATGGGGCGGTGTCATTGGCAAGAATCCAACTCTTGCGGACCCAGAGGCCATGGCCGAGCGAATTGCCGAAGTGAAAGCAGCGTTGCCAAGTGCGAAGGCCGAAGAAGGTCGTGTTCTCACCGAAAGCATCTGCCTCACCTGCCACGCACTGGGCGGCAAAGGCGTCGGGTTCGCTCCGCCGCTCGACGGTTCCGCCAGTCGCGACGTCGAGGGTCTCCTCACGGCAATCATCGATCCGAATGCCGCGATGGAGAATGTTTTCCGCACCTTCCGCATCGTCACGAAGGACGGACGAACCATCGAGGGCTTCAAACAAAGCGAGACCCGTCGTGCCATCACGATCCTGCTCATGGGTGGTGTGCCGCAGAACATCCCGATCAAAGAGATCAAAGTCGCAGGCTACATCGACGGCCAATCCGTCATGCCCGCCATCACCGGCAGCATGACTCTCGAGCAGGTCGCCAGCATCGTCGCGTATCTGAGGTCGTTGAAGTGATCCGACGAGAATTGTAACTTCCGCCTGTGCTTGGGTAAAAGCTCAGGCCAGAATCAAACCCTTATGCATCGCTGCCTCATCTTCCTCACCTTCCTCGGCATATGCCTTTCATCTGCTAAGGTTTCCGCCGCCGACACCGGTTCTCCTAGTTTAAATCGACCCAACGTCATTCTGATCATGACGGATGATCAAGGGTATGGCGATCTCGGTTGCCATGGTAATCCGGTCCTCAAGACGCCGAATCTGGATCGCCTGCATGCCGAGTCGGTTCGTCTCACGGACTTTCATGTGAGTTCGTTTTGCACGCCGACGCGTGCGGCTTTGATGACCGGGCGTGATCCGGGGCGGACGGGGGCGTATCGCACCAGTTCGGGCCGGACGATGCTGCACACCGATGAGCGGACGATTGCGAATGTGTTTGCGGATGCAGGCTATGTGACCGGCATGATCGGGAAGTGGCACCTCGGTGACAACGCGCCGCATCGCCCGCAGGATCGTGGTTTTCAGGATGTGGTGTGGCATCGCTGCGGCGGTGTGGGGCAGGCCTCGGATCACTGGGGCAACGACTACTTTGACGACACTTACGAACGGAACGGCCAGTTCGAGAAGTTTGAGGGCTACTGCACCGACGTGTGGTTCGCGGAATCACTGCGCTTCATCGAACAGAACAAGGACAAGCCGTTCTTCCTCTACCTCGCCACGAATGCACCGCATGGTCCGTATCGTGTCGATCCCAAGTGGAGCCAGCCCTACAAGGACGCGGTCAAGTGGGGCAGTGGTGCGGAGTTTTATGGCATGATCGCCAACTTCGACCACAACCTCGGCGTGCTGCGCGAGCGTCTGGAGAAGAGTGGTCTCGCCGAGAATACGATCCTCATTTTCATGACCGACAATGGCACTGCGAACGGCGGGAAGTTTCAGGGTCTCGATTCCGAGGCTCTGGAGGGATTCAACGCCGGCATGCGCGGCAAGAAGTCCTCCGTTTACGAAGGCGGCCACCGGGTGCCGTTCTTCATCCGCTGGCCTGCGGGCGGTGTCGTGGGCGGGCGCGATGTCGCATCTCTGGCGGCGCACATGGATGTTCTGCCGACCCTGGCAGAGCTTTGCGGCGTCACCGTGCCAGAAACGCATCATCCCGATGGCGTGTCGTTTGCGGCTCAGTTGAAGGCTTCCGATGCCCCGGCTCATCGAACGCATTTGATCGTGCAGTACTATGGTGGGCCCGGGTTCAATGAACCGGCAGCGCCTTGGGAATACACCTGTGTGCTGAAGGACCGCTGGCGACTGATGGATGGCAGGGAACTCTACGATCTGGCCGCCGATCCATCGCAGCGGAAGGACGTCGCGGCGGCGAATCCAAAGGTGGTCGAGGAGTTGCGGGCCCTCTACCCGCCATTCTGGGAATCCGTCTCTCGACGAATGACGCCTGTGTCGATCGACCTCGGTAATCCGACTGACAATCCCACCGTGCTTTGTTCGCAGGACTGGTACATGCCCAAAGGAAATCCGCCGTGGAATTTCGGGACGATCAACAAGCTGCCGCGTGTGACCGGCCCCTGGATGGTCGATGTGAAGAAGGCCGGGCGCTATCGCCTGACTCTTCGACAGTTTCCGAAGGAGGCTGACGAGCCACTGAAAGCCGTTCGCGCGAAGGTCCAGATCGCGGGGCAGGAGATGGAAGCTGAGGTCGAACCCGGAACGAAGGGCGTGGTCTTTGAAATGGATCTGCCGGAAGGGAAGAGCGAGTTGGTGACCTGGCTGTTTGATGAGAAGGGGAAGGCGGGAGGCGCTTATTTCACGGAGGTGGAGGCGCTTTGATTTATCTGGCAAAAAGATGAGGGGCAAAAAGATGGGAAATTTCTGAAACTATATTTCTGCCCAACATCTTTTTGCCATAGTTCATCAGTCGTATGCCGATCATCCGCGAGACTCAAACTGTCCGCCTCTCTCAGAAGGAGTTCGGTGCTTTGGCTTTTGAGGTGATGGCGCACGTACATGACATTCACAATGAATTCGGTCGGTTCTTCGATGAGCGGGTTTACAAACGCGAGCTTGCTGACCGAATGACTGGCGTGGAGCTCGAGTTGCCGGTCACGGTTGCCCACCAAACCTTCTCGAAGACTTATCAACTCGATGTCCTCGTGCGGAAGTCGGGTCTGTTCGAGTTCAAGGCTGCCGAGAGCATGGTTTCGCGTCATCGGAGTCAGGCGTTGAACTACCTGCTTCTGTTTGATCTGCCCCACGGCAAGATCATCAATGTCCGACCGGAACGGGTGACTTCCGAGTTTGTGAATTGCCACCAGAGACTGGAGGATTTGCGGGATCCTGAGGTCATTGATTCTGCCTTTGATTCGAAGGTCTCTGGTGCCGACTTCTTTCGGGACATGCTGATGGCCTTGGTCAGAGACTGGGGAGCGGGTCTTGAAGTCGGGTTGTTCGACGAGGCGTTGACTCACTTTCTTGGGGGTGAGGAGCGGGTGTGGGTTCCGGTGCCCGTGATGGGGAAGAAGGGGCATCTGCACGACCAGCGGTTGCGATTGATTGCGCCTGACGTGGCTTTCAAACTGACGGCGTTCACCGAAGGTTTGGATGGCTTTGAAGCGCATTCACGGAAGCTGCTCCAGCATACGACCCTGAAAGCCATTCATTGGGCGAACATCACGCATCAGCGCGTTACCTTTGCGACTATACGTGGCTGATTTTTGGCAAAAAAATGAGGGGCAAAAAGATGAATACCGGATGCCTTGATTTTTTTGCCCTCCATCTTTTTGCCATCAATAACTGAATCACTATGAACTACTGCCGACTCTGCGTTTCTCTCTTCCTCGTCACTTTTGCATCTCCATCTGTTGCTGTCGACTTCGTACCGACTCGCTCGGTCGTTTACAAGACGGTGGGTGACGTGGAGTTGAAAATGGATCTCTTCGAGCCGGAGGGGCTCAAGGCCACGGATCGGCGACCGGCCATTGTTTTCTTCTTCGGCGGTGGCTGGAGTGGCGGGAGCACCAAGCAGTTCTACCAGCAGGCCGCGGCGATGGCGGAGCGGGGCATGGTGGCGTTTTCGGCTGACTATCGCGTGAAGGGCCGAAACAAAACGACGCCGTTTGAGTGCGTGAAGGACGGGAAATCCGCGATCCGGTGGGTGCGTCAGCACGCCGCCGAGTTCGGCATCGACCCTGATCGCATTGTGGCCGCCGGTGGCTCGGCGGGCGGTCATGTGGCGGCCTGCACGGGTGTGATCGAAGGTCATGAAGAAGAGGGGGAGGACATGAGTGTCAGTTCCGTCCCGAGTGCGATGATCCTCTTCAATCCCGTGCTCGACACCACGGACAAGGGATATGGTGCCAATCGATTCGAGCCTGAGCAACAGACCGATATCTCACCCTGTCATCAGGTGAGGAAAGGCATTGTGCCCACGATCGTGTTTCATGGAACCGCCGACAAGACCGTGCCGTTTGAGAATGCGGTACGTTTCACCACGCTCATGAAGGAGGCGGGGAATGAGTGCGTGCTGGTGCCCTTTGAAGGCAAAGACCACGGCTTCTTCAACGGCTCGTTCTTTCGGAAGAAAAATGGGGATGCCGATTTCGATTTGATTCAGAAGCACGCCATCGATTTTCTGACTGCCCACGGGCTATTGGAGAGCCCGTAGCCAAAGACTTGGTCATCGATCGAATCGCGGTTTCCACGAGGATGCGCCTGCGGACGGCGACATGTTGGCTACTCTTTGCGGTGCCGAGACCGTCGAGATCATTTCCACACCACGTGTCTGTTGCATCAGCAGGAACGTTCCAAACCGAGGACTTTGAATCCTGACTTGGCGTTGAATTTGGAAAACGGGCAGCAACTCGCACGCAGTGCATCACGGCGCCGACGCAACACTTGCAAAACCAGTGGGTCTTGGTCTCTTCCACAAAACCGTCATCGGCAGTTTGAGCGACTCACTCGACAACTTCGTCCGCGACGCCATGCAGGAGCATGACGGTAGAGAATCATCTGAAGACGCCACGATTGCCACGGCGGGACCGTCGAAGCCCCAATCCCTCGGGGTTCTTCCAGGCCATGACATCGGGAGCTTGATCGCACGCGGAGGCATGGGTGCCGTCTATCGCGCCCAGCAGGAAGTGCTGGAGCGTGAGGTTGCGGTGAAGGTGATGTCGTCGTCAGAGCAGACACCCGAGATGGCGGAGCGGTTTCGGCGTGAGGCGCTGGTGCTGGGTCAGCTCGAGCACCCGAACATCGTGCCCATTTACGACATGGGCTCGGACGAGGACGGGCAGCCGTTTTACACGATGAAACTGGTCAGGGGGCGGACCCTGCAAGCCATCCTTCATGACTTGCTCGAAGGCAACGAGGCGACGAAGCAGGAGCATACCCTCTCGTCTCTGCTGACGGTGTTCGTCAAAGTCTGTGACGCGATCGCTTTCGCCCACAGCAAGGGCATTCTTCATCGCGATCTGAAACCCGAGAACGTGATGGTGGGTGAGTTCGGTGAAGTGCAGGTGATGGATTGGGGGCTTGCTAAGAGATTCCGGAATGACGATTGCGGAATGCGGAATGAAGTCACGGAAGGCATCGTCGTTGGCGATTCCGAATTCCCCAATCCGGATTCCGATATTGGAGCAACGCTCCAGGGTTCAGTCATGGGCACGCCGCAGTACATGTCGCCTGAGCAGGCCTCCGGAAAAATTGACGAACTGGATGAGACCTCGGACATCTATTCGCTGGGCGGCATTCTCTATGCGATCCTCACGCTGCGTCCGCCGGTCGAGGGAAAGACCGCCGCCGAGGTGCTGGAGAAAGTGACCCGTGGTGAAATCACGCCGCCCACGGGCTGGCATGGCCGTCCAGCGCACCAGGGCGCGGTGGCTGATGCCGTCCTGATCAAACCCTTGCCGCATACGCCGGGCGGAAGGGTGCCCCTGGCCCTGTCTTCGGTGGCGATGAAGGCGCTCGAACTGGAGAAAGGGAGGCGCTATCCGCAGGTGAGCAGCCTGATTGATGACATCGAAAAATGGCAGGGCGGTTTTGCCACCAGGGCAGAACAGGCAGGTCTGGGAAAACAACTGGCACTGCTCATCAAACGACATCGTACGGTCTTCATGACGGTCGCCGCCGCGTGGGGACTGATCACGGTGCTGGTGTTTGTTTTCGTCGCCAATCTCCAGGAGAAAGAAAGGCGGGCGCTGGCAGGCGAAGCGTCTGCCAAGAAGGCGGAAGCAGCGGCGCTGGAAGGCGAGAAAACGGCGCAGCGGGCGCTGGCGGAGTCGGCGCTGTCACTGGCGGAGGCATCCCTGCGCGAGAATAACGGCCAGATCATGCAGGCATCGCTCGAAAGGGTGCCCGAGGACCTCCGAGACTCCACTTGGCGCTATTTGATGAACCGCTCCGACACGTCGGCGCACACCTATGCGGAACACGGTGTGCTGATCTCGGGTGTGGACCCGCATCCGCAGTTGCCGGGTGTTTTCGCCTGCGCCGAATCCACGGGACGGGTTTGCCTGATCCAGGCAGCATCAGGCGATGTGCTGCGTACCTTCCAGCCTGGGGCATCCGACGAAAAAGACCGTGTGGCTGCGAAGGTCGCCCTTTCCAAAGATGGCGAATTATTGGCCATCGGCAGCAGGGGATCGAAAGGAGGCATTTCTGTGCGTCGAACGTCCGACGGGGCGCTGGTCAAGGAATGGTCGGCTCCACCCAGCCACGCCGTCGAATTCAGCGAGGATGGTTCCCGGCTGTTGCAAGAATGGTGGAAGGAATGGGGCGCCTGCTGCTTCGTCCTTTGGGACGTTAAGACCGGAACCCAGCTTTGGATGCAGGACTTTCCGAGCAACATCAGCCAGACGGAACTCACGGGCAAAATCCTGCCGGGAGGGAAGAGCGTTTATGTGACTTGTGGCAACGACCCGAAGTCCACGCTGCTCTCCATGGAAGATGGCTCCATGACGGAGATGCTGAAGTGGGGCTCCACGGCGCCACCGGCACTCAGCAAGGATGGCGCGCGGGTGCTGACCGGTGACACCAACGGCGTGCTGACGGGTTACGATCTGCAAACACGCCTCCCCTGGTTCCAGACGGCCACGCATGGCGGGCGCATTTCGGCCATCGCGTTCACGGCGGATGAACGGCGCTTCATCACCGTGTCGGTGATGAAGGACGGAAGGCAGATCATCGAAGTGAGGGAGTCGAAGAACGGCTCCTTGAAGCATTCGTATCTGGGCGGCAGCCTGGCCATCAGTGACGTCCGGGTGCCTCCGCTCAGTGGCGATCTTTTTGTCGCGGGTGTTTCATCCAAGGTCTGGTCTGGAAAGCGGCCCGCCTGGGAAATGGCCACGATGAACAAGCGCATCGGCGCTTTTTGGGGCACGGATGACCTCTTCATCGCCCCTGGCAAGAATTTCAATACCAGTCTGCTGAGGCTGACGGCAGGAAACTTCGATGTGCTGTCTGTTTTCCCAGGACTGAGCCACTCACAGTTCAGTGTGAGCGCGGATGGTCAGCGGGCGCTGCTCGCTTCGGCGCTCCCGACCATGCCCTACCATCTGATGAGGAGTCCAGGTCGCGAGGTGGAAACCTTTGCCTCCCACGCGACCCAGCGCAGCGTGCGCTCGATCCGGTTGTCGCCGGATGGGAGACACTTCACGGGTCGGTCCGAATTTGGCGCCGGCTTCTATTTGTTCGACCCGGAATCGGGAACCAGGCTGGCTGAAATCCGTGCGCCGGGGCAGATTCGAACCAACGACGTGGCTTGGTGCGACAGCGGCAGCCGCGTGGTGACCTTGCAGACCATGAAGGCGGAGCGCGGCCATGCCGAGTCGGAGGAATGGATCGCCATCTGGGATGTGAACACCCGAAAGATGCTGCGCCAGGTCAGGCATCACAGCCCCATGGATGTGCTGGCCGTATCGCCGGATGGCCACCGCTTTGCCGAGGCAGGGACGGACAAAAAAGTCCGCATCCGCGACATGGAGACCCTGGAGATTCAGCGGGAATTCCGGGCGCATGATGACGACATCGCCGCGCTCGCCTGGCATCCGACATTGCCCGTGCTGGCCACGGCTTCGCTCGATCTCACGATCCGAATCTGGGATGTGGATTCAGGGAAGCGCCCGGAGGTGATCCCCGCTCTGGACACACGCCCGCTGGCACTGTCATTCAGCCCGAGCGGCAAGCGGTTGACCTGCAGCGACGAGCAATTCGTCCGAGTTTGGGAACTGATTTCGAAGGAGGATCCGAGAGTGGTGCCTGTGTTGAAACCGCAGCCCTGAAGAGTGTGGTCACAGCACCGGGCATCGCATCGATGCACTCGTTCACCGCCGGACTCGTCTGTCGCGCATGCGCTCCATGGTGCGTTCGTTTGTCGGTACCGCCCTTTTGGCAGGGATTGCGACTGGCGCATTCGTTTGGTTCAACGGCAAGCTGGTTGGCAGAGAGGGCTGTGCCGCAGATGGGTTCGCGTCTCTTTTCACGGCGCCAAAGAGCGCGCCTTTGGTGAACTGGCTCGGCATGAAGTTTGGGCCTGTTTCCGGGATGGACGTGTGGGAAATGTGTCAGGACTGGCGTGATGAACACCGCGAAATCCGTGTCGTGCGCAGCCATTCCTAAACCGGCGCCGCCCGCCACCACTGGTGTCGTTCTGGCGGGGGCATTGCCCAACGGGAGAACGCGACGATCACATCGGCTACCGCTGTGTGCTGGAGCAGGAGTCGGTCGAGCAGGCGTTGCCATCCGCAGGACCGTTCCCCTCAATCCGATCCCAGCACCGATCGCAACCATTCGAGTTCCTCCTCGATGTCTTCGGAATTGACGACCGTCTTGGAAATCTCGGCTTCCAGTAGTTGGCGGAACTTCTTTCGCAGACGATGCACCAGCACGCGGGCGGCGTTTTCGTTGGAGCCGAGATACGTGCCCAGCTCGGCATACGGAGCGGGCGCGTCCTCCCAACCCAGATAGGACTCGAGAATCTCGTAGTCTTTGAGGCGCTTGTTCCTGATGAAGGATTGGCGCAATGCCTCGCGCACGGATTCGATTAACTGCATGGCCCAGGCGCGGTCATAGAGACGCTCGGGATCGAGCTTGTCCGCCGGTTCATGGGAATAACGTTCGTCCGCATCCGATTCGTCGAGTGAGATCACGGTGAGATGCCCCCCGCGTTTGGCAGCACCGTTGTGGCGTGCCTGACGGCTCATCACTCGGCGCAGGGTGCCGATGAGAAAGGAGCGTAGACGTCCGCGCTCCTGCTGAACTGCGCGGATGGCATCGTCCGCCACGATCTTTTCGAAAAGCATCTGCGTGAGGTCTTCCGCATCTTCGGCGTCGTGACCCGAGCGCCGCAGGTAGGCATAGACCGGATACCAGTAGCGGCTGCAGATATCTTCCAACGCTTCGGCTGCCTTCTTCCGGTCATCGCCCTTCACGATCTGGACGAGGGTCCAATGCGTCGTGGGAAAAGCGGGGTTTTTGGCGTCGTCGGGCATCCCCAGCCACCTTGCCAGCGGAGCGTGGTCCGTCAATACCGGTGAATGGAGCACAATCTCACAAAAAATGGCTCCAGCGATGTAATGAATCCGCAGGAATGGGCTCAGGAAGAGGTGAACGCACTTCTGATGATCCATTCCCGACACCGTTATTTGGCACCGATTTCACGGAGTTGCCCAACGTTTTGGAGCGTTGAGGCAACGCCCCAAGGTGTTGAGGATGATGGGTTGGAACATGAGCGTTGGGTGGGTGGGAAGTCGCAGCATTTGAGAACGGCCCAACGAATCAAAGAATTTTTGGGTGGACAGTCCGGGGATATTTTTTTAGAACCGAGTTTAAGTTCATTCAGGCAGCTTGTTCTCCTTTCCGCGCGACTCCGCAATGGGGCTCAGCCGGGCAGAAATGTTGGCACTCAGCCCCACGCTTCACCCAAGGAGACTCTATGACCTCGCGATCGCTTGTGACATTGTTGGTTCTCGGACTTGCCTCAACAGGCTTGGTTCGAGCCTTCCCACCCGCCCCCGATGACACGCTCGATGGCATGGTGCGGGATCAGGGCGGGCAGCCGATGGAGGTGACGGGGGCGTTGCAGCTCAAGGGCGGTGAGGCGGTTGGCCTCATGCAAATGAGGTGCAGTGGATCATGCTTGGCTATCGCCGAATTCGAATTTTGTCCTCGCGTCGCGTCATGAAAATGAAGGCCCTTCTCTTTGCTTTTCTCTCTCTTCTCTTTGCTGTCTCTGCCCGCGGGCAGTGGGTGACGGAAACCTATCCACTCAAGGTTGGCTACAATGCCATCTGGCTCTCCATCGACTGTTCGTTCGACAAGGATGGCAATGCGCGCACGGTGGACCAAGTGGTTCCGGCCTCCGTTGAAGAGGTTTGGCAGTGGAACGCAGAGGCCTCTGCCACGAGTTTTGTGGAGCAGCCCTCGATCCCCTCCCAGCCGGATTCGCAGTGGAAGGTGTGGAAGCGAAACGGCGTGCCGCTGGAAAACACCCTGTCGCTGATGACCGGCAATCAAGCCTACGTCATCAAGGCGGAGGCGGGAGCGCCCGGTAGCTTCACCTTGAAAGGGCGGCCGGTGGCGCCGGTGTACACGCTCAAGAGTTCGGGGGCGAATTTCTTGGGCTTTCCCACCCAGTCCCTCACCAATTTCACCAACTTTCTCAGCTTCAGCGAGGTGCTGAAAAATGCGCCCCAGATCTTCTATTACGACGGCGAGACGGCCGCCACCTCTCGCCGGTTGGTCACGCCCAACACCAAGGTCGTGACCCGGGGCCTGGCCTACTGGGTCAAGGGCTCGGCCTACACGGATTATTACGGACCGCTCAAGGTCACGGTCCAGAGCTCAAACGGCATCGACTTTGACAAACGCCTGACCACGGCGTCGATCCGCCTGAAAAACGTGGCGGATCCGGCGAAGAACCGGACGATCAACGCCACGCTGGCGCTGGTCAATTCGGAGACGGCCCCGGGGGATGCGACCGCGTTCACCAACGTCCCCCTGCGGGTTCGCGGGCCGCGGGATGCCAATCTCGAGTACACCTACACGGATTTGTCGACGGGGACTTATCCCGTCACACTTGGCCCTGGCGATGAGGTGGAGATTGTCCTCGATGCCAATCGGTCGGCGCTGACCGTGCCGGGCAAGCACTATGCGGGCGTTCTCCGGATCACCGATGACGTCGTGAACAATCGCGTCGATCTTCCGGTGAGCGCGGTTGGCAGTTCGAGGCAGGGCGTTTGGGTGGGCGCGGCGGTGCTCAATGCCGTGAATCAGGTGGAGACGTTCAGCGGCCCGGAATTTGACGCCCCCATTGGCACTCCCGACGGGGAAACGAAAGAGATCATCGACGTCGTCACGACCACCAAGACGACCACTGGAGGCACGGTCACGCAGGACAACGTGGCCGATTTGGACTTCGACGCGGCAGGCAGGGCCTATCTCAATGCGCCGGTTGCGACGAACATCTTGGTGGCACCTTGGAGCCCGCCGACGCTGATCGATGAGGGCTTTGATCCGGGTGCGAACGGTGAAGTTCAAGCGATCGCTTTACAGGCCGACGGCAAGATCGTGGTCGGTGGTTCTTTCACCGAGTTGGGGGGACAACCACGCAACCGAATCGGGCGGTTGAATGCGGATGGTACCTTGGATCCGAGTTTCAATCCTGGGGCAGATGCCCAGGTAACCGCTCTTGAGATACAGGCGGATGGCAAAATTCTTGTGGGTGGCGATTTTTCCATGCTCGGGGGGCAGTCTCGGACAGTCATAGGGCGTCTGAACGCAGACGGCTCCTTGGATACTGGCTTCAATCCGGGTGCGAACGGAGTGATTTGGGACTTTGCGGTGCAGTTGGATAACAAGATCATCGTCTGTGGAATTTTCACCACTATCGCCGGACAGGCACGGAGCTACATTGGTCGTTTGAACGACAACGGTACGATTGATACAACTTTCGCTCAGGTGGGTGCGAATGGTAAAGTGGCGACCCTTGAGCTTCAATCGGACGGTAAGATTCTCATGGGCGGCTCTTTTACTTCGCCCGGAGAGCGCATTGCGCGTCTGAACCCAGACGGAACGCTGGATACAAGCTTCAATGCGGGCGCGGCGGACGCGACGGTGAATGTTTTGGCGTTGCAGCTGGATGGCAAGATCGTCGTGGGTGGCGATTTTTCCAACCTCGGCGGGAAGCCACGGCGGGGTCTTGGGCGTCTGAATGCGGACGGCAGCTTGGACGAGAGCTTCGATCCCAAGGCGAATGACTACGTTAAGACCCTTGCGCGACAGTCGGATGGCAAGCTCCTCGTGGGGGGTGGCTTTAGTGCTCTCGGCGGGCAACCCCGGAGTCATCTTGGGCGCCTGAATGCGGACGGTAGTTTGGATAGAAGCTTCAATCCTGGGACTAATTATTTCCTCAATTCGCTGAAGATCCAGTCGGATGGCAAGATCCTCGTCGGGAGGTATTTTACGATGCTCGACGGTTCGCCAAGGTCTAGGATCGGCAGACTGAATCAAGACGCTCCCGTGTTGCTCGCTCCTGCCACTGAAGGGGTTGGGAGCGATTACACGGTGATCTCTTCCACCCGCGCAATTGTCACCCGTGGTGGCAGTGGCTACACCTCCGCCCCGACCGTGACCCTCACAGGCGGTGGCGGCTCGGGGGCGACGGCGACGGCCGTTCTCTCGGGCGGGGTGGCGGGCACAAAAATCGCGTCGGGCGGGAGCGGCTACACGACGGCTCCAACGGTGACTTTTGCGGGCGATGGATCTGGCGCGGCGGGAATGGCCGTCGTGCAGGACGGACTGGTCACGGACGTCACCATCACCAATCCAGGGTCGGGCTATTCCGCTCCGCCGACGATCAGCTTTTCGGGCGGTGGCGGCACCGGGGCGGCGGCCACGGCCAGAATCACCGGGGCGCTGGGCAGTGTCAACATCACCGCAGGCGGGAGCGGCTACACCTCCGCTCCGGTCGTGGTCTTTTCCGGCGGAGAGGGTTCCGGGGCGGAAGCCGTGGCCGCACTCAGTGGTGACGTCGTGACTGGCGTCTCCGCGATTGAGAAAGTGGGGGGCGGAAGCATCGGCGCCCGGGCACGGGTGACCTACACGACTGTGACCCCGGCACCTGCGGGAACTCAGGACGGAATCGTCACCACGGAGAGCGTCTCCACCAGCAAGGTGGTCACCCTCAATGGGAAGTCGCACAAGGTGATACGCCGGGTCATCAGCGGGGCTGGCGGGGCCGCGCCTTCGGAGTTTCCCGTTCGGCTCATTGTTCACTCGCCCGCCACGGGATCGCCAACGCTGCTTCAACAGGCCTATTTGGGGACGCGCAACGGTGTTCAGTACGTTTCCTCCCAGGAGGGGAGTCTCACGGTGGCGGGGTCGCTCACCGCCCTCGTAAAAGGGCCTCTCACGGAGGGAGGGGAGCCGGTTTCTGCCGGAGAACTGGGGCGCGTCTCCAGCGCCAGTTTCCCCCGCGGGCAGAAGTGGACGGGCACGGGCGGTTTCAGTTCCGCCGCCTCGTTCACGGTCACGCTGGGGCACGATGCCGCGACCAATCCCTTCGTGCACACCTACCATCCGGATCACGACAACTGGAATGAGCGCTACGAGGCCCGGTTGGTCAGCGGCCAGGAATCCTACACGGTCAATCGCCAGATCACACTGAGCTTCAATCCCATCCGTCCGCCCGGCGTGTCGGAGCTCACCTGGGGCGTCACCACCATCGGCGGCACCTACACGGAGGTCATCACCGGCCTCCGCGCCGGGGAGGGCATCTCCGTCTCCGGCCCCTTCATTCTCCAGCAAGTTTCCGAAGCTGCCACCCTCACTCCCTAAGTCTCCACCGAATCCACCCTCATGAACATGAAACCCGCACTCCTGCCTCTGCTCATCCTTGCCCTGTTCCTGCACGGGCTCACTCCGACCCTCCTCTCCCAGGTGGCCGGTGCCCCCGCTTATGTGGACTATCAGGGCACCGTCTTTGACGGCACCACGAGCGCGCCTCTGGGCAGCGCCGGCACCGCACCCAATTTTACGGCGGCCCCCAAGAACTACACGATGCAGTTCCGCATCTACGATCAGCAGACCGGCGGCACCCTTATTTATGCGGAGACGCAGACCGTCACCGTCAGCCTGGGGCAGTTTGCGGTGCGGCTCGGTGCGGGAGCTTCCATCAGCGGATCGGAGACCGTGGGGCCGCCGACGCTGTCGATCGCCAATGCCTTCAATGCCAAGGAGCGCTTTCTGGAACTGACGGCGATCGTCCCCCCGGCGACGAGTGGCACGCCGATCACGCCGCGTCTCGCCTTCCAGGCCTCGCCCTTCGCATTCGTCGCCGAGCGGGCAAAACTGGCGGACACGGCGACGGTGGCCAACACGGTAACCGGCGTTTCCGGGAGCACCTTCACGGGAACGGTCAATGCCTCAGGCGGCACCTTCTCCGGCGGCACCTTCGGCACCTCCCCTGCGCCCGCCACCTTCGTCGGGAACGGGGCAGCACTGACGGCGCTGAATGCGGACAATATTTCCAGCGGCACACTCGCGGACGCTCGTCTGTCGAACAATGTGGCCTTGCTCAATCGGTCGCCGCAGACCTTTACCGGTGCTACAAACGTTTTTGACGGGCAAGTAGGCATTGGCAAGACGCCGAGCACCGACCCGGGTGTGACATTGGATGTGAGTGGGTCCATCACAGCGACGAACGGTATCGTGACGACGAGTCAAGTCACGGCGGGAGGATGGGATGGTCATAACTTTTTTGGAGATTCAAATTCGGGGCTTTTTAGTACCGCTGCTGACAAAGTGGCCGTGAGGACGGGCGGAACCGACAGACTGACAGTCACCGCGAATGGAAACGTCGGCATTGGATGGACCGACCCGCAGGCATTGCTGCACATCCGGGGAACGGGCACCCAATGCCGGATGGAGCGGCCGGGTAGCTATTGGGACTGGATTGTTCACGATACCACGGGTGACTTGGAAATGTTCCACAATGGAGTCGCCAAAGGCAGGTTTAACGTAAGCGGAGGTTACACTGCACTTTCCGACCGGAGGTTTAAGATGCGGATCGAACCGCTCGAACCCACGCTTGAGCGGGTCATGAAACTGGTTGCGTCTTCCTACTGGTTCAAGTCGGCCCCTGA
This sequence comes from uncultured Verrucomicrobiales bacterium, assembly GCA_963976915.1. Lineage (GTDB taxonomy): Bacteria > Verrucomicrobiota > Verrucomicrobiia > Verrucomicrobiales > Verrucomicrobiaceae > CAXBNA01. Next base: position 121,020 of record CAXBNA010000001.1, read on the forward strand.
TGCTCCACAGCGTTCCCTTGGGTTGATCGCCCAAGATGTCCAGAAACTGTTCCCCGAAGTCGTGAGCGGGACCGAGGCCGACGACGATTTTTTGAGCCTGAGTTACTCCTCGCTGGTTCCCGTTCTGGTCAAGGCGGTCCAGGAACTCAAATCCGCCCAAGACACCCAAGCCCAGACATCGGTCCGTGAGAAAGAGGAACTGACTCAGCGCGTGGTGGCTGCCGAGAAAAAGGTCGCGGAACTCGAAACCCAAGCCCAAGCCCGTGACAAAGCCGTCGCCGCGCTGCTGGTGCGGGACAAGGAGCGCGAGGCGCGGCTGATCGCGCTCGAGAAACAGCTTCAGTCGAGTGACAAGTCCACTGTTCACACCGTGGCGTTGAAACAAGACACCGCCAGCCGCTAACCCCTGATCTCTGCTGCCCATGTCAACTCTTACGGATCCAGTGGCTCGCGGCCGCCGAGGAGTGCCGCGCCCAGGCGCGAGGCGCGGCGGCTCCGGTCATCCAGACACGGCATCGCGTTCCAGCCAGCTCACTGCGCCCCCCTACACGGTGATGAAAACCATCCGGCCCCTTTCGTTCCCAGTGCTGTTTCTGCTCCTCGGTCTTTGGCTGGCTGGTGCCGCGCAGTCCCAAGCCCAAGTCCCCGCCACCATCGACAATGGTTACCGAAATGCCTTCGGCGAGACGCCGCCGACGCCGAGTTTGGACAGCGTCGCAGCGCCGACCACTGGCGACGCTCTGCTTCCGGCCTATCAGGCCCAGAGGCAGAACGGCACGGCTTTCGGCGGATTCGTGATCAACGGCTACGGCACACTCCAGCCCAACACCGTGGCGCCAGCCGATGGGACCTTCGATCCCAATGCGGTCGCCTATCCTGAGTCAACGATCGCGACGAATGTGCCGGCCAAGGTGCAGTTGCGTTCGGCCACGATCGGTCGGCCGCTGGTGGTTTTTGCCATCAGTTACAACTTTGGCCAGGTCATTCCACCGCCAGACAAATTGGATGGCGGTGGCCAGCCACTGGCGGGCTATTACCGCGAGGAACCGCTCAATGCCCGGCTCAAGACCACGGTCACCGACACCGTCGAATTGGTCGCTGGAGTCACCAGCATCAATGGAGGCAGCGGGTACACCTCGCCACCTACCGTGACCTTCTCGGGTGGTGGCGGGGGAGCGGGAGCCGCGGGTGTGGCGCTCATCAGTGGCGGCAGCGTCACCGGAGTATTCATCACCAACAACGGCTACGGCTACACGTCGGCACCAACGGTGACCTTTAGCGGCGGGGGAGCAACGACGGATGCGACCGGGACGGCCGTCTTGTCCGCCGGTCCCCTAACCGTGGATGCGGCCGCCACGGATACCGATGGCCCCAACACCCTGCCCTCAGGGGCGTTGACGACGGTTGACCGCAACCCCGACTTTTACTGGAGCAAGCACGCGCAGAAGGTTTACGCAACGCAGCCGGGCACGATCATCGTTCGGTGGCGTGAGTCTGCATCGACGAACTTTGATTCGAAAACCTACGTCATCGCCACCTCGCCGGACAAACCGGAGCGCACGCTGTACTGGACGGAGAACGGATTCGACGGACCTGCCGTCGAGGTTCCAGCGGGTCGGATCAACGCTGTGAACATCGTTTACAACAGCCTGGTGGCGGCAACCGCGGTGGAACCCTACGAAGCGTGGTTGCCGGGATTGGTGGACGCCACCGAGACGGATCCGGCCAAGCGCCGCTACAAGACGGTCTATTTCGACAACAACGGCATCCGCGCCTACAACGTTCAGGGCCGTGTCTTTATGGAGTATCTAGGCAATCCCAAGGGAGACGGCACCAATGAGCTGAAGGGCTACGAAATCGTCAATGTGGTCAAGGAAGCGGCGCCTCAGACCCGGGTGGTGGAGCTGGGGGAGAAAGTCGGGCACCTACCGGCAGTGGACGACGATGGGGATGCCGTCGAATTGAGTGCAAAGATCATCGCCGGTCAGGGCCTGACGGGCGATCCCTACCTGCACACGCATGAGGCGTTGGGGAAACGCACGCTCTACGCCATCCGGGAGACTTTGCCCGGGGCGACGGTGGCGGGTCAGTTGCAGCAGATTGGCAACGAGGTGCTGGTCTACTGGATGGAATCAGCGGTGCTCGACCTGGAGTGGCCAAAGCAGTACCTCGGCTATGTGTTTCAGTGGCCCAACACCATCGAGAAATATTCCGTCTATGCGCGTCCGGATGCGGCAGCTCCTGCCTCCGTGCAGAGCGTGACGATGGCCTCCGGAGGAAGCGGCTACACCAGTCCGCCGACCGTGGCCTTCAGTGGCAACAAGGGGGCCACCGGCATCGCGGTCGTCGTCAATGGTGCGGTGACGGAGGTGATTGTCACCGCTGGTGGCAGCGGGTACACCAACCCACCGACCTTGACCTTCACCGGCGGAGGGGGAACGGGTGCCACCGCCACGGCGACGATCTCTGGTGGGCTGGAGGCGGCCATCGCCACGGGCGTTCAGCTCGACTCGACCAACAATCCCGCCTTGGTGCATCAGGATGATCCGGCCAATGCCCAGGCGGTCCTCACGCCGGGGAATCTGTTCTACACCAAGGTGACGAACGCCCATCCGACCAATCGGGCACTGCTTCGCTTCAGCCGGGACGACGAGATTTGGTTCGAACGCGTGTTTTCCCAGTTGGATCCCTACTTCAAGGATCCTTCAACCATTCCTCTTGTGGGAGTTCCTGGTGTGGCGAGCGAGAACGTCACGAAGACCCCGAATAGCTATGGCGTGGTCTCCACCGGGCACACCAACCTCACCAACGTCGTCGTGAAGAACGCTGCCAACGATGCGGTCTTGGTGGAGGGCGTGGACTACACGATCAATGCCGAAACAGGCGTGATCACGCTGATTGAGAGGCAGTACGTGGAAAGCGTGGCCAGTCTTGGGACGCGCGGTGTGGGGGACACGATCGAGGTGAGGCTGCTCGCCGCATGGGATAATATTAACAACCAAGCTGGGATTGACTGGGAGGCACGCAGCCTCTCCCTGACCACCGCTGGCGCTGCCGATCCGTTTGCCTCGCAGGACTTCCGCCAGAGCGACGGCGGGTTCACGGTGACAAATACGGCGGGTCCCGTAGCCGGTCCCGACGACCCCTGGAGCTACGATTCGGCGTCGGGCACCTGGCGCACCACCGGATCAGACAATGTTTGTGATAGCAGCTTGACCACCCAAACCTACACGGTAGCGACGAGCGGTGAGGTCATACTGAGGCTCAAACATCGGTTCAATATTGAGAGCGGATACGATGGCGGGCAGATTCGGTTCCGGGTGAATGGTGGCGCATGGCAGACGGTGTTGGACACGGCCTTTACCTTGGTGCCCTACAACCGCACAATTTCTTCAGGTTACGGTTCCAGTATTGCGGGGGAAAAAGCATTCAGCGGAAAATCCGCCGGGTATGATAATGCGGCAATTGCCTCCGTCAGGGTAACGTTTGACCGCCCCTTGCCGCTCTTGGGGTTTCAAGACTTGCCCGCCATCGAAAGTAAGGACATCGGCAGCCGGATCGAGCCACCAACCGGCCTTGGGGCGGACACCTATGGCGCGGCGGCCCCCGCGTATGTGGGTTACATTCATCAGCCGAGCGGCACCCCCTTCAATGCGGAGGCCTACCAGGATCCGTTTGCAGTGGGATTCGAGGAAGCCGCGCAGGGAGCCATCATCGGGGTCAATGCCCTGAGCGGAAACGACCAACTCGAAGTCTGGTGGTACAAAAAAAGCGCGCCTGCGGGATCGGCCATCACCGGCACCTACTGGCCGTCCTTTGTGCAGAAGTACCAGCTGCAGTGGCCGACGACTTCGAATCCCACGGGCGCGAACCAGGACCAGATCCTTCTGGCCAGCAACGAAGGGTCCGGGGAATTGCCCGGCACGCAGGCCACCGGCACGCTCTACATCCAGAACAACCCCAACCTGCCGGGTTACAACCCGAACGAGGAACATGCCCTCATGCTCAATGGCCGTGTCTGGGCGCTGCGGGATGACCTGAATGTGGCGACGAGTTCCAACAGTTTCGTGCTTCTTCAATACACCGAATCTGATCAACGGCCGGCCATGCGTGTCTTCGAGGTGAAACGAGGGACGTTCAGCTATCCCGCGATCGCGGGCAAGGTGCTGCAATCTCCCCTGCCCCTGCCGCTGCTGCCGCCGCCGCTGCTGCCGGACGGCAGCCTGGCCAGCTACGAAATGCCCGGGGACAACCCGGAGTCGGCCGTCAGCACAGCGCTCGAAACCACCGATGCGGTGTTCGCCCACTACCAGAAGTTCACGTGGACGGACCGGAAGGGCATCCCCTGGGTCTATCGCGGCCCGCATGCAGGTAACGACACAGCTCCGGCGCCGACGCTGAAGATGCGCTACTTCTACAAAACGCAGGCGGGGTTTTACTTTCCCAGCCTTGCCTACAATGAGCAGCCGGTGATCGGCACGATCACGCCGTATCTGCGTGCCGGCACACCTGGCAGCTACGCGGGGGATGGAGTCAATGGGGTCACCGGCAGCGGCGACACCACCGTCCGAGGCACTCAACCTCTGGACATCACCTTCACGCCCAAGTGGCCGGAATCGGCTCCGGAACTGCGCGTGGGGGAAACACTGACCCTGCCGAAGCTCGGTCTGCCGTCGGTTCGCGGCCAGGCGAGTGCGGAGTTCATCTACCAGCAATCGGTGGCGCAGGATCCGGCCACAGGCATGGCCAGCCGCCAGAAGAGTGCCCGACTGTTTGATCCCACGCGGGAGAAGCGGTATCCGCTCAGTGCGACGACGCTTTCGGCCATTCCCGACAGCGTTCATACCAGTGTCTTTCTGGGGAAAACCTACTTCCCGAACCTCCCCCCCCACCTGAGCGGGCGTCTCTACTTTGATCCTCCGGTGGGGACATCCGCGGATCCCACGAAGGGGCCATTGGGCTCACTCGTTTTCAAAGGGCTGTTCATGGATGAGTTGGTGGGAGAAAAATACCTGCAACTCAATGTCATGAGCGCGGCGGACATCGCGGACGCCAAAGACCTGGTGCCAAACGACGACACGGACAAAGCCAAGTGGGATGCGGCGATCGATGGCCTGGCCACGACCATGGAGACCTTCATCGAAGATCCGGCCAGGAAGGGCACTTTCATCGTCGATTCGGGGCTGTCCCAGACGGAGTTCGAGATCATCGGTGGTGAGAAGAAGTTCAAGCCCACCGGCATCCTCCCGCCGCACGGGCCAAACAGAATCGCGCATGACGAACTCGCGGAAGTCTTTTACAGCGACACCGCCGTGGACTCCTACGCCGTCTCCGCCAGTGGCGGCGGGAAGGGCTATGTCGTGCTCGCTCTCGGCAACGGCAAGGACACCGACTTCACACCCGCCGGGCAGTCCGTTTCCCTGCAAGTGTTCAAGGTCAATGCGCCGCTCTACCGGGGAGAACTGAAGGTCCTCAACTCGCAAAATCCGCTGGATGAAAAACTGACGCTGCAGCACACGGGCGACTTCGCCGGGCATCCGGAAGAATATGACTTCGAGTGGCGCTACGCTCCGCCGGTGGATGGCCTGCCGCCGAAGCTGTACTCCTTCGTCCGCAAGTTGATCTCGGGAGACAGTGCCGACTGGCGGTTGATTCACAATCCCATCAGTAATGCGCTCGACGCATCCAAGGACTACACCCGCTTCCGCTCGCCATCGGCAGACGCGTCCGGCTACCCCGTGGCCAGTCTGCCGGGATCTCTGGTCATTGACGACGGCGAGGGCACGGCTGCTCACGGCACGACGTTGCCCAACGCCTTGCTGCGGCGGACTTTCAGCGCCACCACACGGCCTCTGCGCTTGTTCCTCAGCATGGATCTGGCAGCTAACGACGGAGCGGTGGTCTATCTCAACAGTTCCCCGGTCGCCCGATTCAACGCACCCGGGGGCAATGACACTGCGACATCCACGGTGCCGACGACAGCGCCTGCCTTCACTCCGCTGACGAAGGTCTTCGAGATCGATCCGAACGCGCTGGTGGAAAGTGCAACTGCCGACAACAACGTCCTCACGGTCGAACTCTACACCTCGGCGGATGCGGAGAGCTCGACGACCTTCAACCTGCGACTGGAGGGGCTGCAAGAGGTCGAAAACCTCAGCGGTTGGCTGCCGCTGACAGCTGCCGGTGACACGCCGAGTGCAGAGTCGACCACCAACACGGCCGCCACGCCAGCTACAACTGGGATCACGGCGGTTCAGGGCAAGAACCGCCATACCATCGAGGGGACAAGCATCCTGACGCTGAGCGACAACTGGATCATCATGCGCTACCGGGCGCGGCAGAAAGACAGCGAGAACAACGTCATCACTCCGGCCAATGCGGCCTATGTCGACGGCGGGGGCTGGTCCAAGTGGACGGAGCCGCAACTGGCTGAAGGCTGGATCAAGCGCGTGCTGGCAGGCATCAATCCCTTCCAGCAACGAGTGAAGGATCTCTTCAATCACGAAACCAACACCAGCGTGAGCTTGGTGGAGCAGGCCGGGAAACGCTGGGAAGGCGACATCGCCCTCAACCTGGAAAACATCAACGACTCCGGCTTGATTGAGATCTACGAAACGGTGTTGCGCCGTGGCAAGGACCTGAGCATTTCCGGCACGCCTGCGATCAACTATGGTGGCGCCAACGATGCCCTGCTGCTGGCCGCCGGTTACCTGAGCGATCTCTACATGATCCTCGGCAACGAGGCCTATGCGGATGCCGCGAATTCCACCATCGCTTTTAGCACGGACAGCGCCGCCAATTTCATCACCGAGTATGGGGATGTGGCGACGGCGATGTTCGCCTTCAAGGGGCAGTTGGCCACGGTGCTGGATGAAGAGTTGTCGCTGCTGCGCGGTCGTGACGATTCCCTCCTGCCCGGAAGTCGGAAAACGCCGGTGTACAATCGACTCATCTGGAACTACACCCGGGGCATCGATGCGGGCGAGGCGGTTTACGCGCTGAACTACAACATCAAGGACCGGGTCTGGGATTACTCGATCAATCCGAACAACCTCGGCGACCTTCCCGCAGACGGCATCATCAGTGCGGCCGACGCCGCGATCGCCTATCCCCAAGGGCATGGCGATGCCTATGGGCACTACCTGACTGCTCTCACGGGCTACTACGGCCTGCTCAACAATCCGCACTTCACGTGGACACCACGGATCGAAGCCGTGCTCGTGCTCGGCACCCCGGTGAGTGTGGACTACCAAGACGAACGAAAATTTGCCGCCGCAGCGGTCGCGGTGGCGCGCACCGCCTCGAAAATTGTGGATCTGACTTACCGGCAGGAATACAACGCTTCGGAGCAGGGGGGGTGGAGTGAGTTCAGTGAGGCCGAGACCAATGCAAACACCGGTGTCACCCGCCATTGGGGAACCGACGACTGGGCCTCCCGCGCCGGACAGGGCGCACTGTTCAACTGGGTAACGGCCAACTCCCTCCTGCCCGCGACGGATCCAAATCCGAACCACAGCGGCATTCAAAAGATTGATCGCACGACCGTTCCAGAGTTGGGAGAGATCGCGGCGCAGGCGGCGGACATTCAGCGAACCCTGGATGATGCGGACGCCCGGTTGAATCCACTGGGACTGGCTCCGGGAGCGCTGAGTTTCGACATCTCGCCGAGTGAGGTGGACGCCGGGAAGACTCACTATGAACAGATTTTTGAACGTGCCACCACTGCGCTTCAGAATGCCGTGGATGCCTTTGACAAGGCCAAAGGCTCCACCCGCTTTCTTCGACAGCAGGAAGACACGCTCGACGATCAGCGTTACGCCATTGAGTCTCAAGAGCTGGCTTTTACCAATCAACTCATCGAACTCTATGGCACGCCATATGCGGATGACATCGGACCGGGGAAATCCTATCCTCAGGGGTACTCGGGGCCGGATCTGCTTCATCCGATGTATGTCGAAATCACCGAGGATTTTGGCAATTTTTCGGCGCCCGGGGGGCAACCGTTCACGATCTATCGTGATCTCCGGCCGCAGGACATCGAAAACATCAAGAGTTTTGCGCCGGATGGTGTCCCCATTTCGGACTCCGTCCCTTATGTTCTGGATCCCATCAGTGGTGACTTCAGGAGACCCGAGGAATGGACGGGGCGCCGAGCCAGCCCGGGTCGCATGCAGACGGCGGTTTCCGATTTGCTCATGGCCAGACAAGACCTGTTCAACGCGCTCTACGACTATGATCGCTTGAAGTCAGTCATGGAGAAGCAGTTTACCTTGTACAATTCGGCGGTGGAAGCACGGGAGCAGACTCTCGGCATCACCACCGGGCTGGCTGCTGCGCAAACCCTTAAGGATTTGCTCATTGTGTTTCTGGATGCATCGGAAGCAGCGGCCAATGCTGCGGCTGAAGGTTTTGAGAGTGCGGGAAAGGCCATTGTGGAAGGATTCCCACGAACCAATGGGGTCTCCAATGACGTCACCTCCGGTCCTCGTGCAGCAGCTCTGGCGTCGGCGGCAGCAAGTGCCGCCACCTCAAGGGCCGCGGCGGAGACCGCAGCGAACGGCAAGATCGCTGCGGAGTTGGCTCAGAATGCGCTGGACCGGGCTGCTGATCTTGCATTGGCAGGGGTGGAATGGACCCATGAGAATCGTCAGCTCATCTATGAACTTGTGGAAACTCTTGAAGGGTTCATTGGCATCCAGGGGCCTGTCGATGCGGCCTTGCGGCAAGTGGACCAAGCGGAGCGTGACTTGTTTGCATTGCGGGCCGAAGGGGATCGAATCCTGCACCAGCGCCTCGTCTTTCGCCAGCACACGGCGGCCATCATTCAGGGCTATCGCACCCGCGACTTCGCCTTCCGCGCTTTCCGTGACGAAGCACTGGAACGCTACAACGCGCTCTTCGATCTCGCGGCGCAGTACACCTACCTGGCCGCAAGGGCCTACGACTATGAGACCGGACTCCTGGATGCATCGGGCAATGCGCGAGCCGCCGATTTTTATGAGAAGATCGTTCGGGCGCGGGCGCTTGGCATCGTCAGCAATGGCGTGCCGCAGTTTGCGGGCGCGAGCACAGGTGACCCTGGTTTGTCCGGCGTGCTGGCAGAAATGGCAGGTGACTGGTCGGTGGCCAAGACGCGGCTGGGCTTCAACAATCCGGATCGTTACCGCACGACGTTCTCGCTGCGCCAAGAGAACGCCCGCATCATTCCCGGCACCGAGGGTGATGGCACGTGGAAGGATCTGCTGAGTGCGTCAAAATTGGACAACATTCTCGACGATCCCGACGTGCGCCGCCATGCGATGCAGGCAGGGAACCAAACCGCCTACGCGGTGCCGGGCATCGTGCTCTCGTTCTCCACCACCATTGATGCGGGCTACAACTTCTTCGGCAAGCCGCTGGCCGGTGGTGACCACGGCTTCAGTCCGACGTCCTTTGCCACGAAAATCCGGTCCTCCGGCATCGCCTTCCAAGGCTACATCGGCATGGATGATCCAACGAGTCTCGGCGGAACCCTCAGCGGCATCGGCGCGACATCGCCCACATCGCCCAACCTGAGTTCTTCGGACCCCAACGCGCTCAGTGCCACACCCTACATCTACCTGATTCCAGCGGGAGTGGACACGATGCGTTCTCCTCCGCTGGGCGACTCCGATACGCTCCGTTCGTGGACGGTGCAGGATCAGGCCATCCCACTGCCTTTCAACATCTCCGGCTCGGACTACTCAACGCAACCGGCCTGGGTTTCCGCCGCTTCTCTCTCGGAGCCGCCATTCATGCTGCGTAAGCATCAGGCCTTTCGCGCGGTTCCCGATGGCACCGTCTTCAGCAGCTCGCCCGGGTTCACCAACGCGCGCTTGATCGGTCGCTCAGTCTGGAACAGCCGATGGAAGATCGTTATCCCCGGCAACACGCTGCTGAACGATCCCAAACGGGGCGTCGAGATCTTTCTGGACACCGTCAAGGACATCAAGCTGCACATCGAATCCTACTCCTACTCCGGCAACTGATATGAGGACCTCCCTTCTGCTTCTGACTTTTCTGGCGGTCCCTTTGGCGAGCGCCTTCCCTCCAGCGCCCCACCACACGCTCTACGGCCTGGTGCGGAACGAACAAGGCACGCCGCTTTCCACCGGCGATGCGGTGATCGTTCTGAACGGACCCAATGGCGAGGTGATCCGCGGTCCCGTGGATGCGGGGATCGCCCGTGGCATCAACTACAACCTGCGGGTGCCGATGGACGGCAACCGCACGGCGGAACTCTACTCGCCAACGGCGATGACACCTGCGACAACGTTCACGATCCAGGTGCTGATTGGCAGTACCGCCTACCTGCCTATTCAGATGCAGGGAACACTGCCTGAATTGGGTGACATCGCAGGCAGCACCCGCCTCGATCTCACCCTCGGCGTGGATTCCGATGACGACGGCATTCCGGATGCCTGGGAGCGCGACATGATTGACTTCGATCCCGAAGACGGCCTGAATTCGCTGGCCGATGTCCGTCCCGACGATGACTTCGACGGCGACGGCTTGAGCAATCTCCTCGAATACCTTGCGGGAACCTATGCCTTCGACCGGCTCGACGGCCTGAACGTCGCACTGAAAGAAGTCGTTAATCAGGTGGCACGGCTGGAGTTTCTCGTCGTGACCGGCCATACCTACAGCATCCAATCCTCTGTGGATGCGGTGCACTGGGCGGAGCAGTCCTTTTCCCTCAATACCAATGGCTCGAGTGCTGTATCTGCCCATCTCGCGGACAGCGTGACGATTCTCAATGTGTATGTCCCCGTCGGCGACCTGCCGACCGCATTCTTCAAACTGTATGTGGACTAAACTTTTCACCACCCATCCGTGGCGCAGCGGGATCCTCGGCGGGTTGCTGATCGCCTTCCTGATGGCGACCTACGTTTTCTGGCCGTCCGAGACGACACGCCCAGCGGTTCAGCGTGAGTGCCTGCGTTCCGAACTGGATCTGCGGGAGGGTGTTCTTTACTTCAAAGGCGAGGCCTCCCCGTTTCGGGGAAATCTCATCGAGAACTACGGCAAGGACGCCCGGAAGGTGGAGATCAGCATTCAAAATGGCAGGGCCCATGGTCTTTCACGTGGATGGTTTGAAGACGGCCAGTTGGAAACGGAGGAGAATTTCGTCGAGGGCGTCTCCCATGGCCTTCGCACCCGCTGGCATCCGAACGGAGCCAAAAAATCGGAGACAACCATCGTCGATGGCCAAGTCTCAGGTTCACACATCGAGTGGCATGACAACGGGCAGCTAGCCGCCGAAGCGACGATGGTCGAAGGTCAACCGGATGGCGTGGTCGAGTCCTGGTATCCGACGGGCAGGCTCAAGTCTCGTGTCGTTTACGAGGGCGGGGTTCCTGCGGAGAAGGAGTTCTTTGAAGACGTCGGACCGATTGCCCAGGTGAACAAGCCCGCCACCACGACTGCCCCATGACTTTTCATCGGCCTCACCTCTTGCTGCTCACTGGACTGATGGTCCTTGCCGGATCATCTGCTCTTGAAGCGCAGGTTCCGCACATGATCGACTATCAGGGAAAGATTGCGGTCAGTGGCGTCAATTTCGACGGAGCCGGGCAGTTCAAATTCGCTCTCGTCAATCAAGCTGGCGACACGACCTACTGGAGCCATGATGGAAGCAGTGTCGGGGGTGCCGAGCCGACGACACATGTCGTCCGCACCGTGACCAAAGGTCTCTATTCCATCGTGCTGGGGGAAACCGGTGTCCTCAATTCTTCCGGCGCTCCAGTGATGGCCCTGGAACCTTCGGACTTGGATCATCCCGAGGTCCATCTGCGGGTCTGGTTCAATGACGGCACGAATGGCTTCCAAGCCCTGTCACCCGACCGGCGCGTCGCCGCTGTGGGCTACGCGCTGATGGCCGACTCGGTTCCAGATGGAGCAATTACCACCGCGAAGCTCGCCCCCGGTTCGGTGACGGCGGACAAACTCGCCGAGGGCGTCGGTGGTGGCGGCGGGAACCTGCAAGCGTCGCTGTTGGCTTCGGATACCGATCTAATTTCGGCGGGCTACATCAAAGTGCAATCGATCCCGGCCAAGCCGTGGGAGGCTTCGGCTGCCGTCGGCGCTCCAAGTCCGCGCTCGGGTCATACCGCCGTTTGGACGGAATCAGGAATGATGATCTGGGGCGGCCAGGTGGGCATCAGTTTGAGCGATCAAGGCGGCACCTACGATCCTGCGACGGAACTTTGGACGCTGCTTCCGACCAGTGATGCGTCACCCGCCCGCAGCGATCACACGGCCGTCTGGACAGGCGAGCGCATGATCGTGTGGGGTGGCTTCACCGACAGTGGTGAGTCGAACACGGGAGCCATGTATGCGCCGCCCGTGCCGGATTCCGATCCGCCCATCGGTGGCTGGTTGCCGACGAGCACGACGGATGCGCCCGACTTGCGCAGCGGTCACACCGCCATCTGGACTGGCTCCAAAATGGTGATCTGGGGCGGGAAGAACGGCGACGGCGTGCTGGCCACGGGTGGTGTTTACACACCGCCCACAGGCCCGCTCATTCCCGGAACCCAAGGTTCGTGGACGGCCACCCAAACCACGAACGCGCCGGAGGCCCGGCACCAGCACACCGCTGTCTGGACAGGCTCCACGATGATCGTCTGGGGCGGGCTCGACAGTGCCTACGAACCCATCAACACCGGAGGCATCTATGACCCGGCGACAGACACCTGGACCGCGCTGCCAACGACGGGTGCTCCGAGTCCGCGAACAGGGCACACCGCTGTCTGGACAGAAACCCACATGCTCGTCTTTGGCGGAACCAACACCGAAGTCCCTGGCTCCGCTGCCAACCTGCTTGCTGACGGTGCCGCCTACGATCCGATCACCGGCCTTTGGACGCCGCTTTCGAGCACCAACGCACCATCGGCGCGGTTCCATCATGCTGCGGTCTGGACTGGAAATGAAATGCTGATCGTCGGTGGAGAACTCACAGGTGGTCAACTTGCCACCACGGGTGCCGCCTATCGACCTGAGATCGGTCCTTGGCGTCCTTTGTCCGCGACCACGGCCACCACGGCGGGCCAGACAGGGCTTTGGTCAGGCTCTGAAGTTCTCGTCTTTGGCTTGAACGGACTGCAAATCCTCGACCCTGCCCCAGCCGTACATTTTTACGGAAAGTTTTAGTCCGGGATATGAACCGAATCGCTTCCATTCTCAGCTTCGGTGTCCTCTTGGCGGGAGCGCTGCATGCCGAGACGCGGAGAAGCACGACATACACGATCGTCACCGACGTGACGGACAGCATTGGCGGTCGGTCAAGCACTGCGCTTTACACCCACGATGCCAGTTCCGCAGGGTTGGCGGGTGGTGTTGGTGGCTCGGCTCCCTATGAAGAGCGCGCCAGCTATCCCGGACAACTCAATGACGTCATCGCCACTTCCATCGAACTGAGCGCCCCGCAATCCACGGTTAATGAAGAGTCCGACTTGCAACTCAGCGCTGAACTGGTGTTCGACGACACGACAACTTCGCCTCTCGATGCCAGAACCATCAACTGGGGTGTTCAAAGCGGTGCGCTCAGCGGCATCAGTGCCAGCGGACTGGCCACGGCGGCAGCCGTTTACCAAAACAGTCCCGCCGTCGCGCAGGGCACCTATCAGACCTTCACCGACACGCTCAACCTGACGGTCATCAACTCGCTGCCGGACAACTTCGGCAGCTATGCCGCTGACGGAATCGACGACGACTGGCAGGTGCAGTACTTCGGACTGCCGCCCAGTGCCGACGCTGGACCCCTTGTCGACCCCGATCATGATGGGCAGAACAATCGCTTCGAGTTCACGGCGGGCGTTGTTCCCACGGACTCGAGCTCCCAGTTCAAGATTCAAGCCAGGGCGGTGCCCGGGCAGCCGACAAAAAAAGACATCGTGTTCA
>CAXBNA010000002.1:0-101649 GCA_963976915.1 uncultured Verrucomicrobiales bacterium
CACTCCAAGACGCTGCCGCGTCCTTGCCCGACAACCGTGGTGGCCGGCGTGGGGTCTTGATCCGGCGCCCGCTTCCCGGGTGTTTTTGAAACGACAGGCTTGAGCACATCTTCTCTCGACGCGGGCCTTGCGACGGGCATGGTCCATCACACCCATGGCCAACCCCGAATTTCATCCCAACGACCCGCTTCACGGCGTCACGCTGAAGGCGATTCTGGAAACGCTCGTCGAGCGCCATGGCTGGGAGCGAATGGGGGAAATGATCCCGATTCGCTGTTTCATGTTTGATCCCACCATCAATTCCAGCCTGAAGTTCCTCCGGCGCACGCCGTGGGCGCGGAAGAAGGTGGAGGATTGGTATGTTTACGATTTGAGGCAGGCGACTCCAAGCCGCCCCCCTCGATAGGCAGCCGTCGCCTATCGACTCCCTCGAGCCGCCCCCCTCGATAGGCCACCGTCGCCTATCGGCACCCCCGAGCCACCCACCTCGATAGGCCGCCGTCGCCTATCGGCACCCCCGAGCCGTCCTCCTCGATAGGCCGCCGTCGCCTATCGGCACCCCTGAGCCGCCCCTGCCCATAGGCCGTCGTCGCCTATGGCCTCCCCTGAGCCGCCCCTGCCCATAGGCCGTCGTCGCCTATGGCCACCCCCGAGCCGTCCATGCGCATAGGCCGTCGTCGCCTATGGCCACCCCCGAGCCGCCCATGCCCATAGGTCGCCGTCGCCTATGGCCACCCCCGAGCCGCCCATGCCCATAGGCCGCTGTCGCCTATGGCCACCCCCGAGCCGTCCATGCCCATAGGTCGCCGTCGCCTATGGCCACCCCCGAGCCGCCCATGCCCATAGGCCGCCGTCGCCTGTTTGCGGGTCCACCTGGCAATCCGCTTCACCCGAGGGTTGAGGTGATGGTTGGGATGGTGGTTCCCTCAATCCCCTGACCGGAGAAAGGCGATCACATCGGCGAGGTCTTGGGTCGTCAGCGCGGCTTCGAGCCCTTCAGGCATGAGGGAGATGCCGGTGCTTTGGAGGGCGGTGATCTCGTTGCGGAGAATGGGACGCAGGGTGGCATCGGGCAGCTTGAAGGTGATGCTGGTGGCGTTTTCGGAGGCGATGAGGCCAAACAACTGCTCGCCCGTGCTCAACGTGCAGGTGTAGGCGTGGTAGCCGGGTTGGATGTCGAGGTTGGGGTCGAGGATGTTGACGAGAATCTTCTCCGCCGGATGCGCGGCGACGGTGCGGAGGTCGGGGCCGATGGCCAGGCCTTCGTCGCCAAGTTGGTGGCAGGCAGCGCAGGCGCGTTGGTAAACGGCATGACCGCGTTGCTTGTCTCCGGCGAGGGTCAGGGCGGCCCGGTTCGCCTCGACCACGCTGGCGCGGGAGGGTGACGCGGTGGCTTCGAGGAGCTTGGCGGCGCTGGCTTTGATCTTTTTGTCCGGGTGATTGAGCAGGCGCGTCCGGCGGGTGGGATCAAGGTCGGAGGGGCGGATCGGTTGGGTCTCGATGGCCGTCAGCAGCGTCTTTGTCCAAGCAGGGCGGGAAAGCAGGGCGTCGAGCGCTTCACCCCGCTGTTGAGGGGTGAGTCCGGGCCAGATCTTCAGCAGGGTCGCGGGTAGAGTGCTCACCTCGCTTCTCGTCAGCGCCTTGAGCGTCAACGACCAGTACTGCGCCTCGGTCGGCGATTCCAATTGATGGGTGAAGTAGCTCTCAGCAGCCTCCCGACCAGGCGATTCATTCAGCAGCAGGACGGCAGCGAGATTTCGCAGCGAGCGATCGGCTTCGGTGTTGGCCAAAGTTTGTGAAGCTTCGTCGATCAACTTGGGATGCTGTGCGAGCAGCGTCGAGAGAGAGTCATTCGGGGCCTTGGCGATGAGATCCTGCACCGTGGTCTTCGAGTCGGTGAGCATGGAGGCCACGATGCTCCAAAGCGCCCAGCGTTCGCTTGTGTCGATGTCGGCATCAAAGGCGAACGCGGGAGCAACCAGAGCGGCTAGAGCCTCACGGTCGCCGGATTCGAGCACCACCGAAAGCAGGGGAATGCGTGCCGTCTCTGTGGCCGATTCCGCGAGTTGGGGCAGGTGAGGCAGCGATGAACTCAATACGGCGGTGCCGATGAAGGGGTCGGGGCTGTGGGCGTTGAGCAAGGCGCTGAGCGCCTCGCCTGCGGCGGGTTGCGACCATGCACCGAGGCTGAAGGCGAGTTGGAGGAGTACCTTGGGATCGGAGTCGGCGGTGAGTTTGACGACGGCGGCGAGGACGTCTTCTTCAGTGGAGAATCGCTCCGCCAGTTGCAGGGCGTTTTCGCGGACGCTGGGATGCGGATCGGCGAGGGCGGTGATGATGTGACGGATTTCGAGGAGTCCAAGGCCACTGAGAGTCCAGAGGCATTGCACGCGGGTCTGAGGTTGATTGGAGGTCAATGGTCCGTTGAATGGTTCGGCGGTTGCAAGCCGCCGCTCCTTGTCGGTGGAATCCCACATCAGCATCTGCTGGGCTTTGCCGCGGAGCCAGCCGTTGGAGGACTCGAGCATGGCGGCGAGTTCGTTGGTTTTGAGATCGGCCAGGACCGGAATCGGTTCGGACTTTGCGCCCGCCTTCGTCACGCGGTACAGACGGCCCATGTCATCGCCGAGTCGGTAGTGCGGCAACAGGTCCTCCTTTCCCTCCGGTGGCAGCCACTGCGGGTGCTCAATCATGTAGCGGTACATGTCGGCGATCCAAAGCGCGCCGTCGGGGCCGGTGCGGACCATGACGGGACGGCACCAGCGGTCCTCACTAGCGAAGAAGTCGGGTTCGCCTTCCTTGCCCACCCGTTCGGCGGCGAACGTCACGCCGCTGGGGGTGAGACGGAGTTGCTGCACGAGGTTGTGGAAGGGCTCGCAGATGAAGGCGCGGGTTTCGTTGTCTCCAAAGAGCGCGTTGTCCTGGTAGATCATGCCGCCGCAGGCCGAGGTGTAACGGCCCGCCTGCTGGAAGTTGTGATAGCGCTTCTCCGGGGTGCTGGCGGGATACACGGGCGGGTTGGAGCCGCCGGGTAACTGCACACGGCCGTCGGGCGCGGCGAGGTGCGGATTGCGGCGGAGGTAACGCTCCGGCAGCACGTAGTGCCAAAGCGGGTGGGAGTTCTGGGTGCCGAACCAATGGCCCCAGTCGTCGCGATTCCGACCAAACTGGGTAGGCCCGCTCTCGGGTTCGACCTCGCCAGTGTCAGGTCGGATGCGGAAGTCGCGACTGCCGATCACGGTATCGGTCCCGGTGCGGGAGGAGCGCAGTTTCGTGTCGGTGCCGTATTTCCCGTGGTGCCCCCCTGCGGCCACGTAGATCCAACCGTCCATGCCCCAGCGCAGGCCGTTGGCGCGGAGTTGCTGGTTGCCCTCGGAGAGTCCGGTGAAGAGCACTTCCTTTTGGTCCGCCTTGCCATCGCCATCGGTGTCGCGCAGAAACAGGATGTCTGGGGCGGCGGTGACGATCACGCCGTCGCGCCAGGTGATGAGGCCATTGGGAAAGTTCAGTCCGTCGGCAAACAGCGTGCTGTGATCATAGACACCGTCGTGATCCTGATCCTCCAAGATCCGAATGCGACCGCCGCTGGCGCCGTCGCCATCGAGACCGAGCGGATAGTCCGCCATCTCGACGACCCACATCCGTCCGCGCGTGTCCCAGTCGAACGCGACGGGATCGAGCACGAGTGGCTCGGCGGCGACGATTTGGGCTTCGAACCCGTCTTGCAGGTGCAGGGTCTTCAAGCTCTCCTTCGCCGCGAGCGGTGGTGAGGCAGGCTTGGCCTTCAGCCGTTCCGGCGCGGTGCGTTCCGCTGCCGCAAAGTGGGCGGCCACTTGCTGAGCGCTCAAGGCGGAGGCGTAGAGGGCGACTTCGTCCATCTTTCCCTCGAAGCCGAAAAGGCCGTCGCTGCGCCCTCCAAAGAAAAGCGCCTTCGCATCGGCTGGCAGCGTCCATTTCACATCCGCGGTTTCGATCTCGGGTTCACCATCGAGATAGACCTTCAGTAGATCGCCATCGCGCACGAGGACGACGTGATGCCAGTCGCGGAAGGCCAGCGGCGTCTTGCCGCGCACGACTTCGCCAATGCCGTTGCCGGTGTAGAAGAAGAGTTTGCCTTCGCCGGTGTCTTTCGATGTACCACCGATGCCGAGGTGTTCACCCAAGGCTTGCTTGTTGCCCTCGACGCCGCGCGAAACGAGGTAGCCGGTGACTGGGCGGGCGTTGGTGGGAAACGCGTTCCAGAACCAGAACTCGACGCTGTATTGCCTGGTCATCGCGGGCATGGTTGCGCGAAGCCGGCCTCCGGCGAAGTGGACGGAACGGTTCACCTGATCGCCACTGATCGCAGCGTTCGGAAGGGCCGCGGCGGAGATGGCGCCGCCCTCGTGAACGACGCCGGGAAGGCCTAGCGCGATGCCGTCTTCAAACGCTGCGATGGGTTTCTCGCCCTTCATGGAAAATGACTCGGGCGTGCTTCCTGCCAACTCATCCAACGGCCAAAAAGCCGCTGGCTCGTCGTTTAGCACCGCGCTCCGATACGGCGTGTTTTTCGATGCGGTGATGGAACGTCGTGGTTTTCCGCTCACTTTTTCCAGCAGGCCGAGCAGTGTCTCCACGATCTTGGGCTCCGCGGTTTCCTCAAGTCCGGCGGTGCGGGCGGGCCAGGTGGTGTAGCCGCCGAGCTTGTGTTGCTCGGGTGGCGGGATGTAGCCTTCGGCCCCGTTGGCGAGCTCGATGTTGAAGGTCGCAGGCAGCGGGCTTTGTGACTTCAGTTTCAGGCCGGTGATGCCATACACTTCGTTGGGCAGGGCCGTGATGGCGAGATCGCCGATGCGCAGTGCCTGCAGGATGAGTTCGGTCTTGGGATTTTCATGAATCCACTGCGCCTGCTCGGCATAGACTTCCTCCTTGGTTTTGGGCACGGCACCGCCGCGTTGGGCATTGATGGGCGCGGCCCAGGCGAGCCGTTCCTTCGACGGCGTGCGTCTGTCGAGAGGAAGCCTGGCCTCGGCCATGGCGAGATTCACGTCGGCGCGATGCTCGATGTCTTTCCAAGCCGCCAAGGCGATCTCGGTGAGGCCCTTGGAGTAGGTCGCGCGGTCGGGTCGCTCGTCTTTTGACCGGCTGTAGTCCATCCAGTGCAGGTCGCCGCTGGTGCCTTGAGACACAATGCCGACCACGTCGCCGCCGATGGCCTGCTCCAGTCCCCGGGCGACTTCGCCGAAGTAGTCGGCGGAAAAACCCGCCTCACTGCCGAAGTAGTGCATCGAGAAATTGGTCAGCACGCTAATGGGCTTTCCATCCTCCGCACCGATCAAGCTCAGGACGGACAACTGAGGATCGATGGGACCTGCCGGGCCGGTGACATCGGGACTCTCGTGACCGGGATGCATCATCGCGCGGACCGATGGCTGACCAAACGGGTCGCCTTGCATCTTGTCGGAGCGTCGGATCCAGCGGCGGCAGTTGGTGAAGGCATGCGCATCGACCTGGGCATGGCCCATTTTCGCTGGGCGCAACTTTGCATGTGCATCGACGATGGCCTGCGCCACCTGCGGGATCATTTGCTCCGTGTAGGCCTCGTCCTTTCGGGTGCCGAGACACATCGCCATCGTGCCGGGTGCGGAGTGCGTGTGGGTGGCAGAGATGAGGATGCGGTTGGCGGGGATCTTGATCTGTTTCGTGACGAGCGCCTTGATCGCATCGCAAACATCCGTGGGGAGCATGCAGGAATCGACCACGCACAGCGCCACCGATTCGTCGCCGGATCGCAGGACTAACGCGCGGGCAAAGAGCGGGTCATCCACCCGATTCCACAGGGCTTGAATGAACCCGCCGTTGCGGATGGCGGGCAGTTTTTGGGGCGAGATGTCCACGGTGGCTGCTCCGGACTGGAGTTCAGCGGCGAACGACGAATGGGGAATGAGGCATGCCGAAGCAACGATCAAGGCGAGGGCTGGACGGAGGATCATGGCGTTGGGACTCACGGTTTGAGCAGGCGGGGCGTGGGGTTTTCGAAGACGCCGACAGGACGGCAGCCGGGGCCGCGCTCTTGGTATTCGCCGAGGTCGGCGCGGGTTTGGTGCGCGAGACGTTCAAGCTTGGCGACGATGTCCGGGTGGTCGGCGTGGACGTCTTCCTCCTCCTGCGGATCGTCGATCAGATGATAAAGGGAGGCTTTTGCCTTCTGGGCCTGGGTCGCGAATCCAACTCGACGATCACCGCCAAGGTAGAGTTTCCAGGGACCTGAGCGAACGGCCTGCAGTTGGTCGAGATGCCAGAAGAAGAAGGCTTCGTGCGGGCTCTTGGCGTCGGGTTCACCGAAAAGCAGCGGGCGAATGTCCCGTCCGTCGATGATGCGATCCTGCGGCACAGTTCCACCCGCGAGGCCAACCAGCGTCGGCAGCCAATCCATCAGGGTGATCATTTCTGAATTGCGAATGCCCTGGGGGACCTTGCCCGGCCAGCGCACGATGAGCGGGACGCGCATGCCGCCCTCGGAGGTGTTGTAGGCCTCGCCTTTTAGTGGGTCGCTTGAGCCACCACGCTTGGCTTCTTGAGGGGCTCCGTTGTCGTTGGTCCAGATGAAGAGGGTGTTTTCGGACAGCCCGAGTTCGTTGAGCTTGTCGATCAGTTGACCTGTGGACCAGTCGAGTTCCATGACCGAATCGCCCCAGGGACCGTTTTGACTTTTGCCTTGGAAGTCGGGGTGGGCGGGGGGCTTTGCTTCGCTGCCGGGCGTGATCTGGGGGAAGTAGAGAAAGAACGGGCGCTCGCGGTTCTCCTCGATGAATCGCAGCGCGCGTTCGGTGCCACGTCGGACGAGCGTGTTCACATCGACCTCGGCCTCGATCACTTCGTTGCCTTCGATCAATGGCAGGGGTGGAAAATTTCGCCGCTCTTCTTCCTTCATGTTGTCGCTGTAGGGAATGCCAAAGTACTCGTCGAAACCCTGGTTCAAGGGCAGGAACGGCGGTTGATCGCCGAGGTGCCACTTGCCAATGCAGATGCTGCGGTAGCCTTGGTCGCGCAGCAGTTCAGCGATCGTGATTTCATCCGGGTGAAGTCCGTTTGGCGAAGCAGGCGTGAGCACGTGCCCCGGAGGTGCCGGGGTGCGATCCAATCCAATGCGCCGCGGATAGCAACCGGTCATGAGTGCACCGCGCGACGGGGTGCAGACGGGGGCAGCGCAGTAGGCGTGGTCAAAGACGGTGCTCTCCTCGGCGAGCTTGAGCAGGCGCGGCGTGGGCTGTTTGGCGTTCGGGTTGTACACCTCGATATCGCCGTAGCCGAGGTTGTCGCAGAAAATGAGAACGATGTTGGGCCGACGGCCGGCAGCGTGGGCAAACACGGAGAGCAGAACAGCCGTCAGGACGACGACGCAGGTGAAGAGGCGGGGCATGGAGAGATTACGCAGCCTGAGTGGCTGACATTGCCGGGAGGCAGTGCGCGAGGGGTTGGAGTTGAGGCTTGATGACGCTTGACCTTCGGTGGCACATCGTCACGCTGGTGCGTGATGATTCGTCGATTCCTCCGCTTTTTCTGTCCTCTGTTGCTATGTGTTTCTTCGAGCGCTGTGGCCGCTCCCGCTGTGGAAAATGTGCTCCTCATCGTCTCCGACGATCTCAAGGCCAGCGTGTTGGGTTGCTATGGCGACGCGATGTGCGACACGCCGAACATCGACCGTCTCGCGGCGGAAGGCATGGTGTTTGAGCGGGCCTATTGCCAGGGCACCGTGTGCGGCCCGTCGCGGACGTCGTTCATGCACAGCCGCTACTTCAAGGACAAGGGCGCCACCCTCGGTGAGACGCTCATCAGCAGCGGATTTCGCAGCGCACGGGTCGGCAAGATTTTCCACATGAAGGTGCCGGGCGACATCATCGCGGGCACGAATGGTCAGGACATCGAGGCCTGCTGGACGGAGCGCTACAATTCACCGGGTCAGGAAGCGCACACGCCGGGTGACTACGCCTGCCTCAACCTGAACATCTTCACCACGGAGCTCGAGGGTCGCCAATCCACTGCGATGCCCAACCGAATGTTTGTCACGGTGCAGTATGACGGGGACGGATCGGACCTGCCCGACTGGAAATCGGCAACGACCTCCCTTGAGCTTCTGCAAAAATTTGCGAAGGACGACAAACCCTTCTTCCTGGCCACGGGCTTTGTGCGGCCGCACTACCCCAACGTCGCACCACGTCCATACTTTGACCGCTATCCGCACGGCAAGATCACCCTGCCCGAAGTGCCGGAGGGTGACCTGGAGGACATGCCCAAGCTGGGCATCACGTCGTCGAACTCCTCGAAGAACGGCTTCGACAAGTATCCCGAGAACCAGCAGCGGATGTGGGCGGCCTACTACGCCACCGTCACCTTCATGGACGAGCAGGTGGGACGGATGCTGGACGAACTCGAACGCCTCGGCTTGCGCGACAGCACGGCGGTCATCTTCACCAGCGACCACGGCTATCACCTCGGCGAGCACACGTTCTGGCAGAAATCGAACCTGCACGAGGAAGTGACCCGGGTACCGCTCATCGTTTCCGTCCCGGGCATGAAGCCGGGGCGGTCGCAGTCCATCGTCGAGTTGATGGACATCTACCCCACCGCCTGTGACCTGAGCGGCGTGGAGATCCCGATGACCGTGCAGGGGAAAAGTCTCGTTCCCGTGCTGAAGGACCCGAGCGTCGAAGTGAAGGAGGCCGCGCTGTCCATCGTCAAGGAAGGTCACTCCCTGCGCTCTGCCCGCTGGGCCTACATGGGCTACAAAGACGGCTCGGAGGAGCTCTACGACATGGATGCCGATCCCGGGCAGTTCACCAACCTCGCCGGAAAGCCCGAGCACGAGGCGGTGCTGATCGAGTGGCGGGGGAAATTGAAAGCGATGCTCGAGACTGTGAAGTGAACGGTGCGGATGGCAGTCGCACGTCCGTCAGAGCCGCTTGATGCGCAGATCCTTCCAATACACTCGCTCACCTGCCTTCCAGTTCTTGCCGCCGTGGACTTGAAGACCGATGGAGCCTGTGGGCGCCGTCACGGTCAGTGCCTTGGCGGAGTCAAAGCCTGGATGGGTGGTCTTGGCAGCGTTGAAGCGGCACACTTTGAGATCGTTCACCCAAGTCTCGATCACGGGCAACTCGCCGCCGGTGCAACGGATGCGCAGCCGGTTCCAGTCGGCGGGTTTCCATGCCGCGAGCCATTCCTCCTGCGTGCAGCATTCCTCATACACGCCGTCCGGCCAGTTCTTGGTGCGTTCGTCCACGGCCATGACGAGGTTGGGTTCGGCGGCATCGATTCTTGAGAACCCAAAGGGCCGGAACGGCACGCTGTAAGGCTTCGTCTCCAACCGAATGTGACCGACGCTGCCGTGGTCGTGGTGATCGACATACACCTGCCAGCCTTGGCCGCGTTCGTCGGTGCGAATGAAGACACCGCTGTCCGGACCCCAATCGGGTTTCAGGGACAGTTCGAGTTCGAACTCGGAAAAGGTTTCGTTGGTGAGCAGGAAACCGCCGTTGCCGGAGCCCGGTGGACCTTGTTCGCCAAAGATGATGCCGTCTTTGGTGACTCCCCAGTGGCCGCCGCTGCCATGCTGCCCGCGTTCCTTTTGCTTGTGCCAGCCGGTGAGGTCGTTGCCGTTGAAGAGGGAGGTCCATTCATCGGACTCGGCGGCGAGGGATAAAACCGCGCAAGCGGCGAGGCAAGGGAGAAGGAAGGAACGTTTCATGACGAAGGGTGGAAGACTCAAGTCTTCTTCTACGGGGTGGGCAAGCGGGTGTAGCCGCATTCGTGAGAATGCCTCTGGGTGGTTGGTATTGGTGGAAGACTCACGTCTTCTTCTACGGGACAAGGGGGACGAAGTCCGCCTCTTGAAAATCGGCGACCTCCGGAATCCACCGGCCTTCCACGAAGGCGACGTGATCAGGGTGGTGGGTGTAGCCATCGTAGTCGGCTTGGGATTCAAACCGCATGGTGATGCCGAAGCTGTGATCCCACTTTGGGCTGACTTGGCGGCGGATGGAAAAGTCGCGCACGCCGGGCAACTGGGCGAGCGCGGCGGCGGCTTGGAGGAAGGACTTTTCTTCCGGCGAGCCCGAGGGGTGTTTCAGACGGAAGGTGACGGTGTGTTCGATCATATCACTGCACGTTGATGGCATTGGCTCACGGAATCCATCCGAGTGAGCGGACAAACGTCTCGCTGTCGGTCATGGCCTTGTCGTAGAGGGCGCGGTCGAACATGAGGTAGCCGTGGCGACCGCCTTCGTTGACGATCAGTTCGCATCGGTTTCCCGCCTTTTTCATCGCTTCGGTGAAGGCCGCCGCGCCTTTGAACGGCGTCACGGTGTCTCCGGTTCCGTGCAGCACCAGCGTGGGAGGTAGACCTGGCTTCACGCGATGCAGGGGCGAGAGCTTCTCCCAGTCGTCTCCGATCTTGGCTTGGCCGTAGCCTTCAGAGGAGGTGTCGATGACGGGGAAATAGAGAATCAACCCGGCGGGCGTGGGATCGATGGAGAGATCGTCGGATTCGGCGTTGATGTCGTCGAACTGGGCCGTCGCTGCGGCCAAGTGGCCACCCGCGGAACCGCCGCTGACGATCATCCGATCCGGGTCGATGCCCAACTCCGCTGCGTGCGCCTTCAGGTAGCGCAGGGCTGAACGGACGTCCTTCACGCAATCGAAGACGGTCACACTGCCGTCCTTTTTCGCCAGACGATACTGCACGCTGACACCGACCATGCCTTGATCGGTAAAGTGGGCGGCGAAGGGATAAAAACGCTTCGGTTCACCTCCCGTCCAGCCGCCGCCGTGGATCGCGACCAAGCAGGGGCGACGCTCGCCCGGTTGGGCGTCCTTGGCGGCGAAGACATGCAGTTCGAGCTTTCGATCATCGACTTCCTTGTAGACGACGATCTGCGAGGGAGTCAGCGTCGCCGCGATCTGATCGACCGGGTCCGGCTTCTTCGGTGCTTGGGCCGGGGCACTGCCAACAGCGAAGGTCAGGAACGCGGCTGCGATGGTGAAGAGGGGCTTCATGCTGGCTGGAGTTCCCATCCTTCGCGGTAGGTTTTGGTGAGGAGTTTTTCGGCCTCCGGCAGGTTGGGGATGCGCATGTTTTCGGCGTCCCACTCGATGAGTCGGGGCGAGTCTTCACGTCCGATGCGCTTGTCCATCATGCCGCGGGCGAGGCGCGTGGCCACGTTGCCGAGTTGCACCGTCTCGGCCAGCGGTCCGGCGTAATGGAAGCCGTCGCTGGTTTTCTCTCCCGCGAGGCATGCATCGACCCAGACGTGCCAGTGACTGAGGCCGGTTGCCTTCGGATACGGGAAGCCTTGGAACTTGTCGAGCGGGTAGAGGCGTGGACCACCGACGTGGGCGAGCACCAAGTTCCCTTCCTCGCCGATGAAAACGGAGCCACTGCGCGGTAGTTCGAGATTGTCCGGCATTTTGGCGATCTTGCGATCCGGGCGAAGTCCGCCGTCCGACCACGTGACCTTCAGGGTGTCGCCTGCGGTCATCTCGTTGCCGGGGAAGACGTAGCGAATCGTCTGATTCGTTGGCCAGATCTGATCGTTGATGCCGCTGTTTTCGGCTTCAACCGTGAGCGGTGCATTGAGTCCGAGCGCAGTGAAAACCGGGTCGAGGATGTGGCAGCCGAAGTCGCCCAGGGCACCGCCGCCGAAGTCCTGCCAGTCGCGCCAGACAAAGGGATGATAGGCGTAGGAGTAGTCACGCATGGGAGCGGCTCCGATCCAGAGGTCCCAGTTCACATGGTCGGGCACTTTTTCCGGTGGAGGTGGGGCGAGCAGTTTGTTGCGCTCGTTGCCGGTGACGGCCACCCACGAGTGGACTTCCTTCACCTTGCCGATCGCTCCTTCCTTAAGGAGCCGTGTGCCGAGTCGGTACTCGATGGCCGAGTGGATCTGGTTGCCCATCTGCGTGGTGATACCGGCCTTCTCGGCGAGCAAACGCATCTGGCGCGCCTCCCAAACCGTGTGCGCCAGCGGCTTCTGGCAATACACGTGCTTGCCGTTGCGCATCGCTGCCATCGCGACCGTCGCGTGCATGTGGTCGGGCGTCGAAACCGAGACCGCGTCGATCTGATCTCCCAGCTTCGCGAACATCTCGCGGAAGTCCGTAAAGTGTGCGACTCCGGGAAACGCCTCGTCCGCTTTGTCAAAACGGGTCGAATCGATGTCGCAGAAACCAACGAACTTTACGGCTTCGTGGCTGCCGATATTCTTGACGTCCGAAAAGCCCATGCCGTTCACCCCGACGGAGGCGACTTGGAGCTTGCTGTTCGGACTGGCGCTGCGAACTACGGCGGGAAAGCCGAGGGCACTGGCGGCGAGGGTGGACTGACGGATGAAGGCGCGACGGTTCGTGGGCATGAGGAGTTTACGGACCAAGGAGGCGACTTCTCTCGGAGACGATTCAACACCGTTGCACTTGCCTCGGATCTGCCGAATGATCGCTAATGAACCGTCGCCAAATCCTCGCCTCCTCAATTGCCACTGCCCTTGTTTCCAGCCTTCGCGCTGCGGGGAATCCGAAACGCATCGTGCTTCGCTCCTCGTGGCAGACGGTGAACATTGGGGACATCGCCCACACACCGGGCGTGCTGCACATTCTGGAGCAACACCTGCCCGAGGTGGAGGTGCGGCTGTGGGCGAGCAAGGTGGACAACGGGGTGGATGAAATCCTGATGAAGCGGTTTCCCAAGCTTCTCATCCTTCGGGGAGCGGACGATTTGAAGAAGGCCTTCGAGGAATGCGAGTTCCTGCTTCACGGATCGGGTGCCTCGCTCGTTGCGGAGAAGGATGTCGTGCGCTGGAGCGAGGCCACCGGCAAACCCTACGGCATCTACGGCATCACGCTGCCGATGCAGAGTTCGGCCGCCACGACACCGGTGTCGGAAGAGAAGATGGCGAAGACGATTCAAGTGCTGAGTGCGGCGCGGTTTGTGTATTTCCGCGATTCGAGGTCGCTGGCCCTGGCGAAGGAAAAGGGCTGCAAGGCACCGGTGATGGAGTTCGGTCCGGACGGGGCGTTTGCCTGCGATCTCCGCGACGATGCGGTGGCCGAGGCGTTTTTGAAAAAGCACGGACTTGAGGAAGGCAAGTTCCTCTGCTGCATCCCGCGGCTTCGCTACACGCCGTATTGGGTGATCCCGGAGAAGAAGGCGGCGTTTGACGAGGTGAAGCACGCACGCAATGAGGCGATGAAGGAGCACGACCACGCGCAGCTCCGTGAAGCCGTGATCCGCATCGCACGGGAAACGGACATGAAGGTGCTGCTCTGCCCGGAAGACCGGACGCAGATGGCGGTGGGCAAGGAGATGCTTCTGGACAAGCTTCCTGCCGATGTGCTGCCGAAGGTGGTCTGGCGGCCCGACTACTGGCTGACAGGCGAGGCCGTGAGCGTCTATGTGCGCAGCGCCGGATTGTTCGGCAATGAGATGCACAGCCCCATCATGTGCATTGGCCACGGCGTGCCGGCGATTGTGTGTCGCTGGGCGGAGCAGACGAGCAAGGGCTACATGTGGGAGGACATCGGGCTGGGTGAGTGGTTGTTTGATCTGGACGACGAGGAGCAGGTGAAAAAGGTCGCCGACACCGTCGTGGCGATGGCGAAAGATCCTGAAGCCGCGAAAGCCAAGGCCGCCATCGGCAAAGCGAAGGTGGAGGAACGCCAGCGCGCGACGATGGAGGTGCTCGCGAAGGAGTTGGGTGCGGCGGGCTAGTAAGTCGGACACTCTTGTCCGACTGGCAGGCCATACGACGATCTTCGGCCTGCGGAGCCGGACAAGAGTGTCCGGCCTACTTTGCGGTGGCCTGGTGCTGCGCTTTCGGCACGCACCAAGACGTTTCGCGAGGGCGGGGGGGCGGGAGCGGAAGTGAGTCGGACACTTGTGTCCGACGGGCAGGCCGAAGGACGATCTGTGGCCTGCGGAGCCGGACAAGAGTGTTCGGCCTACTTTGCCGAGCTCGGAGTGCGTTCCGAATCGGATCCGTCTCAGGCGTGCATCAGCGCACTCTTGATCACGAGAACGATGACGAGGGCCAGGGCGGTGGCGGGGAAGGCTCCCAGGGCGAGTTTAGCGGGTGAGATGCCGCCTTTGAAGTAGCGGCCGAGGATGGACTGACCGGCGGGGTTGGGCGCGTTGGCGATGATGGTCATGCCGCCGCCCGCGACGGCGCCCGCGACGATGACGTACTTCGCGTAGTCGCTCAGACCTGGTGCCTGGGAGGCGAGGTAGGTGATCGCGGCATTGTCATTGAAGGCGGTGAGGGCTGCCGAACCGAAGAGCAGGGCGATGGGGTGGATGTCGCTGGTAAGGATGGGCTCGATCCACCAGGACTGGCAGCCGCCGTGGATCACCAGCGCAGCGAGGAAGAAGCCGACGAGGACCGGCGTGCGGAGGATGATGGCATTTTGGTGATGGCCGGTGGCCTGGACAAAGGCCATGAAGAAAAGGAAGCCGCCGATGAAGAGGGGCGGGTAGTGGGCGGTGAGCACGGTCCAGGCAAGCGCGGCGAGATGGCACAGGGTGACCCATACGGGGATGGGGTCATCCCGCTCGACCCAACGCGGGGGGAGGCCGTCGAGCTCGGGATGGGCGACGTGTTCGAGGAGGTCGAGTTCTTTGCGGAAGAACATGAAGTAGGCGGTGTTGGCCAGAAGGATGGCGATGAGGCACTTCCAGCCGAGATTGAGCAGCACGACGGATGAGGACCAGTCCCAGGTGGTGGCCACCATGAGGATGGGGGGGGCGGCGAAGTTGGTGAGCGTGCCGCCGATGGAGATGTTGACAAAGAGAAGGCCGAGCGTGCCGTAGGCGACGGTTTGGGAGGGTTCGAGCGGGTAGAGTTTCCGGCGAAGGATCATGGCGGCGATGGTCATCGCGGCGGGCTCGGTGATGAAGGAACCCAGCAGAGGCGCGACGGTGAGCACGGAGATCCACCAGGCGGCGACGGTGCCGCCCATCAGACGGGCGACGCGCTCGAGGCACATTTCTGCAAAGAGAAGGACAGGTCGGGAGGCCGCGATGGCCATGATGACGACGACGAAGAGCGGCTCGGTGAAGTTCACGTCATGCCCGAGGTAGTTTTTCACATCGTCCCAGGAATGGAACCACATGCCTGCACCGATGAGGGCGATGACCCAAATACCGAAGACCGCCTCGATCTCGCCGAGGAAGTGGTAGAGGGTGGCCTTGAAGGAGACGTCGTCTTCCGCGTCTGCGTGGGGTTTGGCCTCGGCGGTGCGTTGTTCGCGGATGATTCGAGCGTGATGCCGCTCTTCTTCGTCATGGGCCCACTTGCGGAAGGTTCCTGCGGCGAAGGTGTGAAGGATGGCGATGAGGAAGATGATGGACGCGGCGACATTGAAGGGATCGGTGCCAGCGCGGGCGGAGATTCTTTCCCAGAGACTCGTCACGTCCGCATCATCGTACTCGGAGAGTGGCAGGGGGAAGTGGGAGTATTGGGAGGAGCCCTCGTAGGGAGCCGATCCGGGGTCTCCAGCGGCGTGGCTCAAAGCGGGCAAGGTGATTAGCAAGCCGCTCAAGAGGGCGAGGAGGAAGAGCGCGGGTCTTTTCAGCATCGGGCGGGAATATGCCGCCTGAAAGGGAAGGGGCAAGATGTGATCAGCTTTTTGGGCGAAGGCAGGAGCGGGCAGTCGGAAACCACGGGTCCACGGCAATCAGTCTGGATCGGATCGGTTGGCCTGCCGATCTTGGCACTAGGCAAACCGCTTCCGCAAATGCTCCAGATGCCATTTGGCGTTGGTCGCTTTGCCAGTGGCTTTCTTCATGAGTTCCGCTGGATCGTAGGTGCCGCCGTGGATGTGGACCTTTTGCTGGAGCCACTTCAGCAATGGCGCATAGTCGGCTTTTTCAAAGGCCGTCGCGATGGGTTTGCGCTTCATCGCGGTTCCGAAAAGCTGCGCTGCATTGAGATTGCCCAGCGTGTAGGTGGCGAAGTAGCCGAGTCCTCCCATGCTCCAATGAATGTCCTGAAGGCAGCCGTGAGTGTCGTCAGGCGGGGTGAGTCCGAAGAGTTCTTCAAAGGCGGCGTTCCATGCGGCAGGGACATCGGCGATGGCGAGGTCACCCTTCAGGAGGCGGCGTTCGATGGCGAAGCGGAGGAGAATGTGGAGGTCGTAGGTGGCTTCGTCAGCTTCGACGCGGATGAAGGAGAACGCCGAGCGGTGGACGAAGTCCATGAACTCACGGAGCGTCACTTTTCTCAGGGACGGGAAAAGCTCCAGTGCACGAGGGAACCAACGTTTCCAGAAGGGGAGGGAGCGTCCGACGTGGTTCTCCCAGAGGCGGGATTGGGACTCGTGGATGCCGAGGGAGACGGCCTGACCGGAGGGCAGTCCGAAGTCGTCGGAGACGAGCCCTTGTTCGTAAAGACCGTGTCCGGCTTCGTGCATGACGCCAAACAGTGAAGAGGTGAAATCGCGCTCGTCGTAGCGAGTGGTGAGGCGGACGTCGTCGGGGCCGAGCGTCGTGCAGAAAGGATGCGTGGTGGTGTCGATGCGGCCCGCCTCGAAGTCGAAGCCGAGGCTCTCCGCGATCTCGCGATTGAGGATCTGCTGCTTCTCGATGGGGAACGTGCCGCGCAGGATGTTCGTCTTGCGACGGGCACTGCGTGCGACGGCTTTTCGGGCGATCTCGGTCAGCTCGGGCTTGAGGCGGTCGAAGAGCGCGCCCACGTCTCGTGTGCGAGCGCCGCGTTCGTAGTTGATGAGCAGGGCGTCGTAAGGCTCGTCCTCGAAGCCCCAGAGATCGGCTTTGCGGCGGGCGATCTCGACGACTTTCGCTAGGTGCGGGGCAAAGGCTGGGAAGTCGGATTTCTTCCGGGCCGACGCCCAGGCGGCCTTCGCGTGCGAGGTGACGGTGCTTTCCTCGGTGACGAGTTTTGCCGGGATGCGGTGCGCCCGATCCACCTGCCAACGCCACTGGCGGAGATTGGAGCCGGTACGGTCGGAGTCAGCCGGCTCCTTCTCGGCTTTGTCCAGGAGCCGACCCATCCGGGCGCTGGTGGCGAGGGCGTGGGCCTTGCCACTCAGGTACGCGAGTTGTTTGGCTCGATGGTCGAGCCCTTTGTCCGGCATGAACGTCTCCTGGTCCCAGCCAAGGACGGCGTCCATGGAGCCGAGGAGGCCGATTTCACGATTCAGGTCACAGAGTTGGGAATAGGCGGACATGGAGGGAAGAGAGCGCCGAATCGGGGAACGCGCAAGAATCGGCCCTGCCTTGGCGTTTCATCGGACTCTATGAATCAGCCTCAGTCTTCTCGTCGTCATTTCCTCCGTGGAGCCGCTGGTGCGGCCGCAGCCCCTTTCATCCTGCCGTCGAAGGTGTGGTCTGCCGAAACGGCTCCCAGTGAGCGGGTGAACCTTGGGTTCATCGGCATGGGCAAGATGAACAGTGGGCACCTGAAGAACTTCCTAGGTCGTAGGGACGAGGTGCAGATCCGCGCGGTGTGCGACGTGGACACGACCCGTCGTGAGAATGCCAAAGGGACGGTCGATACCGCCTATGGCAATACGGATTGTGCTGCCTACAATGAGTTCGAAGAATTGCTGGCCCGCGAGGATATCGACGCGGTCGTGGTGGCTACGCCAGATCACTGGCATGCGTACGTCGGCATCGCGGCGGTCAATGCCGGCAAGGATGTTTATGGCGAGAAGCCGCTGACCCACAACATCCACGAGGCGTTGACGCTGATTGATGCGGTGCGGAAAAACAATAGGGTATTCCAAACCGGCTCTCAGCAGCGCTCGTCGAAGGAGTTTCGTGTGGCGGCCGAGTTGGTGCGCAACGGAGTGATTGGGAAGGTGGAACGTGTGGACGTATCCTTCGGTGATCCTGCCGGGCCCTATGATCTGAAGGAAGAGGAGATGGAGCCGGGACTGGATTGGGATCGCTGGTGCGGACCGGGACCTCTCAAAGGCTACAGCTCCGTTTTGAGCCCTCGGGGGGTGCACAATCACTTTCCTGCGTGGCGGATGACGCGTGAGTTCGGCGGGGGCATGATCACCGACTGGGGTGCTCACCACATCGACATTTCGCAGTGGGGCTTGGGTGAGGACGAAAACGGTCCCATCGAGGTGAAAGCACCGGCAGATTGGGCGAACGCCAAGCGCGGTGCCCAGCTCATTTACAAGGGTGGCATTCCTTTGACCCACGTCACCGGCAAGGGCGTGTCCTTCTACGGCAGCGACGGCGAAGTGCATGTGAACCGTGGCAAGTTCGAGTTCATCCTTGGCGGCAAGACGATCCACAAGTTCTGGGACAAGGAAGTCGACAAGGGCACCTCCCTTGATCGCGAAGTCATCCTGACCGAGCGCGAGTATCTGGCCGATGCCAAGGTGAAGCTCTACAACTCGAAGAACCACCACGACGACTGGTTGAACTCGCTCAAGACGCGCGAGCGCCCGATCGCGGATGTGGCCATTGGAGCGAGCACGGCCATTTCTTGCCACCTGATGAATTTCGGCTACTGGCATGGAGCCAACGTGAAGTGGGATCCGGCCGCGCATCAGTTCACCGAAGGCGGCGATCCGGCTTGGCTGACACGCGAGTATCGCGGCCAGTGGAAGGTCTGATGACTTCCTGAATGTAAGTCGGACGTTACTGTCCGACGGGCAGGCCAAACGACATTCTCTGATCTGCCGAGCCGGACAGGAGTGTCCGGCCTACTTTGACGCCCCGCCCTCATCCGGCGGGGCGTTTTTGGATTTGGGGATGGTTGGTAAATGTGCAACTCCTTGCTTGAGCCCCGGTGGGATTGCCCTGAGACTCGACCCATGTCTTTACCTTTCTATCACATTGTTCACCTCGTCGGATTGATGATGGTCTTTGTCGGCTTTGGCGCTCTGCTTTCGTCTGAGGGAGCCAAGTCCTCCATGAAGTGGCACGGCATTGGATTGCTCATCAGCTTGGTGTCGGGCTTTGGCATGCTGGCCAAGTTGGGAATCATGGGAGCCATGCCCACTTGGGCCTGGGTGAAGATTGGTCTCTGGGTCGTGCTGGGAGGTCTTCCCGTACTGGCGAAGCGGCGGGTCGTGGCAGCCCCGGTCGTCGTTTTGCTCGCAGTGCTGATCGGCATCGTGATGGCATGGCTCGGCTACACGAAAGCCTTGGCTTAAGATCGTTGGATCCGTCCCGGTTTTCGTGTCGAAGCGATGAAGTGCTCCCCTCACTGGCTGGCCGCTCTGACAGCGGTTCAGCTGAGTTTTACCCCATTGCATGGAGAAGATCTGCCCGGGCAGTGGTCGGCTCCGCCCGAGCGTGGTGGGTCGGTATTGCATGAAGGGACCAATCTGGCGTTTCCACCGAATTTGGCGGGATATGAGCTGGCGGGGATTTTTGATTTTGCGACCGAGGAGGGGATGTTCGTTCGCTATGTCAATGCGGACCAACGCTCGCGTGCGGATATTTTTCTGTTCCCGCTTCAGGACAAGCCGGAATCTGTCGAGGCCAAGCGGAAGGTCATCGTGGACGAGATCGATGCGGTGATTTTTCGTCTTCAGGACATGGCGAAGTCGGGCATCTACAAGGACATTGAGGTGGGCGAACTCAAGGTCGGAGAGATTGAGCTGTGGAAGGAAGAGGCGTTGCCGCTGGGGTCTCGCGAAGTGAAAGCCACACGGATTGCGAATTCGGAAGAGGGGACTCAACAGGCGGAGATCCTTCAGTGGACCGGGGCAACCGTCTATCGCGATTACGTCATCACCATCCGTCATCTCCGACCACAGGACAGCGGTGAGGCGGGAAAGGGATCGATGGATGCCTTTATAACGGCGGTGGTTCAATTGATCAAAGATCCTTCGCTTCAGAAGGAGGTCACGGATCGCCTCAAGTTGTATCTGGCTGATCCGCTTGGACCGTCAGCGGTGGAACATACTGCGGTTGTATTGGCGTACCTGAATCAGTCTTTGGCGATTCCCACACTGGTTCCGGCTCCACCCTTGACGACCTGGCTGGACGAAGCCGAGAAAGAGGCAAAGGGGACACGCGATACGTTGTCAAACGCCTTTGTGATGGGGCACGCCAACTACATTCTGGCGAACCCCGATGCGGAGATGGATGCCCGACTGGAAGCTGCCTGCGCGCAGCTCATCGCCGTCTACGAGTTGCTCAAGCAACGCCAGCCCGAGATTCAGCAGCCCCAGCTTGATGAGTTGCAGAAGGCCGTGAGTGAGGGCAAAGGCGCCGCCTTCATCAAGGAGCGGACATAGGCCGGACAATGGTCTGAGTGGAGCGGATGCGTTGTGCATCCCCGCTGGCGACGATCCCGGATGAGCGTATGATGCTCGTTTCAATCCCCTCTCCTTCTCGATGCCGACGAATCTGACACACCTTCCCGAGCTCCTATCCCCTGCGGGGAACTGGGAGTGTGCCCGGGCTGCGGTGGCGAATGGCGCCGATGCGATCTTTTTCGGGATGCCTCGATTCAATGCCCGGCTGCGGGCCGACAATTTTACGGAGGCTGATTTGCCAGATCTGATGGAATTTCTCCATCAGCACGGGGTGAAAGGCTATGTGACGTTCAACACTCTGATCTTCACCTCGGAGCTTCCAGATGCAGTGGCGCAACTTCGTTTGCTGGAGCGGTCGGGCGTGGATGCAGTGATCGTTCAGGATCTGGGCTTGGCGCGTTTGGTGAAGGCTCTCACGCCCCGGCTTCGGCTGCATGCCTCGACGCAGATGACACTGACCTCGCCGGAGGGATTGGAGTTGGCCAAGGGACTGGGCATTGATCAGGCGGTGCTGGCTCGGGAGTTGTCTTTGCGAGAGCTGGAGAAATTCAACGCCTTGGAAGCGGGTTCTGTTCCCCTGGAGGTTTTTGTTCACGGCGCGTTGTGCGTGGCGTATTCGGGGCAGTGCCTGACGAGTGAGTCCCTGGGGCGTCGCAGTGCGAATCGGGGCGAGTGCGCACAGGCCTGTCGGATGCCTTACGAAATGGTGGTGGATGGTGAGCTCAAGGACTTGGGTGACAAGCGCTACCTGCTCTCTCCGCAGGACTTGGCCGCCGTGGACGAGGTGCCGAAGTTGATCGAACTGGGCATTCGCAGTTTCAAGATCGAGGGCCGATTGAAGACGCCCGA
The DNA here is from genome assembly GCA_963976915.1 of uncultured Verrucomicrobiales bacterium. GTDB lineage: Bacteria > Verrucomicrobiota > Verrucomicrobiia > Verrucomicrobiales > Verrucomicrobiaceae > CAXBNA01. The sequence continues at coordinate 21,124 of CAXBNA010000002.1, forward strand.
ATATGTTGCGGCCGTGACCCGGGCCTATCGGACGGCGATCGACTTGGCGCTTGAGGGGCGAGATGTGACCACGGGTGTGGATGCTGGAGATCGCTACGCCATGGAAATGACGTTTTCCCGTGGGCTCTTCAGCGGGTGGATGCACGGGGTGAATCACCAGAAACTGGTGGGTGCCGAGTACGGGAAAAAGCGAGGACCCATGGTCGGTACCGTCGTTCAGGTGGAGAAGGATGCTGTTGAGCTCGATGGATTCGCTGTCGCGATGAAGCCCGGAGATGGTGTGGTTTTTGAGAACCTGTCGGACACCAACTACGAGCAGGGTGGTCGAGTGTTCCAAATGGAGGACCACTGGCTGGGGTTTCAGCGGGAAAAACTGCGGATGCGCGATGTGAAGGTGGGGATGCGGGTCTACAAGACGGGCGATCCGGCGCTGGATCGAAGCCTGCGGCAGACGTTCGAGGGAGACATTCCACTGCGGAAGCTCTGCCGTTTGGACGTGGTGGTCCGGGGGGAGGCGGATACCCGGCTGCGACTCTCCGTGAAGCCATCCAAGCTGAAGGGCAGCGCTCCAGTCCCAGAGGCGTTGGAGTTCGAGTCCGCCATGGATCTTCAGACGGCCCAGAAGCGACCGTTGACGGAGGAGACGCTCCGGGATCAGTTGGGACGCCTCGGCGGAACACCGTTCGAGCTGGGGTCGATTCTGAACGAGTTGCAGGGTGACGTGATGTTGCCCGTCAGTGAATTGAACCGGATGCGTCGGGCGATGGTGGCGCAACTGGAAGAGAAGGCCGTTCCCGCTACTGCTGAGAAAAGCTCCTCGTCGGAGACGCTGGCGGCCATGCTGGGCCGTGTGGGCGGGGGCGAGAAGCTGGAGACTGAAACGAAGCAGGGACAGTTGATCGTTTTGTGCCGGACAAGACCGCAAGTGGACGCGGCGCTGGCCGCTGGTGTGCGTCGGATCTATGCGGACTTTGAGGACATTCGGTTGTATGCCGATCTCGTGACCCACGTGCGGGCGCACGGAGGGTCAGAAATTTGGCTGGCCACGCCGCGCATTCAAAAGGCAGGTGAAGCCGGTTTTTTCAAGCTGATCGAACGCGCGAATCCGCATGGGGTGTTGATCCGGAATCTGGGTGCCATCGCCTATTTCCGGGCGTTGGGCCTTCCCATCACGGGCGACTTTTCCCTGAACGTGGCGAATCCGCTTACGGCAGAGTTCCTCAAGGGGCAGGGACTCGAACGACTGACGATTTCATATGACTTGAACTTCGAGCAGGTGGTCGATCTGCTGCGGGGAGCTCCTCCGGCATGGTTTGAGCTAACGCTTCATCAGCATATGCCAATGTTTCACATGGAGCACTGCGCATTTGCAGCATTTCTATCCGACGGGACGGATTTTACGAACTGCGGTCGACCGTGCGAGAAGCACCGCGTGGTACTGCGGGATCGCGTTGGGATGGAGCATCCCTTGAAAGCGGATGTCGGATGTCGAAACACCTTGTTCAATGCGGTGGCCCAGACGGGTGCCGAGTTTTTCGAAACCATGATGGATGTGGGGCTTCGGGCGTTTCGCGTGGAACTGCTGGAGGAGGATGCCGCAGAGACCGCGAAAACGCTGGAAGTCTACGGCGATCTGCTGGAAGGCCGACGGTCTGGACGAGAGATTTGGAGAGCCCTTCGGGCCAGAAGCCAACTGGGGGTGACTCGGGGAACTTTGGCGGAACTGTCAGGAAAGCTGGACGTTTCATCCGAAACCCCTCATTTTGACCGGCTTTGATGAGCGACGATCACGACAGCGATGAGTTCTCCCACCTGCCCAAAGCGGGTTCGGAGGAGGAGATACGTCAGGCCAAGGCGGACCTGTGGAGGAAGATTGCGGAGCAGCATCGCGGACCAGCGGTTGAACCCGAGCCAGAGCTCCAGCCTGAGCCGGAGTGGGAGGAGCCCGACGACTCGTTGTCGTTGGAAGTTTCCGATGCTCCAGTTCCTGAACGGCACGCATCTACGACCGTGGAGCAATCGGCTTCGACTCAGGATGGTCGGGCGCTTTGGGAGGAGTTTTTGGCGGGAGAGAACCCAGAGGCGGAAGCTCCCGCAGAGGAGCCAGTCGATGCGCCACCCGAAGAGCCGCAGACGAGTTCGACGCCAAGGGTTCGCCTTTCGGGCCCCGCAGAATCCGGGGCGGCTATTGAGGACGGGGAGCGTGGTGGTGTAGACCCCAAGGTCAAAGATGAGGTTGGGGACAAAGATGAGGAGTCAGGCAAGGCGACCTCAAAAAGCGACGAGTTGCCGGAGGAGCCTGCGGACAATTCTGAACTGCTGGCCAGCGACCGGAAGAGAGCCCTGATCGTGGCGGGAGTCTTTCATTTGGTGATCCTGTTGGTGATGGCCATCGTTCACGTCGTTCCAATGGCCCCGAAATTGGCGGAGATCGTCGCGATTCCGTCGGTCGATGAACTGGAGAAACCGTCATGGAAAAAAGTGACCACGGCGATGCCCAAGTCGGCAATGATTCAGCCGACCGTCGCGCCCATCATGGCCAACGCTACCAGCAACTTCGCGATGCCGGACCTCGATCTGACTCCGACGGCCAGTGAACTCAACGTGGGGACATCATTTGGATCGTTTGGGATGGGAGGGACAAATGGTACGGGTCAGCTTTCGTTCCTGGGCACGCAAGGTTCTGGAGATTATGTGGTCTTTGTCGTGGATGTATCAGCGTCGATGAATGCGGCCATCTATGGTACGGGTTCGCTATCGAAGAACCGGCTGGACCTCCTCAAGAAAGAGCTCACAAAGAGCCTCGCCCAGATGCGACCCGGGACGAAGTATGAGATTCTCTATTTCTCCGACTTTGCCTGGTCACACACATCGGTGAAGCCTGGCGATTTCCAGGGCATCTCGGATCAAAAGTGGGAATTGGATGCGAATGGCGGCAACTCCAACATTCCCCAATTCACCTACCTTTCGGCGAACGCTGCGACGACGCGTCGGAGCCGGGAGATCGTTTCGGAAACGATTCCGTACTACGAGACCAACTGGGGTTCAGGGTTGATGATGGCGCTTCGCGGATCTCCCCGACCTGACGTGATCTTCTTCATGACGGACGGGGATGATTCCAATGCTGACAAATGGATTGAAATGGCGACGCGTGAGAACAGCCGTGGAAAGCGTTCCAAGATCAACGTTACCGGGATGATGATCTCTCCCCGGTCAGCCGAACCCTTGGATGACCTGGCGCGGCGGAACGGTGGCAAGTTCACCGTGGTGTTGTCGAACGGGACCGTGGTCGATGGCGACGACTACTTCAGTGGTCGTCGTTGAACAGCTTGTCGAGGGTCTCGCTCAGTTCCTCCATGGGCAAGCCAACCACGTTGGTCCACGAACCCTCGGTTCGATCAAGGATGAGTTCCGCAGCTTCCTGAATGCCGTAGGCTCCCGCTTTGTCGAGCGGGTCTACCCGGGCGTGGTAGGCCGCAATGGTCTCTTCATGGAGGGGGAGAAACCACACGTCGGTCACCACGGCAAAGGTCGTTATGCACTGTCCGCCCATGGCGAGGGCAACCCCGGTGCAGACCTGGTGCTGGCGCCCCGAGAGTTTTCGCAGCATCTGTGCTGCCTCGGCGAGGTCTCGAGGTTTCCCCAACGGCACGCCATCGATGTAGACCAGAGTGTCCGCCCCAATCACCAGGGCTTCGGGGCACAGCCGGGAGCCTGCTTCCGCCTTCACCCGTGCATTCGCCTGAGTGAGGTCCTGAGCGGTGAGACTGGCGTCGTGGGACTCGTCTGCCTCTGGGGCGACGATCCTGAAGGGACGTCCCAATTTGGCCAGCAATTCGGACCGGCGAGGTGACTGCGATGCCAAGACGAGCGGTGTCGTCGGAGTGATGGCGGACATGGAACTGGATCGGTGGGATCAGGACTCCTGTTCCTCGATCAGCATCACTTCGTCCGCACGAACGAGCCCGTCTTTCTTGTCGGTGTTTCGATACTGATAGTAGCCCGTCTTGCCCTTGAATTCCGGTTTGGCCAGCGTCTGAATTTCGCGTCCGTCCCTGAGCGTGATCTTGTAGCCAGGGCCGCCGCCACACTGGGTGAGGCTGAGGGTGAGTAACGGAAAGGTCAGAAGACAGAGGGCGCTTCGCGTCATAGTGGAATTGAGAACGTTTTGAGGGCGAAAATATTCGCATCGAAATCGAGAAACCGCTAGCGTCTCCGCGAATGTCCGCCGCCCTTTTTTTCCGCGAGTATCTCCGCAACTGGCAATCCGTGGGTGCGGTGGCTCCTTCCAGCCCGCATCTGGCGCGGAGAATGATGGAGGTCGCGGAGGTATGGCGGGCCCAGCACATTTTGGAATTGGGGCCGGGGACAGGCGTTTTTACCGAATCGGCGGCGGACGTGATGCCGACCTCCGGGAATTTTCTCGGGATCGAGATGAATGACGAATTCGTTCAACGACTGAGGCCGCGCTTTCCCCGAATGCAATTCGAGGTGGCGGCGGCTCAAGAATATGATTTTTCCAACTACATGGCAGGCAAAGCGCCATTCGATGCAGTGGTCAGCGGGCTGCCATGGACGGCGTTCCCGCGCTCTCTTCAAGAGGCCATTCTAGACAACGTGCTGCCTCATCTTGCCCCGGGTGCGCGATTTGCCACGTTTGCATATTGGGGCTTTCATGAGCTTCCCAGTGGGCGACGCTTCCGGGAACTCCTTCATGATCGGTTGCCCGGAGTGGAGACGAGCCGCATCGTCTGGGCAAATTTGCCCCCCGCCTTTATTTACGTCGGGCGCAAGGGGGCCAACTGATCCGCCCAGTGGGCGAAGGGCCTGCGGGCCCAATCAATCAATCCATGTCCGCTTCGATATCGAGGGTGCGGGTCAGTGCCTCTACAAACTCTTGTGCAGCTTCGATGGGCAGCATCACCGTGTCGCGGCGACCCCGGACATCTTCAGTGATCTTGATGAATCGACCGCGGTCGTTCTCCTTTAGGTCCAGAAAAAACGTCTTCCGATCAGTGACGATCTTTTCCGCGTGCAAAGGCGGTGCTGATCGCCTTTCGTCTCCAAAATCATAGTTCCCCATGCCGGATTCTCCTCCCTCTTGCCGTAAGTTTGTGTCGGTTTGAATATCGTTAGGTTTGGCTGGAATTGCCAATTTCTACCCGAGGATAGGAGTTCGACCCCGTATGTCAACGCTTCTCTCGGACTTGGGTGGCGACGAACTGTGCGATGGCTTCCACTGCGGCCTCATCAATCGGCTCTTCGGAGATGCATTCGGAGTCTGAAAATTCGTCGCGGTGGGCGATCCGACCGCTTTTCCATACGAAGCAGGAGGGATGATATGGGCCGACTTTTCGAGGGTCGCTCCACGTGTGGATGCCGAGAGTTCGAGGGTTCACGGCTGAGGCGATGTGCATCGGGCCGCTGTCCACGCTGATGCACCAGGCGGCCTCGCGCATGAGCCAGATGAGCTCCGGGAGAGACGTTTGATTCGACAGGTCCACAATGTGATCGCCCGCAGGCGCTGGCTGACCTTCGGATCGGCCGACGATGACGACTCGGTGCGGGGTGAGTTGGTCGCAAAGTCGCTGCAACTGCGTATCCGTCAGGGATTTGCCTTGGCCCCTGGACCATGGATGAACCACGATGGGGGGCTGCTCATCGTCCGGCCAACCATTGGGGCGGGTTCCGATGGGAAGCGGAAATGACACCTCTGAAGGCAGTGGAACCGGAATCCCCAAAGCGCGGGGCAGCTCGAGATAGCGATCCACCGCATGCGCCCCGGCATTGACGGGCACGGTGAGGGTGTAGAACCAGGAGGCACCTTCCCGAGCGTCGGACAGGCCGATGATGGGGCCGGATCTGCGGCCCTTGCTGATGAGGGCGCTGCGGAGCAGCCCCTGGAAATCGAGGACCCATTCGGGGGCGGCTGATCGACCGCTTGCTTTCCAGTCACCGGCCCATTTCATGATCCGGTCGATGGCGGCGAGCCCGCGAAATTTCTTCCGGGGAAACTCCAGCACCTCATCGAGAATTGGGCTGTTCTCCAGCAGCGGCATCCATTCGGTGTTGGCGATCCAGCGGAGTTTGACGCCAGGATATGCCCTTCGAATGGCATCCACGGCGGGCAGTGTGTGGACGATGTCTCCCAGAGAGCTGGGTTTGACGATGAGGATCGAGGAAGGGGCAGGCAGGTCCATGCGGGACGTGCGGACCTGGCTCACTTGCCCAAGGCCAAGCGTTCAGCCAAGAGGGTGGGAAGACCAGCGTCGATGATCTTCTGTTGGGTCAGGCGCAGGTCATACTCAAGGCGGCGAATGCTGATGTGGTGCGATTGCGTGTCATAGACCGCATACGAGGCACGCCAGTCGCCATCACGCGGCTGACCGACACTGCCGACATTGACGAAGTATTTCACCCCGCGCTCCAGGCTGACCTCGTCGCCACGCGCTGCACGGACGGAATCCGATTTCTCGAAGATCCGCGGGACGTGGGTGTGCCCATAAAAACACACCTGCGTGAACTGGTAGCTGAAGCTGGCCATCGCATCGAAGCGATTGGTCACGTATCCCCAGCTGCCTGGCGAGTCGAGCGTGGCGTGCACGACGGTGAAATCATGTACCTGACGCACCAGTTTGAGATCGCCCAGCCACTCACGTTGCTCGTCGCTCAGTTGGGCGCGAGTCCACAGAAGCGCATGCTGTGCCAGCGGATTGAGTTCATCGAGCGGGCTCTCTCCGGCGGCACCTTCGTCGTGGTTTCCGCGAATGACAGGGCAGCCCATGGACCGGACGATTTCGAGACACTCAACGGGATTCGCCGCGTAGCCCACGATATCTCCCAAGCAGACGTACTTTGCGCAGCCCTGCGCCTCCGCATCAGCCAGAACGGTCTGGAGGGCTTCGAGGTTGGCGTGGATATCGCCAAAGATCGCGAACTTCATGAGGTTGGGGTTGGGGGCGAATGGCCGACTAAAAGGGTATCTTCGAGATAGCCGCTGGAAAATCAAGCTTTTCAACCAATCGGACACCACCTGAGTCTGGAGCCCGCGACAATCCATCGTCCAATCGGAGAGAGGTTGCGCTCACATCTTGGTCGCCGCACCCTCTGCTCCATGCCCGAAACCCCATTTGAACACTGCTCCCGCTGCGGGGCGACGCCCTTGGTTACGAAGTCCAGCCGAGAGTTTCATTGCAGGGATTGCGGGCATCATCATTGGGTGACGCCGATTCCCGCTGCTGGAGCTCTGATCATGGACGGACAGGGAAGATTGCTTGTGGTTCGCAGGGCTCATGAACCCGGGAAGGGACAGTTGGGACTGCCAGGCGGGGTGATTGAACCCGGCGAAACCGGGGAGCAAGCGGCAGCGAGGGAAACGGAGGAGGAGGTGGGACTGGTGGTCCCGCCGGAAGCGCTCCGATATCTGGTGTCGCTGAACAACGCGTACCTCTATCAGGGCTTCGTCTGGCCCACCATCGACCTGTTCTATGTCGGGGAGGTCGAGTCGTTCGGCGTACTCAGGCCAGCGCCAGGTGAGGTCAGTGAGGTGCTTTTGTTTCCCCTGAGTTCCGTGCCTTTGCAGGAGTTTGCCTTTGAATCGAATGCGGAAGCCGTGCGGCGGTTGCTGCGTCAACGAAGCGATGGTTGACTCAGGCCTTTTCCGCCATGGCGAGGACAGTCTGAAAGTGCGGGCTTTGGCTTTCCCGGTGGACCACGCTGGTTTCGATGTTCACAAATCCGGCTTTGCTGAGGATGTCCAAAAGCTCACTCTCTGAAAAGCCGAGCCAGACATCCGCATACAGGTCGCGGGCCTTCTCGAACTGATGCTTGAGGAGATCGAGCACGACAATCCGGCCGCCTTTGCGCAGGATCTTGTGGGCGGCACCGATGGCCTTGGCCGGATTGCCGGCGTGATGCAGGGCCTGGCTGAGAAAAGCGAGGTCGATGGTGCGGGCCGGAATGGGTGGGTCTTCGATGTCCCCCAAGCGATACTCAAGATTCTTGAACCCGTGGGTCTTGGCCAAGTCCGCTCCGTATGCGACCATTTTGGGCGAGTTGTCCACGGCAATGACGGATTTGGCGCGTTGGGCGAGGAGTTGGGACAGGGTCCCTTCACCTGCACCGAGGTCCGCGATGTCGAGCGGCGGCATCAGTCGGAGGAGCGTCTCGCCGAGGCCTTTCCAGGATCGTCCGGGGATGTAGTGCTTGCCGAATTTTCCAGCGAGGGCGTCGAAGTAGGCCTGAGCAGAACGGGTACGTTTTTTGAGAACAAGTTTCAGGGCGGAGCGATCCCGCTTCACTTCCGGAATTTCCGCGCCTGCGGCTTCCAAAAGGGCGAGGAAGTGGACACGGGCCTCTTGCTCAGCGGGCTTTGCATCTTCAAGCCGGTAGAGGCGGTTCTTCCCGGAGCGGCGGTCGCTGACGAGGCGGGCTGACTTCAGTCGAGAGAGCTGGGCGGAGATGTTGGACTGCGGTAGGCTGAGCACCTCCTGAAGTTCCGCGACGGAGAGCTCTTCGTCTCGGAGCAGGAGCAGGAGTCGGACGCGGGTTGCGTCCGAGACGAGGCTCAGAGATTTCAAGATTGACGCCAAGGCAGTTCCGGTTAGTTTCCGTTTGCTAACATATCAACGTATCATCATTCATCAATATCAAATTCTGAAGCCAGCCATGCCACGCTCCTATATCTTCTCTTCTGAATCCGTCGGTGAAGGTCACCCCGACAAAGTTTGTGACACCATTTCCGACGCCATCCTCGATGCCTGCCTGGCATTTGATCCCAAGAGCCGCGTTGCCTGCGAGACCTTTGTGAAGAGCAATGTGGTGCTCGTCGGTGGTGAGATCACCATTCCGAAACTGCAGGACCTCAAGAAGGGAACCACCAAGCCGATCGACGAAGTGATCAATGTCGGCAAGGTGATCCGCGACGCTGTTCGTGGCATTGGCTACATCAACGATGACGACATTTTCCACGCCGACACCCTCTTCATCAACAACCTCCTGACGATTCAAAGCCCTGACATTGCTCAAGGCGTGGACGCCGCCAAGGCGGAGGGCAAGAAGCACGGCGAGCAAGGTGCGGGAGACCAAGGCATCATGTTTGGTTATGCCTGCAATGAGACGGAAGAGCTCATGCCGGCTCCAATCATGTTTGCTCACCGTTTGGGCCGCAAGTTGACCGAGATCCGCAAAGCAGGCAAGCAAGCCAAGTGGCTGCGTCCTGACGCGAAGAGCCAGGTGTCCGTCGAGTACGTGGATGGCAAGCCGACCCGGATCGTGAACGTCGTCATCTCCACGCAGCACGCCGAAGGCGTCAGCCATGCGGAGATTGAGAAATTCTGCATCAATCAGGTCATCAAAAAGGTGCTTCCGAAGAAGATGCTCACCAAGGACACCGAGTACCTCATCAATCCGACCGGCAAATTTGTGATCGGCGGCCCGCAAGGCGACAGCGGTCTGACCGGTCGTAAGATCATCGTCGATACCTACGGTGGCATGGGTCGTCACGGTGGTGGTGCGTTCTCTGGCAAGGACCCTTCGAAAGTGGACCGGAGCGCCGCCTACATGGGCCGCTGGGTGGCCAAGAACATCGTTGCTGCGGGCCTCGCCGATAAATGCGAAGTCCAGTTCGCCTACGCCATCGGTCACCCGCTCCCTGTGAGCGTTCATGTCGACACCTTTGGCACCGGCACCGTCGAGGACGACAAGATCCTCGACGCCGTGCTCAAGGTCTTCTCCTTCAAGCCCGCCGACATCGTCAAGCAACTCAAGCTTCTCCGCCCGATCTTCAGCAAGTCGACCAACTACGGCCACTTTGGCAAGGATGATCCTGATCTGACTTGGGAAGCCACCAACAAAGTCGCGGCGCTGAAGAAGGCGATTCGCTAGCTCCGCAGAAACCAGACTTTTAGACAGCAGACAGCAGACCGGAAGCCTCAGATGCCACAGCACAATTTCGAAGAGTTGGAGATCTGGAAGCGCTCATCGCGCTTGGCAGTTTCCGTTCTTGAGTTGATCGAAAAGGTGCGGCTCTATGCGCTTCGGGATCAGATGGCCGGTTCGTCGATCTCGGTTCCTTCCAACATCGCGGAAGGGGCCGAACGAGACAGCAATCGTGAATTCCGTCGCTTCTTGAGCATTGCTTTAGGATCCTGTGGCGAGCTGAGGACCCAACTCTACTTGGCTCAGCGTTCCAATTGTCTTGTTGCAGAAGAATGCTCTCCCCTCATTCAAGAGGCCCGTGAACTCTCAGCCATGATCAACGCTTTCCGGCGCAAGCTGGGACCCTCATGGCCGACCACACTCTTCAGTTGGCTGTTTTAGTCTGCTGTCTGAAGTCTGACCATCTGCTGTCTCAGAATCCCCCAACAACAAATCCCCCCAAATACGAGAAAAAATCATGAGTGACTACAAAGTAAAAGACATCGCCCTGGCCGACTTTGGCCGCAAAGAAATCGACATCGCCGAGCACGAGATGCCAGGCCTTGTCGCGACGAGTGAAAAGTACGGCCCGCAGAAGCCTCTTGAAGGCGTCCGCATCACCGGTTCTTTGCACATGACCATTCAAACAGCGGTGCTGATCGAGACCCTCAAGGATCTCGGTGCCGATGTGCGTTGGGCGTCCTGCAATATCTTCTCGACACAGGATCACGCTGCTGCAGCCATCGCAGCGACCGGCACCCCGGTCTTCGCTTGGAAAGGTGAGACCCTCGAAGAATACTGGTGGTGCACCTGGAAGGCCGTTTCCTTCCCTGGCGGCAAAGGCCCACAGCTCATCGTCGATGACGGCGGTGATGTGACCCTTCTCCTCCACAAAGGTTACGAAATGGAAGATGGCGACGATTGGGTCAACACCCCGAGCGACAACCATGAAGTGAAGGTCATCAAGGATCTCCTCAAGGACATCGGCAAGAATCAGCCCGGCATCTTCCACGAGATGATGAAGGAACTGAAGGGCGTCTCCGAAGAGACCACCACTGGCGTGCATCGCCTCTATGAAATGGCGAAGGCAGGCAAGCTGCTCTTCCCGGCCATCAACGTGAATGACAGCGTCACGAAGTCCAAGTTCGACAACCTCTACGGCTGCCGCGAATCCCTCCTCGACGGCATCAAGCGTGCCACCGATGTGATGATCGCTGGCAAAGTCGGTGTCGTTTGCGGATATGGCGACGTGGGCAAGGGCTGCGCCGCAGCGCTTCGCGGCATGGGCGCTCAGGTCATCGTCACCGAAGTCGATCCGGTTTGTGCGCTTCAGGCCGCCATGGAAGGCTACCGCGTGATGCCCGTCGAAGACACCCTCGGAACGGGCGACATCTACGTCACCACCACGGGCAACAAGGACATCATCACCGCCGCTCACATGGAGAAGATGAAGGATCAGGCCATCGTCTGTAACATCGGTCACTTCGACAATGAGATCCAAGTGGACAAGCTCGAGAAGCTCCCCGGCATCAAAAAGCTCAACATCAAGGCTCAAGTGGACAAGTACACCTTCGCCGCGGGCAACAGCATCTACATGCTGGCAGAAGGCCGCCTCGTGAACCTCGGTTGCGCCACCGGCCACCCGAGCTTCGTGATGAGCAACAGCTTCACCAACCAGACGCTGGCTCAGATCGAGCTTTGGAACACCAGAGACAGTCGGGAAATCGGCGTCACCGTGCTGCCCAAGCACCTCGACGAAGAAGTCGCCCGTCTCCACCTCTCGAAGATCGGTGCCAAGCTCACGGTCCTCACCAAGGACCAAGCCGACTACATCGGCGTCCCGGTCGAAGGCCCCTACAAGCCCGAGCACTACCGCTACTAAAGCGGGAGTCGCGGGGCTTCTTCCAGCTTTTCAATCATCCCCAAAACCACGAGGAGCGGTCAGCGATGGCCGCTCTTTTTTGTGCAGGCTCCGTGCTCGTGTTAGGCCTTCAAGACGGCGAGCAGTTTGTCCAGGGCGACGCTGGAGATGGCCGTGGCCTTGTCGCTCATCGCGTAGGGGAGGATCAGGTCGTTGCCGTGGATGAGGGAACCGCAGCTGTACACGACGTTGGGCACATACCCTTCGCGTTCGCTTCCTTCCGGGCAGAGGAGGGGTTCCGTGAGGCGGCCGATGACTTTCGTGGGATCGTTGAGATCCAGCAGAACCGCGCCGATGCAGTACTTGCGCATGGGGCCGACGCCATGGGTGATGACGAGCCATCCGTCCTGGGTCTCCATCGGAGAGCCGCAGTTCCCGACCTTCACGGATTCCCAAACGGCCGCTGGACTCAGGAGTAGTTGTGGATCGTTCCAGTGGTGCGTGTTGTCTGAGAACATGATGAACAGGTTCTCATCATCCTGCCGTGAGAGCATGGCGTATCGACCGTTGATCCGTCTTGGAAACAGGGCCATACCTTTGTTCTGCACGGCATTTCCGTTCAGGGTGAGGACACGAAAGTGCAGGAAGTCTTGGGTCTCGATAAGCTGGGGAAGGATGGCGCGGCCATTGTAGGCGGTGTAGGTCGCGTAGTACATCACGGAGCCATCGTCCTCGGTGAAGCGCACGAACCGAGCGTCCTCAATGCCATTGCTTTCATTGGCGGAGACGGGAAAGATGATGCGCTCGCTGAGGGCCAGCTTGGCGGAGAAGCGCAGTTCGTAGTTGGAGTCGGCCAGCCACTGAACACACTCCAGGGTGTTCTGCGTGTCTTGGGTGTCGGGCAGGTTTCCGTTGTGTACTCGTTTGACACTTTGTGCCAACTCACTGAGCACAAAGGTTTCTCCGAGCGGGTTCATCACTGCCTTGGCACAGCTATTGTCGAAGCCCATTTCGTGCAGCTTGATGACAAACTGGCGTTTGCGGTAGCTCGGGTTGGGCAGAACTTCCGGCACGGTCACGTAGCGTGATACGGGAGCGAGTTGGATGTCACCCTCCGGGGAAATCGTGCCGTCGCGAAATTCGATCGAGGAGATGTGTCCTTCTCCGGTGGCGCGCAGGCTCATGATGAAGCGCAGGCCGCCATCGGGAACGCCGCTCTGGTCGGGATGGGGCACGATGGAGGGATTGAAGAGTGCGGCAGCCTCCAGCGAGTATTCGCCGGAGAAGAGTGCTCCGATCAACTGTTCACGGGAAAGGGTGAGAGGCGTTTTGCTGTCGATGTGTTCCCGCACTTTGGCGTAGTGAGCCAGGAAGGGGAGGTCCATGTCGTAGTGGCGCCCTTCGAACTCGGCATGGACCGCCTGCAGTTCCTTGGCGACCTCCTCCTCGGTCAGAGCCATGGCGCGGCCAATGATGGCTCGGATGAGTCGGGGCTCCGCTGGGATGAAGGAGCGAATGATGACTCGTGCACTTTCTGGATGCAGCGTGATCTCATGCCGACGCATGCAAATGTTTTTCATGAAGCTGGAAGATGGTGCGGGATCAGTTGTTCTGCGTGGTTCATGTCTGCGAGGGCGAGATGAAAGGCCAGAGACGACTCTGCTCCCTGGTTCTCGTTCACTCGATCGCGGTGCAATCCGTCACTGCATCCGCCGGTGGTGGAGTCATAGAGAGGCAGCCCTAGATCGTTGCGGCCGAGAAACCACTCGAAGGCGCGTTTGGCCTCGCGCGACCAGGCGGTGTCTTTCGTCGCTCTCAGGGCTTCCAGGCATGCGGAGACCATCGCCTGCGCTTCGACGGGTTGTTGGTCAAAGTCCGCACGGGCGCCGTCTTTGAGGTAGAATCCATTGCTGCCAATGGGGCGGAAGCAGCCGGACTGGGTGGTTTGAATGGAAGCGAGCCATCGCAGGGATTTGAGGCCGATTTCAAGCGCTTCGGTATTGGGCATCCACTGGCCGCTGAGGAGCAGTGCCTGACAGATGCGGGCATTGTCATACGTGGCGCTCACTTCAAACCACGGCCAGCTTTCGGTAGCGCTCTTCTTCCAGATTTTCATGAGCTTGGCAGTGAGCAGTTCCCGCATCGCGGTGATCTTCGCATTGGTGGGGTAGTGCCGAAGGTACTCATGAATGCCCAGCAAGGTGAAAGCCCAGGCCCGCGGTGAGGTGAATTTTTTCACGACGCCCAGTCCGCATTCAAAGAGTTGCGCAGAGAGCTTGCGATGTCCGTCATTGCGTGAGCGTCCTGCGCCAGTGCCGGTGGCCCAGAGCGCCCGGGCGTGGCTGTCCTCGCTGCCGGCCTCCTCCAGCCATTGTCGACCATGGCTCATGAAATTGCGGAAGCGCCCGCTGTCGTAGTCCAGTGCTGCCGCCAGGAAGGCGAGGTAGCTGGTGGCCAGGCGGTTGAGGTGAACGTCGGGGGCCTTTCCGCCGAGTTCATCGAGCATGTTGCAGAGGATGAACGCCCGGGCGTTGTCATCCGTGCAGTAGCCTTCGTGAAAGTTGGGCACGTTGAAAATCGCGTGCTGGAAGATGCCGGTGCCGTCACTCATTCGCACGATGTGATCCAGCCTCAGTGGTGGCAGGTCATACGGGCGGCTGTCGAACGTCCATTGGGCAAAAGCCGCCCGTGGCATCGCCTTGCGGTCTGCCCGCGCATGCTGAAACGATTCCAGATACCGCTTTGCCACGGCGGGCCAAATCATCTCCCGTCCCATGGCATAGGCATCGTGGCGGATCTTTTCCATCCGTGCCGCATCATCGAGCAACCCGCAAACCCCGGCGGCGATGGCGGAGGGATCGCGGAATGGCACGAGCACACCGCGTTCATCCGCCAGCAGTTCCTTTGCGTGCCAGTAGGCGGTGGAGACCACGGCCTTGCCCGCCCCAAAGACATAGGCAAGCGTGCCGGAGGTCACCTGCTCTTCGTTCAAGTATGGCGTGAGATAGATATCCGTCGCTCCGATGAACTCTTTCAAGTCCTCCAACGTCACGAAGCGGTTGTAAAAAATCACGTGCTCGGCCACCCCGCGTTCCTCGGCAAGACGTCCGAGGCTCAGCCGGTAGCGCTCACCTTCACGGGCGACGAGATGCGGATGCGTGGCCCCCAGCACCAGATAAACGACATTGGGATGCTGTCGCACGATCTCAGGCAAGGCTTCGATCACATGCTCGATTCCTTTGCCCGGTCCGATCAGACCAAAGGTCAGCAACACCTGACGGCCTTCGACACCGAACTGCGGTTTGAAGACGCTCGACTCAGCGAACTCGACGTCCGGGATGCCGTGTGGGATGATGTCGATCTTGGCCTCCGGAACGGCATAGGTTTCCCGCAGGATCTCCGCACCTTTGTGTGCCATCACCACCAAGCGGTCGCTGCGGCTGGCCAGTTCCTCCATCACCTTCCGCTGTGAGCGATTTGGGTCACGCAGCACCGTGTGAAGCGTCGTCACCACTGGCATCCTCACTTCTTTGAGCAGCGCAAGCAGGTGACTCCCCTCGGGACCGCCGTAGATGCCGAATTCGTGCTGGACGCAGAGTACGTCCGCGTTGTTGAAATTGAGAAAATCAGCTGCCCGTCGGTAGGAATCCAAATCCTTCTCCAACAATTCAAAGCGAACCCGCTGGGGATAGTCATAGCCCTCCTCACGATCATTCACCGCTCCGACAAAGCACTTCGCTTCGGGAGCCGCGGACGCCACGGCCTCTGCCAGGTCATGAGTGAAGGTCGCGATCCCGCACAACCGGGGCAGATAGTCCCCCAGAAAGGCAATGCGACCCGGCAGCGCCGAACCGCTCAGATTGACCCTTTCAATTGCTGCGACATGATTTTACCAGACAGCGTGCCTGGCTTTAAGCAATGGGGTGTTCACCCCATTGGTGGTTGCCTGGCCGTCATTGTCCGCCCCAGACCGTTGCGTAGTGGTGGGCGAGGCGGAGCTTTTGAGCGACCTTGGTGGTGATGATGAAGGGGTAGAGGGGGGGCTCTCCGATGCTGTGAGAGACTTCGTTCAGAACTGGAGCGAGGCACATCCAGCGCTGGAGCCAAGCGAGGAATTCGCCATCGGCCTCGGCTGATTGTGGAAGACTGGCCGGAAGGGTGCCGGCCTTGACAGGCAGGGCGATGAGGGGAAGGGCGATGAATTTGACTTGAATCCCAAGGGCCTCGCAGGTTTCCAGACCGTCGAGAATCTGGAGGTAGTGGGCCCAGGTTTCGGCCCAATCCTCCCAGGGATGGGAGGCGGCGTAGGCGGTGATGTAGCTCTGCTCCCAGCCTGCTGGGGCTCCTTTGTCGTAGTGGGTCTGGAGAGCGGCCGAGTAGTCGATCCATTCGTCGCCGAAACGCTCGCGAAAGGCGAGGCGCTGGGGGTCTTCCCAAGTGAGTGGGGAGAGGAAGCGCTGCCAGAGGTAGTGGGCGCTCTCATGTCGGAAGTGGCCGAGGAGCGTGCGGCTGTTCTCGCCGAGTTGCTGCCGGTTGATCTGGCGGTAGGTGTCGTCGGCTTCCTCCAGATTGACGGTGATGACGCCATTGAGGTGACCCGTGGTGACGTCGGGGTTTTTGAGGGTGCTGATGATGTCAAAGGCGAGCCCGTCTTGCGGATCTACTTTCTTTGAGGGCAGTTTGATTCCGAGGCGAAGGAGCGTGTAGAGAAGACGCCGTTTGGCGATCTCCATTTTCGCCCAGAGGACCTTGTTGCGCTGGGAAGTGAGGTCGGGGATGGTGCGGTTCATCCGACAGGCCACGCAGAGCGTGTCGGTTGACGTGGCTGGCAGGACCCAATTGCAGAGGTTGTAGCGCTGCCCGTTGTCGCAGCGTTTCACGCCGCTGCCCGGACGAATCGGGATGATGGTGTCGTTTTTTGGATCGTATCCGACGTCGCTTCCGCAGGTGAGGCATCGGGAATTGCTGAAAAACAGGACATTGCCGCAGCTGCAGGTGAATCTTTCCATGGTGACTTGAGTTACGGATGTGAAGCTAAAAAAGGCGGGGGTCCGCTGGGGGACCTCCGCCTTCGTGAAGTATCTTGGCCGGATGTGAAACCGGTGTTTGAGAGGAAGGAGGCTTACCAGCGCTCGCCGCCGCGGCCTTGGCCACCTTTGCGGCTGCCACCGCCGCCGCCACCACCTGCTCCGCGGCCACCGCCGCCGCCACCACCGTAGCCGCCACGGCCACCGCCACCGCCGCCACCACCACCGAAGGAGGGACGTTCTTCGCGAGGACGAGCTTCGTTGACATTCAGATTGCGGCCATTGAAGTCCTTGCCGTCGAGTTCACGGATGGCAGCATCCATGCCTTCACGGTCATTCATGGTCACGAAGGCGAAGCCACGAGGGCGACCTGACTCGCGGTCCATGACCACGAAGACTTCGTTGACTTGACCATGAACGGAGAAGAGCTCACGGATATCGGCTTCACTGGCGTCGAAGGGGAGGTTCCCCACGTACATCTTGGTATTCATTTGCTGTGTTGATTTGCTTGGACCCAGCTACTTTTAGCTGCCCCCGGGAATCGGGTTTAAAAATCACCACCGAATGCTAAGACCCACCTGATGACCTGCCATGCAAAAACGCGACAGGGTTCCTAAGCTTGACGGGTGAGGTTCGATGCTTCCGGGGGGAATGCAAGCAATGTTCTTGAAGTCTGATGGGCTGGGTCAGGCCAGTCGACGGATGACGGACCGAAGGCCCAGGCCTACCCAGGGACCGAAGAGTCCGCCAATGCTGTCTGCGATCCAGTCACCCCAATCCGCTCCCGAGCGACCTGGGGTGAAGACTTGGTGCCACTCGTCGAAAATCCCGACGACTGAGCACAGAAGGGCTCCTGACAGGGCGATGATCCAGATCTTCATGGCGGGCCGCTGAAGGCCCAGTGCCAGTGCCCAGAAGGAACCCCCGAGCATGAAGTAAACGGCGTGCTTGAGTTTGTCCCAGTCGAGAAAACCCGGCAGGCTGGGAGGATGGGTGGTGCCTGAGAGAAACCAGAGGGTGACCCACCAGACGAGGAGCAATGTCCACCAAGTGCGGGGGCGACGGGCGAGATTGAGAAGCGTGGCCATCCGGGGGGCTGCGAATGTTTGCGATGGATCAATCTCCCGCCTCGTCTTCCATCCGCTCGGCGAGCCATTGCTTGATCATACTCTGATAGTTCAAGTAGCGGCGGCGGGCGATGCGCTTGATGCGGGAGAGCATGCGTGGGTCGAAACGGAGTGTGATGGTCGTGGACTCGCGGACGTCGAGTTTGTGGAGGGACATCTGCATCAACCGGGCGTCCAACTGGTGCGCAATCCAAAAACCGGCCTCATCCTGATCGTCGTCAAAGTCGGGCACGTCCTTCCAGGCGCGAATGACCTGCAGGTCTGTGGAGTCAGAGGGGGAGGTGATGCTCATGGGTGGCTGAATCAGAGGTCCTCGGCTCTCTTGCGCTCGTAAAAATCGTTTTCGACTTCAGTCATCGGGCGCGCGCAGATGATGCGGTAGCGCTTCCCATCCGTCCAGAAGACGCTGAACACGCCGAGGCCGTTGAGCGTTTTCCCAAGGCTATAGTACCGGGCCGCCGCATCGTCCGGTCGATCATCGGGCAGGAGCTTGAGGGCGAATGGATCCTCGAAGCACTCTTCGATGTCCTTTGGAGACACCTTGAGGCGCTTCTGATCGGCGTCGATCCAGTCGAATTCCATGGGGGGAGGATGACAGAGAGGCTAGTCGCGATACTGAATGAGCTCGATCTCGTAGCCCTCGGGAGCATCGATGAACGCGAAAGTGCCGCTGGAACTTTCCGTGGGACCGTCCGACAGGGGATAGCCTTTGGATTCCGCGTGTTTGGCGAAGGCCTCCAAGTCCTCGACCTCGAAGGCCAGATGGGTGAGATCGGGGCACATGGTGACCTCTCCGCTGGCTGGAAAGCTGCAAATCTCGATGAGTTCGTCGCTGTTCGGAGTGCGCAGGAAGACGAGTTCGGAGCCTCGCGGTGACTTGTGGCGTTTGGTTTCCTCCAGCCCGAGCACTTCCTTGTAGAAGGAGATGGTCTTCTCGAGATCGTTGACGCGATAGCGGGTGTGAAGGAGCTTTTTGACGTGGGCCATAATCGAAAAAAGGAGAATTACTGGCCCCGTTATCGCATAGGGTGCCTCGGCAGGCAACCCGCGTCATCGGGGGGATTCTGATTGATTGGCCGTCGGGACTTTCCACAATGGGGAGCACCTCATCCCAACCCACGACCATGTTTTATCTCGGAATTGACAGCGGAACCCAAAGCACCAAGGCCATCGTTCTCGATCTGGACACGGGCGAGATCCTGGCAACCGGGCAGCAGAGCTACGAATTGATCAGCGGGCTTCCGCCCGGCCATTTGGAGCAGCATCCAGCGAGTTGGACTGAAGCCGTGGAGACGGCGATTGGCCAGTGCCTTGAGAAACTGGGAGCGGATCGTGCCAAAATTGCGGGGATCGGAGTGAGCGGTCAGCAGCATGGGTTGGTTCCCTTGGATGCGAATGATGACGTGGTGCGTCCAGCCAAGCTCTGGTGCGACACCTCCACTCAGACGCAGTGCGAGGAGATGGCCCACGCTTTTGGGGGGCAACCGGGGGTGATCAGCCTCGCAGGGAATGCAATGCTTCCCGGTTACACCATTCCGAAGCTGCTGTGGATGAAGCAAAACGAGCCGGAGAACTTTGCCAAAACGACGTCGATTCTATTGCCGCACGACTACATCAACTTCTGGCTCACGGGTGTGAAGCGGATGGAATATGGCGATGCTTCTGGGATGGGCATTCTCAATGTCACGACGAGGGAGTGGTGCCGTGAGTTGATCGACTTCATCGATCCCCGGGTGCATGAGATGCTGCCTGAACTGGGCAGTTCTCGTGCGGTTCATGGTCGTTTGAAGCCAGACTTGGCCAAGAAGTGGGGACTCGGAGATGAGGTGATCGTCAGTGCTGGTGGTGGCGACAACATGATGGGTGCGATTGGTACGGGGAACATCAAGCCGGGGGTGGTGACAGCCAGTTTTGGTACAAGCGGCACACTCTATGGCGTGTCGGGAGAGCCTGTGGTGGACGGGCAGGGCGAGGCGGCGGCATTTTGCGATTCGACGGATCAATGGCTGCCGTTGGTTTGCACGATGAACGTGACGGTCGTTACCGAGCAGGTGCGGGAGATGTATGGTTGGGATCTCAAGCAGTTGGAATCTGCGGTGATGTCGGCTCCGGTGGGGGCGGATGGCGTGATGTTCCTGCCTTATCTCAATGGGGAGCGAACACCGAATTTGCCGAATGGAACTGGCGTGCTGCATGGACTGAGAACTGGCAACACGACGCCGCAGAACATCGCGCGGGCGGCGGTGGAGGGGGCGACCTTGGGACTGGCCTATGGCTTGAAGCGGTTCCGAGATCTCGGCATGAACCCTACCGAGATTCGACTGACAGGCGGCGGCAGCAAGAGCCCGGTTTGGCGACAAATCGCCGCCGATTGCTTCGGTGCGGATGTCGTGACGCTTTCCACCTCCGAGGGAGCTGCACTGGGGGCAGCAGTCCAAGCGGCGTATGCCCATGCGAACGAAGGGGGAGTGGAGAAGGTCAGCTACGATGATCTCTGTGATCGCTTGGTAAAGCTCGATGAATCCACACGTTGTGTGCCGGATGAAACGAACCACGGGCACTACGTCGGCCAGTTGGAGCGGCAGATGGAACTGACGGGCCGACTCAATCAGGTGGGTTGGCTCTAAGGACGCGGAATGGCCAAGATCCGAATCAAGAATGCCGGGAAAATCATCGCATGGATCATGCGGGGGATTGGCGTGACGCTTCGATTTGAGGTCGTGGATCAATCGGGGGCCTTTGACTCGGCGCGCTCGGGGCGGATTTGGGCGTTTTGGCACAATCGGATGTTTTTGATACCGTGGTTGCATGACCAGTGGTTTTCCCATGTCCCGGGAACGATTTTGACGAGTCCGAGTGGTGATGGGCAGATCATTGCCGATGTCTGTGAGTCCTTCGGGATTGCTGCGGAGCGCGGTTCGAGTTCAAAGCCGCAACAGGGGATGAGCGCTCTGATCGCGCTGACCTCCAAGGTGCGGGAAGGATTTGATGTCGGCATCACACCCGACGGTCCGCGAGGTCCCTGCTACAGCCTTCAGCCGGGGATCGTGAAGCTCGCCCAGCTTTCCGGGGGCGTGATCATGCCGGTACATCTCCACTACAGCCGATCCATTCGATTCAAGACCTGGGACCGTTTCGAACTGCCACTGCCTTTTTCGCGGGTCACGATCGTGTTTGCACCAGTGGTGCCGGTGCCCCGCAGAATTGATGAATCCGGCTTTGAGAAAATCCGTGACGGACTGGAGAAAACGATGATCGACGGTGCGGAGAAAGTTTTTTCGTAACTTTTCAGACGTTTTGCGGAAGTACAGGGTATGCCTAGCCCTCTCCCGAATCGTCTCCCGAACTCCGTTCTTGCCTACGTCGAACCTGTTTCCATCTGGAAGCACGAGCTCAAAGTCAAACACCTCTTCACGACCCAGGAGGATGCCTTCAGTGTCGGAAGCTCCATGATCCGAATTGGAGAAGCATTGGAAGGCAGTGGGTTGTTCGTCGAATTCAAGGGGCTCGCAAGGTTCTTTGAAGAAGACGACATCGAGGTGGCGAACGTCCTGCTGGACGATCTCTATGACTACTGCGATGCGCATGGGATCTGGCTGGCGTAGGTTGCCCGAGGGGTCGGATCCCCGTAGCTGCGCGAGCCGGGAGCTCTGGAGGGTCCCCGACTGAAAATTCGTCTCAAGCTCCGGTTGCAATTCTGACCGGGCTCCGAAGACTGGGGGTGCATGAGTTCGAATGTGACTTGGACAAGCTCGCGTGTGTCGCGGGATCGGCGCTGGATGGAATTGGGCCAGCGGGGGGCTGTGATATGGCTTACCGGACTGTCGGGGGCGGGCAAATCCACGGTGGCTTCTGGCGTGGATTCTTGGCTCCATGACCAAGGAAGACACTGTTTCTTGCTCGATGGTGACAACTTGCGTCATGGTTTGTGCGCAGATCTGGGCTTCTCTGAAGGTGATCGGGCGGAGAACGTTCGGCGTGCGGGGGAGGCGGCCAAGTTGATCGCCGAGGCCGGGATCGTTGCCGTATGTGCGTTGATTTCTCCCTTTGCCAAGGAGAGGAATCAGATTCGCGAAAGTTGCGGGAAAGCCGGAATCCCGTTCATCGAAGTCTTCGTGAGCGCTCCACTGTCGGTATGTGAGGAGCGAGACCCGAAGGGGCTCTATCGTCGAGCACGTGCTGGTGAGATTCCCATGTTCACGGGCATTGATTCGCCCTACGAACCCCCGGAGAATCCTGAGGTCACACTGAGAACTGACGAAAACCCACTGGAGGCCTGCGTGATGAAACTGGGCTCAATGATCATCGAAGAGACAAGTTCTCCCGGTGAGAGGTGAGCTGGATCTATTTCGTACAGACCAGGGAAACGCTGGAAAGAAGTCGTCCGAAGAGGGATCGGCGAAGCTTGTGGGGCACAAATTGGAGCAGGGCTTCAAGTGCCAAGAGGGCATGCCATCCCGGACGCCCGAGGCGGGCTAGACTTTCTCTAGCGACAGCAACTTTCTTGAATCCGGCTTCCCTGGCAACGGTGCTCAACTCACGATGGGTCCACTCTTTGAGGTGAAATCCCTCTGGGGTATCGCTGAAGTAGCGTGAAATGTCGTGGGGTCCAGAGAAGCGATGAGGGGTATCGAGAATGTATTTTCCGCCGGGCCTAAGTGCGCGGTGGATCATGCGGAAGTGATCGGGAACTTCATCGGGGTGGATGTGCTCCAAGAATTGGTAGCTGAACGCCACGTCAATGCATTCATCAGGAAACTCGAAACTCTTTCCGTCGTAAAGGATAAGCTCAAAATTAGCGGGTTTCTCCGCAACACCAGACTGGTCGGAAATGTCAGCGCCGAACACTTTTCTGGCCCGCTTGGCCACCTCGAAGGCGAAGCGGCAGTCACCTGGCGCGACTTCAAGGAAATCGGTCTCCGGAGTCAAGCATGCATCGACAAACCGCAACCGCGCACTCACCGCCTTTCGCGATTCCTCCGCAGTTTCTCGTCGCGTAAGGCGGGGGTGGTCGGGAACTCGTCGAAACAGTTCGTCGTAAAGTGTTTCGTAGAGGGCGGGCCGCTCTTCGGGAGAGGCTGTGCGGAGCCGGGCCGCTAGCTCTTTTTCGACAAGGAAGTGATTTCGGAGTTGCTCTTGGGTGCGTGGCGAGATCATGCGGGAGAGGGGGTCAATGAGGAAGGAGTGACAAGACGCAGGAGAGATTCCATGAGTTGAAGGTGCTGTCGAGTGCCGTTGCTCCAAGAAAAAGTGGAACCCTAGGACTCAATCGCGGACTAGCCCTCTCGAGGATGCAGCATGAGTGCCAATATCGTGGCATAGTCGCAATCAAGTCGGGATTTATTGAGCCCTGGGGATTATTGTGAGGTCGCAATATCCGGTCTCCTTACTGGTTTCGCAGATGGAATCGAGCACGGGAACAATTTTTGCATGCCTTCCAACAATTATCGGACGAACACGAGCAATTCGCCCTTTTTCCAAGGAGTTCTTGAAATCGGTTGTTTGAGGGCGAGTTCCCAGCCGGAGTCCGTTTGTTTGAGCGCTTTTTCAAGCAGGTGTTCATGGGGCAGTCGGGCGTCTTCGCCCGCGGAGATGTCTACGAACGCTACCCGAACGTTATTTTTATCCAAATGACTAAGCAGCAGGCTCGTCGAGTCGAACTTGGTCACGTAGTCACGTCCCATCCAGTCGCTGGCGGCCAGTTCCTTGCCCGCCCGATAGACTGTGAGATCCGTCTCCACACGGTCAGGCACGCCAAACGCGCCCGCCGCTACGATCGCTCCCTCACCTCTCGGGTCGGAGCTGACGATCCAAGAGCCGCCGAGGTGGTGGTTGCGAACCCAATCCACCGCCGCACAAAATCCGGTGACCTGTTTTTTGGGGAATGTCACGGCAGGGGCGACTGCGGCGGCCAGCAATGCGGAGGCTACCCATGCCTGTCCCTTTCCCATCCCCTGAATGGCCCAGGCGCCTCGCGCGGCCAAGAACATCACGACCGGAATGAGTGGCAGTAGATAGCGGGTGGTCAGCCCGACAGGAATAAGCAACAGGACAGCCAAGGATCCGATAAGCAGGGCGCACAGCGACGCCTCCAGTGAGTCCAACTTCTTCTTCTGAACGCTTTGGAAGATCACGCCCCCGAAGCCCACGCACACCAGCATCAGCAGCGGCCACGAGAACACATGAGGTAGAGACGCCAGGTAGTAGGGCATCGCGTCGCTGAAGTATTCGAGGGGGCTGAGCTTTGTCATGCCCTCTTTGGAGATCTTGGTGGAGTAGATCATCCAAGGACCCGCTGCCAAGACGACGGGTGCGGCGGACGCCCAGAAAGACGGCGTGAGAAAAAGTCGCCAGCGGCCGGACAATATGGCTGCCGTCGCCGGAACCAATCCGAGAAGCATTCCTGATCCCTTGGTGAGGATGGCCGCCGCCGCGACCACTCCGAAAGCGAGTGCACGCGACCAAGTCGGCTTTTCAAGGTAGTGACTCCAGATCCACGTCGCCACGAGGCAAAGCAATCCGAGGAGGATGTCGGACATGACATGCTGGGAGAGTTTTTGAACGGTCGGAAACAACACGATCGCAATACCCCCAACCGCGGCGGTGAGCGGTCCGAACCGAGCGCGAAGCACCACGAACGTCATCGTGGCGAACAATGCTGCGCAGATCGCCTCGAGCACGAGCAGCGAGTCAGCGGAAACGAACGGGATCAGCCAGACACCCGCCACGGCATAGAAGAGCGGTGGATAGTGTCCCAGTGCGATCTTTGGAAAACGCTCATAATAGGCTTCAGCAAACCGGATCGGATTCTCACCCGCATGCCCTGCGAGGTAGTCCCTCAACATGAGCGAGGTGACGGCGTGGGCGGCCTCGTCTGGGCCGCCACCCAAGTCAGAATCGAAGGCTCCTGAGACCCCGTTCATCGTCAACACAAGAACCAAGGCTGCGAAAAACATCCACCAAGCTGCTGTCGGTCGGAGGCGTGACGCTTTTGTCGAGGTCGTCGTGGATGCTGGTGTCATCAGGGAATCAAAATCTGTCATTTCGATACCACATGTTGGGCGGTTGACGAGAAGAAGTCATGGTTGGCAATCTGAATGCTTGGTGGTAGGAACCCCGCGATGTCAGACCGACTGAACAATCCCCATCTAGCCAGTCTCCAAGTCTTTCGCGGGTTGGCCGCGTTGGGCGTCGTTTTCTACCATGCGGGCTTATTCTCTCGACGCATGTTTGATGCCGATTTCTGTGGCGACATCTTTAAGTTTGGAGAGCTCGGCGTGGACTTTTTTTTCGTACTGAGTGGGTTCATCATCGCGATGATCCATTGGAAGGAAGCTGGGCAGGCTGATCGCGCACCGCGTTATTTGAAGAGGCGCTTCTTTCGCATTTATCCGCTTCTTTTTGTCGTCACCACGCTCAAGCTGGCGTTGACCTTGGTGAGTTCGAGTGGTGCTGGAGCCGACTTGAACGCAAGCCGAGTGGTGTCCTCCTACCTGATGATTCCTCCTCCTGATGGCGCTTTTCCGATTGTCACTGCGGCGTGGACGCTTTCGCACGAGGCTCTTTTCTATGGCTTCTTTCTTTTGGTCCTCCTCCTGAGTCCGTGGGTCGGGCGTCTCATTCTTGCCTCTTGGGCAGTGCTGATACTCGGCGTTCATGGTGCAGGGATGGAACTTGAGGGGATCGTTGGATTCGTTTTCGATAATCACAACATCGAGTTCTTGATTGGTGTTGGGCTGTCCGTTTGGCTCACGTCCAAACCTCCAAGCTTGCGTGCATTGGTCGGGATCGGGGCGGGAACGGTAGCCGCCATCGTTTTCGGCGGGAGTCTCTTCGAGCCTGAAACAGGGCATGATCAGGTCCTTGCTGTTCGTTTGCTGGTTGGCCTCGGATGCGCCGGAATCATTGCTATAGCGGCGTCCGCCGAGAAGCAGGGCTATTTACATTATCTTCCAAAGTGGCTGTGCTGGCTGGGTGACGCCTCGTATTCCATCTATCTGGGGCATTCGATGGTTCTCATCGTCGTCATGGGGCTGCTTCCTCGATGGATCGAGCCTACGCTCGGTGGGGGGCATGTCATCGCGTTTGGGGCTATCGGCGTGGCGTTGGTCGCCACAGCGATGCTTTGGCGAGTGGTTGAGAAGCCGATCCTGAATTGGTCGAAGGAGTGGAGCCGGTAGGGGAGTTCAGTGGCCGGATTTGCCGTTATGAATGATCATTTTGGCTCCAGAGGAAGGGGTTACGGGAAATGCGTGTCGCCCCATTTGATAAGAGTTCACAATCGCTGTATGAGGCCTAGCGATGCCTGCTCTCAATTCAATTCACGGTTTTATCGGAAGCGCTCTGATTGGGGTGGATCCCTTTTCACCTCGGAGTTGGTCAGGGATCAGTCGCTTCTTCTTCAATGAATGCCAGAGGCAGGGAATCCTTCATGGAGCCGATGGGGGGGACGTTTCTGGGGTGCGGAAGTGGTTTTTGCTCGCCATGCGTTGGCACCCCAACCGTGAAGTCTGGAGGCTCAGGTATTACCTGTCGCCGACCTACAGGAGGGCTCTCACCCGCGTTTTGGCACCTGCCGTTCAGAGGCTCCCTTCGGGAGTGGATGCGATCCAATTTGGAGCACTATTCAATGTGCCTTCCGTGATGATGAATGGCGGACGCTGTTTTTCCTATCACGATGGCAATATGGCGCAGCGCCTGTCCAATCCCTTCGCGTCGACTGCCGTTCCCCCGACTTTGGCAGAAGCAGCCATGGCGTATGAGAAATCTGTTTATGATAGCTTGGATCAGATATTCACGATGAGCGAGTATCTCCGAGGCTCCTTCATCAACGATTTTGATCAGTCGCCTCAGAAGGTGGTTTGCATTGGGGCGGGGGTGAATCTTGAGCGGATCCCAGAGTTCAATGAGAATCGGCGTTATGACGCCGAGGAGATTCTGTTCGTTGGCGCGGATTTTGAACGCAAAGGGGGGCATCTTCTGCTGGAAGCCTTCGGTGGCGTAAGAAATAGGCATCCGCGATCCATCCTTCATATTGTCGGACCGAGGGGAGGGCCGCCTGTTGGGTTGCCCATGGACGGAGTCGTTTGGCATGGTCATCTGAGAAAACACGTAAGCGAAGAGAACGAACGATTGGAGACCCTTTTTCGAAGGGCGAGCCTCTTTGTTTTACCTTCACTTTACGAGCCATTCGGCATTGCTCCGGTTGAGGCGATGATGCATGGCATTCCGGCGGTCGTATCCAGAGGGTGGGCACTTCAGGAGTCTGTCGCCCATGGAGAAACTGGGTTTCACACTCCGCCGGGTGATGCTGGGGCGCTCTGCCAGATTCTGGGTCAGGCGTTGTCCATCCCAGAGAAGCTAAGGGACATGGGCAAGAATGCCCGCCGCCGAGCAGTTGAGCGATTCACTTGGAAAAGGACTGTTTCCAACATGAAAAAGGCGATCACAACGGCCGATTGAGGCCGGGTAATTTGCCTTTCAAGAGAAATAGGGCACCATGATTGGCACTGTTTTTGCAGTGGAGACTTCTGAATTTTCTCCTAGCATCGACAAAATTAGGTGCTTAAAGTAAAATTGCGAAGTTATTAAACAAACTATCTCCTCTCATGAACCCGACTAAAATCTCGAAATTGTTGCTTGGAGCAGTCTTTCTGTTCACTGGCGTTTCTGAATCCTCAGCTCAATGGGGCGGACCTGGAGGGTGGGGCGGTTTCTGGGGTGGCTCGTATTGGGCTCCTACTCCTGGCGGTTTTGGGCGTGGGCTGGGTGGAATCGGTTCGGGACCGAGTTCATGGAATCGTCCTGGCGAAATGCCCCCATCTCCCTCCAAGACGCCTCTTGGTCGCGTGAATATCGAAGGTGATGTCGACTTCAGTGGTGAGATTGACATTCGGGATTTCTACAAGGGCAATGAGCCCAAGCGTAATCCATATGGTTTGATCATCGGAGCTGGAGAAATGACGAAGCTTGAGTTGACTTGCGAGCCTAACGCCTATCGGCAATCAACGATGGGTGAGCCGAAGGTCAGCATGGAATTTCACCGTTTGGTCGCCAGCTTGGAAGTTCAAGGGATCAATCTTGCGGATTCGAAGGGGCGCTTTTCATCGTTTGAGGAGGAGATGGCACAGTGCGGTCGAATTCTAGTCTGGCTTGATCACAGTCGTTCTCTCCTCCTTCTCGATTCGGCAGATCCGGAGCTGCGCCGCGTTGAGTGGCCTTATGCTTCCAGTGTTCCTCCTTCGAAAGTGTTTGTGGAGGCCGTGTCTCCGAGTGCTGGTGGAAGCGCTTTCATTGTCACGATGGAATTGGACGACTCCAACCGCAAGGGGTTGAGCAAGCTTTTCAGCGAGCCTGCGATCTGGGATCGGCAGCTCATCAGCGTGAAGGTTCCTGGCGTGAAAAAACCCCGCGAAGACAAAACTCCGGTTTGGAGTTACGTCGGAAGTGGAGGGAAATGATTTGATTTCAGGTTAAACTGAGTCCTTCAAAAACCGTGCCCTATTTTTTAGGGCACGGTTTTTTTGTGAGTGGTGAGGTAGTCCCGGACAACGCAGCCAGTCGGTGGTTGAAAAGTTGAGTTAGTTTTGAGGGGCAAATCATCTCGAAACTAGGCCTATGAAACGGAAGAGCAAGCACCTCGTTCCTGAACCGGAGCGAGGGGGAGATAGACGCCAGCCCGAAGGGTGAGCGTGTAGATAATCAATTCAAAGCACGTGTGCCCAAAGGGCCCTTGAACGAGGCAAAAGAGCATTGTGCAGAGTCTTCAGGACCACGAGATCGCCCCTGAGCGGTCAGCATCTGGGAGAATCCGCTCGGGGCGGGAATACCCGAGCCCTTCGAGCGCAAAAATGGCGTTGGACTACTCGACGCCCTGGTTGTTCTGTGAACTCGCAAACGTCCAAGCAGCATGACCCAAGGGGAGTGGGCGGGAAGACCGTCGTTTGAGCGACTTCATTGCGGCCTTCCCCTTCGCTCCAACTCCTTCATTCAACCTCTCCAACGACGGAGCAAATCCAACAACCCAAGCGCAACTGCCTCCGACACCGGCATTAACCAAATCTACATTCTACTGGCAACAAAACCGAGAACACTTCAGGTTGTAGTCAGGGTAGAGTGACAAGACATCAACCCAAAGGGTGGTGGAACCATCTCTCAGGTGCTGCGTTGCACCGCCTGCGGCCCGGGATGATCACAGCTTTCTTTGGGTTCACGGGCGTCAATGCGTCGATCTGGATGGCCGCGACGCTAAGAGTGCGATTGAGCCTCGGGTTCTCCCTAGCCGCACTCCCGTCATTCTATCGTCTCCAGTCCGGTGCTTCACACGGGATTTACGCGATCCATTTTTTGTTGAGTCGAATTTTTCTCAAGTTGCTCGGTCTTCCTATGTTTGGAGTCAGAGATACACATTCGACCGTCTCGTTTTCAATGAGGGACGCCCCACTTTGCAGGCCAACAAGGCCCTGTGATAGTTGTCCACTCATTAGGAGCGCTCTTGCCGTTGATGGTTCCTCGAATTGGAGCACTGCCGGACACCAGGAAGTTGATTTGACTTTGATGAATTCGAGCGTAATTCAGAACTCGTCAATGATTCGGCTGTAAACGATACGTTTAGCCAAACTCTTACATACTGGATTTTGGAGCGCCAACGGCTATGCGGAACATCATCATCAATCTCATCCATGTGGCACCACAAAACACGTCCGACGTCGTGTTGTGGATTTCATTCGGGCTCTGGTTCGTGATCTGGCTAGTTGTTGCGTCCGATATTTTTGCTCAAGATCGATCAAGCTTTTGGAAAATTGCTTGGTTTCTCACGGCGTCTATTCCGATTGTAGGGACCATTATGTTCAGTTTGGCTGGATTGGTGAGGTCTGGCATACTTCATGTTTTTCGTAACCCGGGATTAGCCAAGCCTCAGAGGCCCAAAACTCGGAAACCTACTGTCAGCTTGGCTCAGTCTTAGTCTGTTATTCTGTAGCGTTGATACTTGTTTATCCCAGAAAAGACTCCAAATTGCCCAATAGTTCTATGAATCGACTCATTCTCAGTACTCCTTTTGCGCTCGCGCTGATCATTTTGGTCCATTTTGAGGCCTCTGTATTTGCTCAGACAGGATATGGATTGTCGTCTCAAGCCGGCTATGGGAATACCTATGAGTTTTCCAGAGGACAGTATTCAGGGCTTTCACCTTCAGGCGCTCTAAATGCGCCGCTGGATCTCGCCAGTTCTGCCGGGTCGAGTATCACTGAAGCGGAAAACTTCTTGGATCGTTCGATGTCGTTCGCGGCTTGGCGCTCATTCAACAGTCCAGAGGATGGCGGTGTTGGTTTTGCTATTCGGCCCAACGTGCAGATCCGGAATCCATTCCTTTACGGAAGGCGGAGGAACGCTGGAATTGAGAGGGCTGACCGTTTGGGCCCGTGGATGAAATATAAATTGGGGCCATTCTACATGGATAGTATTCGGGTAGGAGCGGGCATGCTGTATTCGGATTATCAGGGAAGGCCCTTTGGAATCGTTCCGTCGCAGACGGGTGATGACAATTTTGCAGCGATTACTTGGGTCTCAATGAGACTTACGGCCTTTGTGACCGATCGTTTTGCGCTGACTCTTCAGCCAACTGTGTATTGGCTCCCTCTTGAAGGTGATGTGGGATGGGGAATTGGCAGTCCTTTCATGGCTTTTGGGGCGAATTTTGTGCCGAGTTCCCTCGTCCAGATGGCCTATCGAGCTTCACTCGGGGACACTTGGGATTTTTCAGTTACGGAGCAATTTCTCGCAACCTTCCTGTCCAACAATCTTCTGGACGAATCGTTTTTCCTTCAAGCAAACCTGTTTGACATGACGCCGATTGATCGAGTTGGACGATATCGCTTTGGAGGCGGTGGAGTATCGCAGTTTGATGCAGTGGGGCGAACGGATTTCGCGATCAACGACCAACTGTTTAGCGGCGACCGTCTGTTTTTCCAAAATTACCTTGGGGCCAACCTGTTCGGCAGGCATGGGGGTGGGGTTAGATCGGCGTTGTTTTACAACCGGTGGGACAGTTGGAACAATAATTTCGAAGGAAGAAGGCATTGGAATACGATTGGGGGGCTAATCATCAAGGAGGGTCCCGTGATTTCGCCCTATGCATTCTCCCAATTTAGAACCATGGATGACTTCAATTCATGGGTAGGTCACGCAGTCGTTGGGGCCAATGCTAAATTGTCACCCTCTATGATTGCCTATGCTCAGGCGGGTTGGTTATGGGCTGATCGCGGACGTCGAGGCACCTACGATAGTTGGCTAGCCTTGGCTGGATTTAAACAAGCACTCGGGCCATATACTGAACATGGGCTTGAAGGAGGCCGGAGTCCTACTGACAATCTGGGCACTCAGTTTATCTCAGACTACGTTCGGTATTTTATCAGGCAGGCGCTCGGGCCTAATTTGACAGGTGGACTCTTTTTTCAGAAGTCGGATCTTCAGTATTTGGGGGGAGCGGGTCAGTCTGATCGTGAACTTTTGACTGCAGGAGCGCTGCTTGTCGCCAATCTTTCGGCCGATACGCGGTTGTCATTTTTGACTTCCTACAACGATGTAGATATGTCAGACATTGGGCGGGGATGGAAGTTGTGGACTTACAGAATCAGCCTTCTGCACCACTTCACCGAAACCCTCCAAGGCTCTGTGCTGTATCAGTATCAAGACGCCGGGGCTGGATTGACAGTGGCGGATGACTTCACGGAACACCTCCTCTATGTAGGGATGTCAAAAAGGTTCTAGTGAATTGACTTGTCGCATCATTCTGAGGGTCAATGTGGAACATTGCTCTTCGGTTGGTGAAAGACATTGCCTAAATTGTATTGAGTTCTATATCTGACTGATGATCATCATTGACAAGAATGTGCACACAAATCACAAGGCCTACCGACTCGCATTGAAGAGTTTAGGGGCAGTATCAGCTTGGGTTTTGATCGCTTTCTTGGGCGCTTGCACCAGTAGTGAAGATGTTCCTGCTCAATGGGATGCCGGTAGCGATATTCCCCGCAGAAGTGATGATATTGGTTCAAGCGGATACCGAACAAGCGTGGGTGACGCCTTGGATATTTTTGTGCTAGAAGATAGTGGGTTCAACGGACTTTACATCGTCCGACCAAGCGGGGATATCATTATTCCGAAGGCGGGACGAATCCAGGCGCTTGGAATGACGCTAAGTGAGGTAGAGTCAGCTGTGCGCCGATCATTGGAGGCCAATCAATTGACTGCCGCGACGGTCATCGTAGACCCGGTCAGGCGGGGCGCTGGGGATGGGGATGCGGTGTCGGCAGGAATCACCATCTATCTCTCTGGCAACGTTGCAAAAACGGGGCGGGTTTTCATTCCCTTCGTTGGCGGAGGACAGGTGTCTGCCTTTCAAGCCGTTATGGATTCTGGTGGATTTGGGAGCTTTGCGAACAAAAAGAAGAGTTATATTTTGCGCAAAGATGGTGCCGGTCAAACCGCCAGGATTGGGCTGGATTTCACTAAGATAGAGAAGGGTGAGATCCCTGACGTGCCATTGCAGGATGCCGATATGTTGGTTGTTCCGCAGAAGTTGATCGGCTTCTGATTTCATCTGATTTCAGATTTTCAGAAGCTTAACCTGTCTCCTTCCTATTGCATGGCTGCAAAATCCTCGCTGTCGTTTCAAGACTTGTTTCACTACCTGAGTAGATACATCAAGTACTGGAAACTGATGCTGCTGCTCTTTGTTTTAGGGTGCTGTGGAGCGTTGATTTATTTCACATATGGAACGCCTACCTATTACTCCCGGAGTCTAATCTCATTCACCAATCTTAACCTGCCCGTCAAATCAGAGACCAGCGATGTTCAGGGTCGGGGACGCTACGCACAAATCAGTTTTATTGTCGTGTCAGCGCTCAATTCGAAGTGGGTAATGGAGAGAACCGCCAATAAGCTTGGTTTGGTTGAAAGTGCAGGGCAGTATGAGTATATCCGTGATAATTTTGTGTCCTCGGTGAGAACTTCACTTTTGCCGGGCAACATGCTTCAAGTTGAGGTGTCGGCGTACAAGCCTTGGCTTGTGCGTGAGTGGCCAGAGGCCATGATCGAAGCGTATCGTGAGTTTACCTTGGAGCAACGTTCCAAACACCAAAAAGTGGCGTTTGAAGAATACTCGAAGGAAATGACACGGTTGAGAGAGCGCATCTCGGATGAACAAGATGCCAGCGCAAAATTTGAGGAGGACAACCAGCTCATTGAGCAGTACATCTCAAACAACGGACTGGAGTCATTGCCCAGTGAAATGCTGACGATCAAAACAAGGCTGGACATGATGCAGCAGGTCGATGACATGCTTGAGGGGAAAAGTCTTGCCTTGGTTGATCAGTTGTCGTTGTTGAAGAAGTTTCGAGGATCACCAGTATCTGTGGGTTCCATTGTGCGTCGCGGGGTTAGGGATGAACTCATTGCTAAGACGGCTGCCCCGACTTCTTCCCCGGTAGCTTCAATGACTTCAGACGTTCCTCCAGCAAGCGGAGGAACCCCGACTTCACCCTTGATTGTTGTACCCTCGATGGTGGAAGAGCTTGAACCTTGGGAGAAAACCGAGAGGGAATTGAGGTCGGCTCTGCTCGAAAGGGACCATGCGGCTAAGACTTATCTTCCGGGCCATGAAGTGATGAGGGAGTTGGATAAGAGGATTGATCGTCTTACTGCGTCGATGATGAATGAGAGAGAGATCGCGATCACCTCTTTCCGGTTGGAGAAGAGCCAACTTGAGTCAAAGCTCGAAGAACTTCAGGAGAAGATGCCGGATTACAGGCGAGTGTTGAATGATTTTGATCGCTACAAACAAGACTACGCGCTCATGACCAGCGGTCGAAATCTCTGGGAGACTGCCTATGGTCAGTTGAAGGAAAAACTGGCCGCGATGGAGTTTACGGGGATTGAAATGAGGGTCGACTTTGATTTTCAAGGATTTACCCTATTAAGGGATGATCTCCCCGTGGCCCCAAACAAGTCAAAGCTGCTGATGTACGCTCTTGTTCTGGGGGTTGGACTTGCCGGAGGCGGATGTTTTGGTCTGGAGAAGATGCGGTCGACTACTTCTTTGGTAACTGAGACTGAAGCATTTACACAGTTGAATGCTGTGGGTGTGGTTCCCTTGTTAAGCAATCCGGAGGAAATGGAGCGCGGTCCAATGGAACGCAGTCGAATGGACTCGCACATGGATCTGACTGAGACTTTCCGCATTATTCGCTGCAGCCTCCCGTTGTATGTCGCCCGGGAAAATCCATGCCAGGTTATCTTGGTCAGTAGTTCTAGGCCTTCGGAGGGCAAGACGCTTGTGAGTAGTCGATTGGCTGCATCTTTTGCATCTTCGGAGGAGAGCACCCTGTTGATTGATGCGGATATGAGACGAGGCCGGATTCATCGACTTTTTGACGTCAAGCCAAACGCAGGTCTGGCGGGCGTCGTAGCGTTGAGAAATCCAACGCCGGTTCTTGAGGCGATTGTTCCTTCAGGAACGCCTGGGCTGGACTTTTTGATGCGGGGAGAAGTAGCTTCGCCTCGATTAGAGGCTCTTGGAACAGAGAGTTTCAAAAACATGATCGACGATCTTCGGAAGAAATATGATCGTATCATCATTGATTCGCCTCCATTGCTTGGCTTGGCTGACTCCGTCATGATCAGCCGTTGTGTGGATGGTGCAATCTTCGTGATTCGTGCGGAGCAGACTACGCGTCGTGACGTGCTTTCTGCTCTGGAGGTGATCTCTGCAACGCAAGTGCCGATCTACGGCTTTGTGCTCAACGGTGTCGATCTGTCGAAGATCGAAAACTACTACTACTATTCGTCCTATTACCCAAAATACTACGATCCTTCGTACATTGAGCTCGAGAATGAGTCAGTCACCACGTGAGTTTGACTCGAACTCGGGCATAGCCCGCTAGCCACGTGGAATTCGTTGCCATTTGTTTCGCCATTCTTCTGTGGCTGATCCGGCCCCAGGACTGGGTGCCTGGCATGGCTGGGATTGGCTTCATGACCTACGTGATGCTGCTTGGGATCATCGGTGTCGCCTCGAGACCGGGAGGAGTCACTGTAAAGCAGTTGTTTCGAAGTCCAGGAGACTGGATGGTCACGGCCTACCTGATTTGGATCGTTTGGACGTCCTCGGATTGGTTTGGAACCGCCAAGGCTCTTGTTCCCTATGTGGGCTTTTATTTTGTGACGGCGCTTTCCTTGAACACGTGGAAGAGAATGGAGACATTCATGACGTGCTGGGTGGCGGGACTGTTTTGCGTGTCTCTCCTCGCCCTATCGACAGTATATGGTTTCGAGTTGGCGGAGGGATCTCAAAGTATCACGGATGGATTTAAGGGTCGTTTGGCGCTGAACACTTGGATTTATAACAACCCCAATTCACTCGGTCATGGTGTCGCGGTGTCCATCGGGCTTGCCTATGTTTGGTGGTTTTGGAACCGTGGGTTTGGTCTCCGCTTGTTGGCTTTGGCTGCGATGGCCGGTGCTGCCCAGGTGGTGTATGAGACAGAGTCTAAGGGAGCTTACTTGAGTGGGGCGGCAGTCGTCACGGTGTCCTTACTCTTCAAACGCTCGAAGCTGACTCAAGTGATTGTGGTGGCACTGATGATGTCGGTCGGTTTGGCTGGGTTGAAGATGCTCCCCCGAATGGAGACTATGGACAGTGAGGAGGGTGGGATTGCGGGGCGATTGGTGATTTGGCAACTGGCGTACAACGCCATGGAGACTACCGTGACGGGCGAAGGCTGGAAACAGTTTGAGGCTTGGTTTGAGACTGAGGACTATGGGCTCATTCGAAAGGCGACCCACGGATCGTATGTCAATGTGGGTGCTGATCTGGGTTACGCCGGATTGTTCTTTTTCCTTGGAATTCTATACGTAAACGCACGCACGATATGGCAGGCGAAGTTGCCTCATCCTGATTTGAGAGCGGATCGAATTCAGCGGGCACTACTTTGTCTGTTAGTGTCGTTTTTGGCGTCGGCGTGGATGATTGATCGAGCCTATCATACGGACTATTTCATTTTGGCGGCGGTTTGCTCGGCTCTTCACCGGCTATTGATTTCAGGTGAAGAGGTCATTGGGACAGAGGAAGACCATACGTCGACGACTCATGGCGGACTCCCTTGGAGCAGTGGGCTTCAGCCGCTGTACGCCCACGGGTCGATGGTACTCGATTCATCAACCCCTAACGGGAAGGCGCCGCTTCTGGCTTGCGCAAAGAAGCCTCAGACAAGACCAGATCGTCGAGCCAGGCAAAGTTTGCTCCGAGACGTTGATGGTCCCGAAGAAACTGAGAGTGTCCCATCACGTCCGTACATCCGATGGCAAAAGTTGAGTGCCTTGGATATTTTGATCTGCTTCGGAATTCTACAGGGGACGCTCTACATTTGGCGAAAAGTCATGACTGACTTCATTTCGTTTTGATCGACTCAGAGGTTGCGGGGAAACGCCAACTGGCCGGCGCAAGCAAGAATCCATGATGAGTATTCGGTGGCCATGCCGTCCCAAGAGAAGTCTCTGGCGACTCGTCCTCGGCCAGCCAAGCCAATCGCCCGCCGAGCCTCCACGGAAAGGGCGTTGACTCGTGAGAGCTCTTGAGTGATTTTTTCAACGGTACCCAAGTCCCTTATCCATCCGCACTCAGTCGCACCTAGAATCTCCTCAGCACCGCAGCTCAGGTGAGTCAAAACCGGGACACCGGTTGCCATCGCTTCCAGAGTTGCGTTGGAGAGCCCTTCGTTGGTCGACGGTACAGCGAGCAGGTCGAGTACCTGATAGTAGGGGAGGGGATCCGCATGATATCCAGCCCAACGAATATTTCTTCCTGCAGGGCTGGAATCGATCTGCTCGAGCACGGACTTTTTGAGGGGACCTCCGTCGCCGATAACCAGGAGGTATGCTTTCGGATAGCGGGCAAGAAAATTCTCGAAAGCGATGATCAGTTCGCGATGACGTTTGAACTCGCCAAAGCGGCCGACGATTCCAATAACAAACGCCTCGGAATCTTCTAAGCCGAGTGTCTTCCTTTGCTCCGATCTCTCTGACAGTGACGCTAAGGGGTGATAGTGCTCCGTATTGACTCCATTCACGATGGCAGTCAATCGAGGGTGCCTGAACCCGAGGGTGAGAAGTTCCTGTCGCTGTGCTTTGGAAACGGTATGAACTGCTTTGCAAAATGGGAAGAGTAGCCGCCGCTGCATCATTTTCTTCCATTGAAGTTCGTCGGGTGCCATTTGCGCATGCTCGCCGTGAAAGATGGCGCATTGTCGCCCTCCCCTCGTCGCCATAGTGGCGTAGATCAGTGATCCAAGATTGTGCGTGTGTACCACGTCGAACCCTTTTGCCAAAAGCCATCGAAGGTCCCGCACGCTCCGCCATTGGAATCCCTCCGGTTTTCGAAAACAATG
Source organism: uncultured Verrucomicrobiales bacterium (assembly GCA_963976915.1). Lineage (GTDB taxonomy): Bacteria > Verrucomicrobiota > Verrucomicrobiia > Verrucomicrobiales > Verrucomicrobiaceae > CAXBNA01. The sequence goes on from CAXBNA010000002.1 coordinate 58,502, forward strand.
GAGCGGAATTTGAGGATCCAACTTCTCCGCGTTCACTCCTGGTTCGCGGAGGCAGCAAACTTCAAAGCGGTGCAAGGCCGGATCCAGCCTGTTGAGGAGAGCCACAAGCTGGTTCTCCATGCCTCCGCTGGCAAGCGAGCGCACAACCTCCAAGACTCGAACGGGTTTTGGGTGCCTCGTCGATATGTCCACTGGCGATTCAAGTGCCATAATTCAGTCAACTCCGTGGAGTGAGGAAGCGCTTTGAAGCTTCAGAGTCATGGCTTCGCAAGCCTCGAGGATCGGTGGGGGGATTTCGTTGGGAAGCGGCTTGGTCCGATCACGGTGTTCCGGAAACTGGGCGTAGCGTGGGTCGAGATCGAGATAGATGTGCCGACTGAGGGTGGCGAGACACTCGCTTGGTTGTTGAACGAGCTGCTTGTAGTCGAGTGCGATCAAGTTGGAATGAGGCTGGGAAAAATAGAGAGAGTTCCTTGCGAGCCAGAACACAGCAAAGGCAGCCGTCGGTGTGTCTACAAGCTTGCGAAATTGTTTGATTTGTTCACGCATCTCGTTGCTCAGATTTTCGGCTTTCCAGGAGTTGGAAGCTAGGTCAAGGAGCGGGCGAACATAGGACAAACCTTCATAGCGTCCCTCGTAGTAGGTGAGGTGAGAGAGGATCACTTCATGAAAATTTCGAAAAATCCACACTCCCTTTGAGTCAGGAAACCGATCGAGAAGTGCTGCTGCGCGCTGACTGTCGTGGAGGGGTTTGATGAGGACCATTTCACTCCGTTGTTCCTTCACTAGGGCCTCAATCTGATCGTCATCAATCAGCCTGATATAATCGGGGTGATCGTTTGTGGTCTGATGAAAAAAGGGAGGATCTCCCTCGCCCTGATCATTTACTCGGGGGTCGAATCCGATGAAGCTCCGAAGCATCGTGGTACCGGATCTCTGGCAACCAAAGACCCAAACGATTCGTGGATGAGTGCAAGGTGCGAGCTGCTGGTAGGTCCAGGTCCGAATTCGATTGGCTTTATACGAGCTGAGAACCTTCCACTTTAGGGCATCAATGGGAGAAGAAGTCATGGAAAACGGTTTTTCAGATTGAACGATAGATTTTTCGAATCGAAGGGAGTGGGAGATGAGTGACGACCGATCCCACACACCGCTAGAGGTATGCCTGATCATGCGGCACTTTCATCCGATTTTGGCCGGGGCGGCCGAAAGATTTCGCCGGTACAGCGGGCCACTGGCAGATTTTGGGATCCATTTTCGTGTATTCACACTCCAGGAGTCGTTGGAACACCCGGTAGAAGAGCGCATGTCCGAGAGTTTGGTCGTGCACCGTATTGAGGCTCGCGGCACACCGTGGGAGAGAGATGCATCGCTTTTCCAAGCGGCAGAGTCCTTTCTGCGGACGGTGCCTGCAGGTCGACGTGTTCTTCAGACATCGCTCTGCCACAAACTGTCCCGCCCGTGGCAAATTCGCATCGGACGATTGGGAGTGAAGTCGATCTACGTGGGAACGATGGTGGGCCAACCCGCAGAGGGACCGATCTGGCGTCGTCTGATTCAGGCGATTAGAAACCGACTCAACTATGCTCCGTTCAATCGAGTGGTAGCCAGTACGACTGTGATGAAACGCTGGCAGGCGGGGTTGGGCATTAGGCAAGACCGCATTGAGATCATTCCCAATGGCGTGGATATCACTCGGTTTCGCCCGGTGGAGCCATCGGAAAAAAGGCGCTTGCGAGAAAAATTGGGGCTGCCACTTGAGCAACCCGTGGTCTTGTTCGCGGGAAGCATCGTTCCTCGAAAAGGAGTTGAACTGTTGCTCCATGCTTGGAAGGGGGTGGTTTCGGAGCGGTCGGTACATCTTGCGCTCGCGGGAGGTTTCGAGCGGCCTACGTTCATGACGCCGGAACGCATGAAAGAGCTTGGCCTCTTCCAAGACAGGATGCGAGCCATGGCCGCAAGTCCCGAGATGAAGGGAAGTGTCTCTTTTGTTGGCGAGACTCAGCGTATCGAGGATTGGATGATGGCATCGGATCTGTTTGTGTTTCCTTCTGAGCAGGAGGGTATGGGGAATGTCGTATTGGAGGCGATGGCGTGTGGATTGCCGACGGTTGTCACCCGATTTAAAGGAATGCCGGAAGAGGAGTTTGGGACACCAAATGTGTCATTTTCGCTGGTGGAGAGAACAGAGTGGGAGCTGACCCGGAAATTGCTCGAGTTGTTGAGTGATCGCCAAGCGGCATCAGAGATGGGGCTGGATGCGAGGCGCTGGGCTGAGGGTGAGGCTGACGTCAGGTTCACCATCGAACGGTACGCGAAACTCTATCGTGAGCTGGCAGGCGGTTCCTGATCGGCTCGCGTTACCGAAGTGGCATGAGTTCCTCCGAATGGGTTGTCTGATAGTTCTTCTGAGCAACTCGAATCGCTTCAAGATGGGTTCCGATGCTCTCGGATCTCAACAAGCGACCAAACCCACCTGGCGGAATGTGCGAATGGTCGTCAGGGAAAGAGAGGGCTCTTTGCAGGACGTGGTCACCCAGAGCCTTCGTGAAGTGGCTTGCCTCGAAATAGAATTCAGCCAGGCCCCGCTCGGGAACCGTTCCTGTGGTGAGTTCGTCATATACGCCAAAATCGAAAAGAGGGAAGGGAGATGCCTTGGAACGGCGCCCTTCGGCTTCGACGATTGTTGTGATGCGCCGCTTCCAATTTTCATAGGTGGGCCAATGGCCGGTTTGCACCATCATCTCTTGATACCTCCCATGCATGGGAGCGATCACTAGGCGCAGAGAAATCCCTTTTGTCCTTGCGAGTGTCAGTATGCGATCAAGGTGAGACATCTCCACCGCGCCGAGGATAGGTGAAGATGATGCCAAGGCTGGGAGTGCACGTGCCTCATAGGCTCTGAAGGCGACCGCAGCCCCGCCCTTGTTGATCACGCGGCGTTCCTCTGTCTTGGCGTCGCGTGAGCCGTCATCTAAGTAGCGCTTGTCGGCATCCCATTGAAAAATCGTGGCAAGGGATCCTTTGCAGGCATCCCATGACAAGAGTCCCATCAGATAATCGTCCCATGCGGCAGTGGGATTGGGAGAGCCATCCGGAAAGGTGGCGAGGCGTCCTTCGGCAAAGTCAGGTGCCGTGTGGCCACCCTCGAGAAAAGCTGCGTAGTCGAGCAGAAGGAGCACGTCTTTGATGGGCGCCACCTCTGATGCATGCTGGAAGTAGCGAAAGATCTCGTAGGTTCCAGCATCGGATAACCCCAAATTGTAAACGGGCCTTGAGGGCCACATGGAGTGATGAGGATCCAGTCCTGTTTCCGCACGTGAACTGCCCAAAATGATGGCGGAGGGCCGCACGTACTTGACTTGAGCGGCCTTAACCATGCGCAGATGGCTGAAGGTCTCTGGTTTTGAATCCGACGAGATCCAGTCCGAAGGGAAGAGGCTGTAGGGATTCACAGCTCGGTTGAACAACGCTGCAAGAACCACGCCAACCAAGACCGTTCCAAAGAAAACGATCAAGTAGCGCCGATGAATGGGGGCGTTGGGTTCAGAATTGGAAATAAAGGAACTCACTGAGTTGGCCCAAATGGAGAAGAGATATGGCGAATAGCAACGCGGTAAAGAGCGCCCAAAGAAGGTTTGGCTTCCATTGAAGCGTGGACGCTCTTGGCTGAGGCAGTGACGCCTCATTGGGAGGCTGAAACGCAGATGCAGTCAATTGTAAGGCATTGGGTGAAATGAGGGTAAAGATCAGTAGACCTAGAATAGCGAGAATCTGGCCTGGACCAGAAAAAACAATCCAATCCGAGTTGGCTGTCACGCCAATGGCTTCAAGAAACGGTAGACGACTAATCCATCCCGAGGGAATCGAAAATCCAGATCCTCCGACGCATGCCTTGAGAATACTCCCGGCCGTCTCAATACTGGGGGATCGAAACAAGACCCAGCCAGCGACGACACTCAGGAATGTCACTGTCCAAGAAATTGGAACGCCAAGGCGAATTCTACCCCACTTGTGCCAGCCATGATTGATGGCCAGACACGTCCCGTGCAAAAGGCCCCAAAGACCGAATGTCCAACCTGCTCCATGCCAGAATCCCCCAACGGTCATTACCAAGATCAGGTTAAAGTAGCGCCGGGGCTCGCCTAATCGATTCCCGCCGAGAGGGATGTAAAGATAGTCTCTCAGGAAGAGCGACAGGGTAATGTGCCAACGTCGCCAAAAATCTGTGATGCTCGTCGCTTTGTATGGGGAAAAGAAGTTTCCCGGTAACCCTAAGCCAAGCATTTTGGCCAATCCCAGCGCCATGTCTGAGTATGCGGAGAAATCAAAATAGAGTTGCAAGGTATAGGCCAGGGACGCGACCCAAGCGTCCATCAATTGGATCCCATTTGTTGGTATTGGTTGATCGAAGACTGGGCTCACCCAGCCCGCTACATGGTCGGCGATGACCATCTTCTTAAACAAGCCAAAGGCCAGAAGTGTGAATCCGAGCGACAAATCGTTCCAACGGAAAGCGGAACTCCGTGCCTCCTGCAGTTGAGGCAACAATTCCATTGGGCGGACGATTGGCCCCGCGATGAGTTGCGGGTAGAATGTGACGTACAGCAGGTAGTGCCGAAAGGTCGTCCCTCCAGCGCGTCCGGCTTTACAATGCCAGAGATAAGTCAGTTGATGAAATGTATAGAACGAAATACCCAGTGGCAGTTCCAGGGGGGTGCTGTGCCACTCCAAACCAAAGACTAGCGCCACATTGGAAGCGAAGAAGTTCCAATACTTGAAGAACCCCAAGAGGCCGAGATTGACGATCACGCCACCCGCAAGCAGCCAACCATGGGTGGAGTGACTACGATCCGCGAGGCGTTTGCCCAACCAGAAATTGGCGCACACGGAACCCAGTAGCAGCGGTATGTGGGCGGGATTCCACCAACCGTAAAAGAAGACCGAAGCAGCAGCCAGCCACATCCACGCAGCCTCCAGGCTGCGATAGCGAAACAGCAGCCCAAAGACCAGCAACACCGTCGGGAGAAAGTCGAAGAGGAAGATGCCAGAGTTGAAAAGCATGGATCAAGAAGAGATCGACGTAGAACGAAGCCTTCGGCGCATCACCGCCACGGCGGCATAGCTCAAAAAAGCGGACAATGCCACTGGAAGCGGCAACTTCTCAAACTTCCTCAGGATATGCCAGCGAGCGATCGCGGCCTTGACCTTGTTGCCAGATCTGCTCGAGGCGGTGACGCGGTAGCTGGCAAGGCAATCGGGCAGCCCGCACGCGTTCGTCTGTCTCAGCATCTGCAGCCAGAGAATGTAGTCCTCGTGAAGGAATTCGACGAATCGTAGGTCTGGAAAACGGGATCGGCGATACATGACGGTCAGACAGCCGATCACATTGTCTTTCAACAGGGCATCATATGTGATGCGGTCTGGCGGACGAATCACGATGGGTAACTCGTGGCCTTCTCTGCTGATCTGACGGTAGCCCGTGCATGAGAAGTCGCAGGTGGCATCCGTCATCAATTTCGACTGAAGGCGGAGTTTCTCCGGCATCCAAAGGTCATCGCTGTCGAGAAAGGCGACGAATGTACCTGTAGCCTCACGAAGAGCATGATTCCGGTTGAAGACACAGCCACCTTCCGGGAGTTCGCCGAATAGGCGAATCCGGTGGTCTTCGCTGGCGTGCGTTTGAGCGATGGCCAAAGTCTCGTCGGTGGAGTTGCGATCCACGACAAGCAGGAGCTCCCACGAAGTCTCCGTCTGCGCTTGAATCGAAGCGATGGAGTCGGGCAGTGTAACTGCGGCATTGTAGGCCGGCATGACGACGGAAACCAATGGGGCAGTTATCCGTACAACCTCACTCATTTCGAAATCCAGTCGTTCAGGCTTTGAGAGAAAACCTCAACGGGATCCGCTGGAATGAGTTCTCTGGCTTTCTTGGCCGCAGCCTCCCCCATGGTCTTCCACGAATCTCGGAGCGTCCAAGCTTCTTCAAGCATGCGGTCCAGAGCTTCCACGGTGCAGGCACTCGAGATAAGTCCGGTCTCACCCTCAGTCATGACTTCGGGGGATCCGCCCGCCGGATTGATGAATGCAGGGCGTCCTGCCATCATGGCTTCTACCAAACAGATTGGAAGCCCCTCATGCCGGGATGGTAAGATCAGAGCATGACTTTCGCGCCAAATGCCAGGCACGTCGGCCGTGTGCCCTCGGAAATGAATGTTCTCGACACCTTCCAACTCGACGTGGCGGCGGAGGGTCTTCTCTGCGGGGCCCTTTCCAAAGAGATCGATCTGGAGTGAGCGATCTCTCCACTTGGGTTGGGCCATCACTCGTACGAGCATGTCATGCCCCTTCGTTCTCGGATAGAGCCGCGCGGGAAATGCCATCCGGAACACCCCTCTTGCGTCCGTCGGCCATGGCAAGGGGTCGCTTGCCGCGACGAGGTAGGGATTGCGAACGATCTCCGCTTCGGGCAATCGGCAGGCACATTGAACCTCAAACAATTCACGATTGTGCTCGGAGACAAAGCAGGTTCGAGAGGCACCGGCGAAGAGTTTTGCAGCACGCTCCGCCGTCTTGTCGTCTGGCCAGTTGGCTTCAGAAACCAAGTGGGTCACAATGCAATGTGGGATGCCAGAATCTGCAATCACTCTAAGGAGGTCAAGACCATCAAATGCGGTGCCTGAATTGAAGACGACCGCAGTAGGGGCACTTCGCTTCAACCAATCTCTGAGCTTTGCGGCTTCAGGTGGAGCGCTGGGTTTGAGTCGACCCACCAGCTTTCCGATCAACCCACTCTTGATGGCAATATGCGGAACTTGGCCTGCGGAGAGCTGTTCCAAGCGGTGTGCTGCACGATCACTCCACGTCGTGAGTGCCGTGGTGCGGACTCCCCGCGAGGCCATGTGTGCAGCTGTCTGCACCCAAAGCTCCTCACTGCCACCACCGCCCACGTTGGCGCTTACGAATGCGAAGTGTGAATATTGATTCATGCGGGTTGGCACTATCTGCACCGGTTCTTCATGCATCGGATAAAGAGTCGGGTGATCAAGTCATGTCGTGCAACGAAAGATGAGGCCGTATTCCTGAAGGATGGGATCATCCATCGTTCTCGGGTCTTGATGGCGTCAATGCGCTGAAAGTGCCGGTTGATGGCGTTGAGCGTGGGCAGGGCGCACCACATCTGGCGGTCCCAGAGCTGAAGAGCTAGGTTATGGTCGGTGATTCCTGCAAAGTCCCCCGCATTCGCCTGCCATGCAGCTCGCCTGGCGGTGGCCGCTCTCTTCAAGCGCATCTCATTTTCTGTCAAGCCGTGCGGGTTGTAACGATACTTCAGGAGCTTCTCGGGAAGGGTGATCGCGCGATGTTTGGCGAGGAACCTCATCCACAAATCATAGTCCTCTGACCAATAGGGACAAGTCTCGGACGATAGGTCGTTGTAGTTGCCGATTTCGATGAGCGCCTCTCGTCTCATCATCACGGTTGGATGAAGAATTCGTGGCGCGCGAAGCGTTGCGTGCAGGATGTCCTCGGGGCGATGGGGATATTCCGAACGTGCGGGAGTTGGTTGCCCGGCTTCGTCGATACACGTTCTCTCTGAGGCGACCAAGGCGAACTCCGGGTGTGCAGTGAGAAAGCGAACCTGCGTATCGAATCGGTTCGACTCGCAAATGTCGTCGGCGTCCATTCTCGCGATGAGTTGAGACTCCGCGACTTCGCAGAGTCTCCGAAGGGAGAGACCGAGCGAAAGAGGTTCGCCTGTGACCACTCGTCCGGGAAGGCGTTTGGGAATCCAGTCTCTTAGAACCTTGAGTGTTCCGTCTGTACTGCCATTGTCCCAAACGATGACTTCAAAGTCACGATAGGTTTGATTCTCCAAAGACGCCAATGCGTCAGGCAGGAATGGCATGCCGTTCAATATTGGAATGACGCAGGAAACAGCGGGCATCACAATTTGTCTCGGCTTTGCTGGGTGGGTTGAAATGTGGGCAGAGGACCAATCTTTCAGTCAATCGAAGTCCCGCTTGACTCCCGTCGATTGGTTGGACGCGCTTAAGCAGCCTTCCACATATGGACGACGATCATTTCTCGCTCTTCCTCCACGGTTTCAATGACGCACTCGATCCGACAACCATCACCGAGTTCTTCCGAGACTACTTGCCTCCTTTTTGGATTCCACACGACAAACTCTCCGTCCTGACAATCGAAATTCCACTGGTGGAGGCCTCTGTATTCCTCGGTTTCACCCTCGTTCGGCCAGTGTTCGAGGTACACCAATCCGCCGGGTTTGGTGACGGCGAGCATCTCCCGAAAGGCAAGGACTGGATCGATGCTGTGATCCATGCAGTTACGAGCGTATACGAGATCAAACGTCGACTTGTCGAATTTGCCTGAGAGTTCTTCTCCTTTGCATTCTTCCGTCCGCACCGGCGGCGTGAGGTTTTGTTCGGCAAGCATCTTATCGTACTCTGGAGCGAGAGGATCGACGGCACGCAATCGAACCGTTTTTCCTGGGATCGTCTTCCCAAGACTGGTCAGCGGCCCGGATCCGACGTCGAGAACATCGTATTCCTCTGCGCTAGCGGAGACTCGTTCAAGCAGGGCAACGATACGACCATCGAGTGGTAACTGTGGGTCGAGGCGTCGATGAAATTCCTCCTTCCATTGCAAGCCTCCCGTCGAGAAATAGCGGTTCCAAAAACGAACTTCTCCTCCAAGGCCAAGTTTCCAAACAAGCGACTGAAGACCAAGGGCTTTTGCTAGCGCAACGATGGCTTTGCTGATGAATTGTCGGGCTCGATACATGAAGTCAATTGGGTTTGTGTGCTGATCCGAGTAGCCCCACGTAAAGGCTGTGACGATGGTGAAACTCATCTTCCTGGCAGAGCCGGAATCGGTTCCAATGCGCGTCTGCCCATCGGTGAAGTTGAGGTCGGAAACGCCGAGTTGTCCCCCTGAGGAACCGAATGATCCAGCCGACAGGGCTGCTCAACGGAGCCGGCGCTTGCTCCATGACATACTCCCAGAATTGCAGCGCCGCTCGGGGCCCGGTCGTCATGCGCGAGATTTCATCGATCTGGAATCCGGCAGCTTCCAGATCCCTGCGCAATCCCCAGGGAGTCCAGCGCTGATAATCATATGGAACGCTGTGATCAATGAAGCTTCCGTGGGTGGTTACAAGTAGACGACCACCGGGTTTGAGGAGGCGATAGCAGTCCGCGAAGAATGCGGATGTATGATAGACGTGTTCGATCACCTGACTTGAGAAAATGAGGTCAACGCTCTCATCGGGAGCCTCGAGTGGCTTGCCGGAACGAACGATAAAGTCGACATCTGGAATGTCCTCTAGATCGGCCCTCTGATAGGTGGCATTGGGATACATGGGGCGATACGGGCTATCGCCGCAGCCATAGTCAAGGACAGTGATGGCATCGTCCGTCGCAAAGGGTTTCAAGGCTTCAGACAGATCTGAAAGGCAAATGTAGAATTTCTGGCCCGGCTCCGGGCGCATGCGGTCGGTGACGTTGTGAGCGGGCTCGATGCTTCCGGTCTTCATAAGATGATTCTAATTGGAGGATTTCCCGGAGTGCGTGAACATTCGGCGGATGGTTCGTTCAGTGACTGTCCAAGTGTAGCGCAGGGGCGTGGGCGGGGCCGGCAGCAGCGCCGTGATTCGTTTGGCCGTTTCATCCGTCATTTTGGCCCCTCTGAGGACAATCAGGCAGGTTTTCTTCTGGTCGGACTTGCTGTGGCTTTGGGTCACTCCCGAATGGAGGATCTGGCAGCCTTCACTTGCGAGGAAGGACGAAAACTCATGCAGAGCCCATTCGCGGACATGGAAGTGATTTACGGGTGGTCCCTTGTGGAGAAAGCCGCGGAAAAGCTGCCGATCCGGCGTCGATATCACGGCCAAGTGGGCATGTTCGAGCGAGCGTTGGATCAGATGGACCAACGGGAGCGGATTGATGAGGTGCTCGATGACGTCTGAACAGACGATGGCAGCCCCTGAGAGCTGGTCTTGAGAGAGCGGAAGTTCCGCTCCTTCGGATTCGAGATCGATCTCATCCCAGGTTCCGAAGGGGAACTCCGTGCGGCAGAACTCAATGTTGGAGCCATAGTCGATTCCTACGACTTTGAAGTCGTCTTTGAGGGCAACCAGCTTCCCTCCCCGTCCACAGCCAATGTCGATGATCGTTTCTGCCCCTACCGTTTTGGCCAGCTTTGCTACCGTGTTGTAAACATCTGGCTGCCACACGACGTCTGAGTCAGGTTGTCCGCTCGAATCGACAAAGTAGTCCGGCTGAGGACGGCTTTTGTAGCTGCTTGGGAGACCGAAATTGTTAACTGAGGGCATGTTGTTCAGGATGTGGGTAGCTTCTTGATGTATCCGACTCTTCCGAGGTTCTGGATGCGCACGGTTGAGTGAGTGCGGCTCAGATAGTCATGAAGTGCCCTGGAACAGCCGTCCCAGATCAAGTAGTCGTCCATAATGATCAAACCTCCAGGGACAACCTTTTCAAAAAGGTTCTCCAAGCAAACCATCGTGGAATCATACCAGTCTCCATCAATTCTTAAGAGGGCGATAGGTTCGTCGGGAGCCTGCGTTGGAAGAGTGTTTTCAAACCATCCTTGAATCAGGCGGAAGTGGGTCGCTCCAGCGAGGTTCATTGCTCGTTCTGCAAAATCGGGCGAGGCGGAGCAGTTGTCGAAATAGTCCTTGGAGTCGGTCGCTTTTGTCCACGCAATCGCTTTCTGCCCATCGAGTTCCTCCTGTGGATCAGGCAGGCCCTCGAAGCTGTCGTAGAGATAGTAGGCACGATCTGCTCCCAAGGTAGCGGCGATTCCGGCTGACATGCCGCCCCTCCAGACTCCGCACTCCACGACACAGCCTTTCACCTCCCTGACCGACTCGGCTAAGAGGAGATTGTCCGCAAAAGTCCGGATGGGAGTCATCGTGAATTCTGAGAACCGGGAAGCAATGGCTTCGCGGTCCAAGCGGGCTTGTCTTTCACGAAGGAAGGAGATGAGATCGGTGACGAGGGAAGTCATGAACACACTGAGAATGACGGGGGACAAGAAAGGGATTTGACGGTCTCCAGCCTAGCTGACGAGATAGGCACAATGCTTCCCAGTTTTGGTGAGTGGGCTACGGTGCGACCCTGCGTCGGACTTTGGGTGATTTCAAAACTCAACTGTGCACAGATATAGTCGGTGCCTGAATCGTAGCTGGGACCCACCCAAAAATTGAGCGAGTAGGCGCCAGGAATGAGTGGAGGGAGTTCGACGTCCACCCGCACGTCATACACGCCGACCTCTGCTGGAACAAAAGGAATGGCGGACGGCAGTGCTTGCATCACAGGGGTACCGCTTTGATCCACGACGTCTATGGCGATCATGCTGTTGAGACTGTTGGGTCCCGCAACAAGTCGCAAATCACTTGTGAGTTGGATGCGGGGCTGGTCACCGGACAGAGCGATCCTAATAGCTGCAAACTTCAGTCCGTCTCCCTCTGGCGGTTGCGGGCGGACCCACTCGTCAGTGGTGCCAGAAAGGCCCTCGCTTGCATAGGTTGCAATGGCTTGATCCACCGGTCCGTCGAAGATGAGTTGGCCTTGCTTGAGGACGATGCCCCGCGAACAGAAGTTGCGCACTGCCGTCATGTTGTGGCTAACGAAGACAACGGTGCGCCCACTCTTGGCTACTCCTTCCATTTTGCCCAAGCACTTCTTCTGAAACTCGGCATCGCCTACCGCCAAGACCTCATCAACGACCAAGATATCGGGCTCCAAATGTGCGGCCACGGCGAAGGCTAGCCTCACATACATGCCGCTGCTGTATCGCTTGACCGGCGTATCCAAGAATCGTTCGACACCGGAGAAGGCGACGATCTCATCAAACTTGGCCTGGATCTCGGATCGGCTCATACCCAGAATCGATCCGTTTAGATAAATATTCTCCCGACCCGAAAGTTCGGGGTGGAAACCGCTGCCAACTTCCAATAGTGACGCCATGCGGCCGCGCACCTTGGCCCACCCTTTGGTGGGCTCCGTGATGCGAGAGAGAACTTTGAGGAGTGTTGACTTACCAGCTCCGTTTCGGCCGATAACAGCGACCGATTCTCCATCGCTGATTGAAAATGAGACATCTTTGAGCGCAAAAAACTCTTCCTTGGAAGCTGGAGTGATTGCCTCGCGGCGTCCCCTCTGAAATAACCCCAATACGCTGCGATGAAGGGTCTCACTGAGTGTGCTTCCTTCAGCAGAGGGTGCCCGCCGCGATGTCGCGGCATGCCGGATGACATAGCTCTTGCCGAGGTTGGAGGCTTCGATGACGACTTCGGACATACTCACTAAATCACGTCTGCAAAGCTACGCTCCATGCGTCGGAAACATGCTATCCCTGTCACGAGAAACACAGCCACAGCCAAGGCTGAGATTCCAAGAACCATCGGATTGACCGGGGTCCCATAAAATGCCCACCGGAACGCATCAATGATTCCGACCATTGGGTTGCAGGCGAAGAGCAATCGCCACTTCTCAGGCACCAGTCCCGTAGTGAAGCCCACCGGGGTTACGTAAGTCCCGATTTGAACGATGAATGGAGTAAGGTGCTTAAAGTCTCGGTAGTGAACAGAGAGGGCAGCCAAGAGAATTGTGGGGCCGAGAGCGGCAAGGCAGACAACCATGGAGAGTGGGATGGTGAGCAACCACGTCCATGCGGGCCGAATGCCGTAGAACACCATGGCAATCGAGCACAGAACCAGAGTTATTAGGAGGTCCATCAAGGTCGCCCCGACACCCGCGCACGGAATCACGAGTCGCGGGAAATACACCTTCGAGATCAACGAGGTATTGGAGACGAGACTCAGCGAGGCCGAACTCAATGCCGTGCTGAACATTTGCCACGCAGGCATCGCTGCCAACACCAGAACGGGGTAGGGGACGCCGTCGGAAGGAAGCTTGCCAAGTCGTCCAAAGAGAATCGTGAATACCAAAACCGTAATTGCGGGACGAAGTACAGCCCATCCGATACCTGCAACTGTCTGCTTGTAGCGGACAAGGATATCTCTCCATGCGAGGAAAACCATCAACTCGCGGTAGCGCCACATCTCGTGCCAATAGGCCTTTCGAGCGCCTCCACTTTCTAGAAAAACTTCAGTTTTGATCACAGTAGGAAAAAGGAGAGCATCGACGCGAGCATGGATTGGGTCATATCCTCCGGAGGGGAAAAGATAGCACTATCTACGCCAACAACGATGAAGTTGGGATGGTCACCGAGCACAAGCAACCGAATCTGTTTTCGGACTGGGAGATGACGGGATCTCAGCGACAAATTGGGGGCGTTGGTAGGAGGAGGGGAGCGCTAGCATTGTGTTCTACTGGAGTCCTGTAAATGCGCCTCCCTCCAAGAGCAAGCAACCGATTTGACGCGAATTATTCGCGAACCAAACGAACAAAATCCCGCTCGGGCCTCAAGACACCCGAGATTTCGGAGAGAAATCCAACCGCCGACCCCGATCCGAGAATGGTGATGTCGGGTCCTGAAAAAGTCAGGGTCTGATCTGCTTCAGCGGCATAATCGAGGCCAGGAAACGACGTGAATTGAATACGGAACGTCCGCGTAGTTGGATCGAGGAGTTCAAACGATTCCATGGCGAGGAGTGAGTCGGCATCCAATGGATTGGTCATACTATCGATCTCTAACACGTCCAGTTGGCCGTCGCCATCGGAGTCAGCCAGCGAATCGTTTACTCCGACCACATGATTGTAAAATGGTTCGATTCGATCATCGAATCCATCAGAATCGTTATCGATGGCGGGTAGGTCTTTCCACAGAAATGTCTCGACGGCGCCAAGGTCGGGCAGGGCTCTTACGGGTCTGGTGACGCCGTGTTGGTCTGCTGGGGGCGAGTTGGAGGTCGTCAGTGCGTTCGAAATCGCTGGCGAGCCTGGTAGGGGAGGGCGCGTTGGTTGGCCCGACCCATAGTGAGCTAAGGGGGCCAAAAAGGAGCGGAGGGGGAGCGCTGCAGTGCCAACCGTTGCCCCCCCGGGAAACTCGGTGGTCGCCGAGGTATTGTCGCCGATAAGATTTCCGCCGGAAGCCGTCAAGGTGGGGCTGCTCGTGATGGACTCCTTGGAGATATCCGGGTCTCCGCTTCCTTGGTTGTCTGCGACGATTCCATTTTCGAGATGGCAGGTGCCGTCTGCAATGCGAATACCTCCACCCAGCCCCCCTGCGACGTTCCCAGTGATCGTTGAATGAATGCAGGTGCAGGTCGCCGCCGCCGAAAAGCCGGTGGAGATCACGCCCCCGCCATCTCCGTCAGCCCGATTGTCTGCGATGGTGCTGTTCTCAACAGTGAGCATTCCGTCTTCATTGACGATTGCCCCCCCGTCGAAAGCGCTTTGATTGTTGGCGATGGTTGAGTCTGTGATCGTGAGGATACCGTAAAGGTTATAAAATGCTCCACCACCGTCGGTGGAGTGGTTGTTCAGGATTTCGCAGCGAACAAGTGAGAGCGATCCATCGGTGTCAATTGCGCCGCCATAAAGCGCCGAGCTTCCTTTGATAGAGCAGTCCAGCAAGGTCAAAGAGCCTTGGTTGTCGATTGCTCCACCTCCGTCAAAATCCGATGAAAACCCGTGGGTGATCGTTAAACCTCGTATTTCAACATCAACGCTAGAAGCGATGACAAACACGCGATCCAGATCGTTACCAGAGACTTCGATGCCAGGGGCTGAACTTGCATCGATGACGATATCGGATTCGACTCTTATGGAGCCTCCAGTTAGGCCAATCACCTGGCCAGCCAAAGTTGGGGCGAAGTCAACCGTATCGCCAGAGTTCGCCGACGCGATTGCCTGACGCAGTGTCCCGAGTCCATCGTCGGCTGGATCTGACACGGTAAAGGTTGAGGCCGAAACTGCGGCCTCCATGGCAAAAAGAGCGACAATGGCAAATGATGTCGATCTCATTAGAAGCAGTCGGCGAGTGTTGAGTGGATTGCCGCGAAAGATGGGCCTGTTGGCCGGTCTGTCTTACTCATCTCCCACGAAGCCTCCAGCTGCACGTGCCATGATCTCCGCTTCTGCTGCTTCTCCCGACTTTCTGAGTTCTTCAGCAGCGCGCTCCTCAAGTGAGGGCTCTCGTGGGGCGGGTGGGCTGATGGCTGTTGCTTCGGGTTTCGATTCCACAGTTTCAGAAACCGCCTCTTCCGAGTTGATTGGGGGTGAGGGGTCACCACCGCAGTTCACGCTTAGACACGCAACGGAGGTTGAGAGGATGAGCATTCTGAAATTGGCTGAATTCATTGGATAGACCCTTTCTGACTAGGCGACATGAGACGATGGGTCGCCTCGAAGCAAGGCTGGATTCTTTTGGATTCATTTTTTGTCACGCAGGCCAATGTTGGGGGGGGGCTTTTGGGGATATTTGATTAGCGCATCCTTAGTAAATCATTTGGTGCTTGAACTTTCTGCGTCTCCGCTTAATGACAACCTTGGTTCCCTTGTTGCGCTCAGGCCTGACGAAGAGGTTAACTCAAAACATTGTCTCCCCGGTTACTTATGAAGTCCTTTAGATTGTCATTGATCAGCTCGCGATTCGTTCGTGCTTTTTTCGTAACATGCACGCTCGCGCTTGGTGCATCGGCAGCTTTTGCTGTGCCGGATATCTTGGTGACGGACGATGCCGCCGCAGCGCCAGTCGGGGCCAGTGTGGTGTTTACACCTCCTGGGAAGACGCTCCTGACGGGTGGGCAGCTCACAAGATCATTCACGATATCAAACACTGGAACGACCGATCTCACGGGTGTTTCGGTGGTTTCTGACAACGCAAATGCAATCGTAACTCCCCCGCCTCTGGCAACGGTGCCGGCCGGGGGCTCGACCACTTTTGCTGTCACGTTTTTAGGCAATGGCGCAACGATTTCGGTCAACAGTAACGATCCAGACGAAAACCCAGTGAGTTTCACGGCGGACGGAACCGTAAGTGTCAGTGCCAGCCTTCCCACGGCACCTGGTTTTGAGGCTTCGCATATCGCAGATGCCCAGGTTCTCACTGGCCTAACGGTGAACCTTGCCGGTGTCGCCGCCCCCATGGGGCGGGAAATGAAGATCCTCGATGTTCAGGCTGGTAGCTTCCTGACAACGGAGTTCGATAATCTTCCCAATGGCGGCGATGTCAACGTGGGTGGGGAACCCTACGTTGCATGGTATTATGGTGGGGAAGACCACCGGGACGTTGTGTTGATCCGGAAATTTTCGGGCCTTTCCGGATGGGGATATAACGTGGGCGGGCAGCTCGGCAATGGCACGATTTTGAATTCGGAATTTCCGGAGAGGACCGATCTTTGCGGGGCGCTGAAAGGTAAGACGATTGTGTCGGTGGTGTCGGGCTATGCCTTCAATTTGGCACTTACGACGGAGGGAAAGGTGTATGGCTGGGGCCAGAATGATCGAGGTCAATTGGGGGTTGGTGATTTCGTCAATCGTCCCGAGCCTCTCGCGGTGGATGATGGTGTGGGCAGTGCATTGAACGGGAAAACCATTGTTGCGATTGGTGCGTGCATGTACATGGGGGCTGCTGTCACAAGCGACGGTGAAGTGATCACTTGGGGCGAGAATGACAACGGACAGCTCGGGATCGGCATTCTTGGGGGTGGGAATCAAGCAACACCAGGCTTTGTCGATACGGGGGCTGGCAGTGCGCTCAACGGAAGGCAGGCCATCGCCGTGACGTGCGCGATGGACAGCGTCCTAGCACTCACCTCTTCGAATGAGATCGTGGGTTGGGGACAGAACGCTGGGGGGCAACTCGGGGACGGGACTGGCACTCGACGTTTGTTGCCGACACTCGCCCAGACAGGGACTGGCACGTCGCTGGATGGAAAGAGAATCGTGCAAATTTCTGCAGGGGGATTGCATACTCTCGCCTTGGCCGCCGATGGTACGGTGCATGGTTGGGGCAACAACGCTCAAGGACGCGTGGGTGATGGGACCGTAGGAGGCGCAAAGACCGTCCCTGTCGCGATCGATGTGGGACCAGGTAGTTCCCTGAATAGCAAGGTCGTCGTTTTCATTGCTGGCGCAACCAGTCACAGTATGGCTGTGGCTTCCGATGGCACGGCTCATTCATGGGGAGACAACCAGTTTGCCCAGTTGGGTAACGGCAATACGACATCAAGCCCCTCTCCTGTCGCAGTCGATACGGCAGGTGATCTTGCGGGTGTGACGGTAGTGAAGGTTTCAGGGGCGTTTCGCCATTCCTTGGCGCTGAGTGATACGGGCTTTGTATTCGGCTGGGGACGAGGCCACTTGGGGAGAATCGGGGACGGCACCTTCACGAACCGCCCGTCGCCGGTGGGAGTGGATGGCAGTGCCTCCTCGGTTTTGAAGAACTCAGTGAGGGTTCGAGATCTGGCCAGGATGCAGACAAGTGAGCACTCTTCAGTGGTTTATGATACACCACCTCCTGAAATTGAGGTCTTTCTTGGAACTGTCGCCGGAACGCTGCTCGTCGATGGGATTCTCACCAATCTCGGGGATGTGCTCTTTGAGGCACCGTTGGATCAGACTTTTACCGTTCGAAACACAGGGCTCGGAGATTTGACATGCTTGAAATTGGCCATTGATGGAGTGAATTCGGTTGAGTTTGGATTTGAGCAGCCTTTGGAAGAGGTTCTTGGACCCAATGAGACGACGACTTTTCAAGTGTCTTTTGAGACGTTCCTGACGGCGCTGGGTGCGAAGATTGCCGCCGTTCACCTCGCAAACAACGATCCTGATGAGGAGCCGTTTGACATCCCATTAACATTGTTCGCGGGTCATCGGGATTTGGCCCTCTATCGTGGCCCGACCACCGCATCACCAGAGGTTTTTGATGGGCAAAGCCAGCATGTGAAAGTCGGCATTGTGGCTCCAGGTGGGTCGAAAACACGGATCTTTACGATTGAGAACAAGGGCAATCTTCCTCTCACAATTTCGGGCGCAACGGCTCCACTCGGCTTGACTATCCAGAATCTTCCTGCCGCGCCAATTCCCCCTGGTGGAACGGTCAATGTAGACTTCGTATTGAGTCACCCAACCGTACGGAACGTTGCGGGCTACGTTGAGATCAGCAACAATACGGTGAGTGAAAATCCCTTTAACTTCCCTGTTGTTGGCTATGTGACAACGTCTCCTGGAATCTTCCCTGGTGAGTTTGCAAAGACTGTGGGTGGAGATCCCGTGTTTGGGGAGCCCCTCGGAACCACCTTTGCCGTTCACACCAATAGTCCAGCCATCAACGCAGCAGGTGTCTCTGCTTTTTCAAGCGCACTTCGCCTGCCCAGCGGTCAGCTCGAGCATGCGATTCTGGTAGGTGACCCTGCTCAGGTGGTGGTCCGGGCCAGTGATCCTGTCCCAGGGGTTCCGGGGGCGAGGTTCAATTCGTTTGGTGAAGTCATGATCAATGACCAAGGGCATGTGACCTTCCGCGGTCTCCTCCGTGACGGCGGATTGGATCGAACCAATCGAAACGCAATCTTCACGACGGTTCCTGATGGAGTGCTCAAGATTGTGGCAAGAAGCGGAACGCCAGACCCCTTGACTGCTAGCACCTTCTCAAACTTGGGAATTTGCTCCATGGCCGGGGAAGGAATCATCTTCGAATCTCAGACCATTGACGGTGAAACAGGATTGTATGCATGGGATCAAACGACCGGGCTGACCCTTCTTATGAGGACGGGACAATCCGTTTCCGCCAATGGAGTCAATAAGACGGTGGCGAGTTTCCAGATTCTTGAGACCAATCTGGCTTCAACGGGTCAAGGTAAAGAGCATGTTGTGGTTGCCAGTGGCGATCGGCGTGTCGTTCTTGTTTTGAGCTTCACGGATGGAACCCAAGGAGTCGTGTCTGGCCTGATCACGGCTGCGACGGGAGTTGCCAGTGGCTTTGATCAGACTTATGCAACCAGTGGTCAGTCGGTGGACACCTATGCAGGCGCTTTGGCACCTGTGCTTGCGGATGCTAATTGGGGCCTTTTCCGCTCTGCCGGGTGGGACCAAGGAGGCAGATTCTTCGGCTTTATCGGTTACATGGCCGAGGGGGCGGGTGGAGTGGACGCCTTCTCAAACGCCGGGATTTTTGCCGACCTTGATCCTGGGCAGACCGTGCTGCAGCTCCGTGAGGGGTCGGTTGCTCCAGGGGGGGGCACTTTCCGTGACTTCTTTGAACTTGTGACTGGAACTTCTGACTATGAGTTCGCTTTTACAGGTGACGTGCGTGGCGATGGCTTCAACTCTGGCAACAATCTCGGTATTTGGGCAAAGCGCGGCATGGCTTTTGAACTTCTTGCTCGAAAGGGGAACACGCCGGATCTGCTTTCGGGTGCCAAGTGGAAGGATTTCTTGAGTTTGGCTCTGCCTGCGGAGTCCAACCCGATGTTCGTGGCGACGCTCCAGCTCGGTTCGGGTGGAGTGACGACCGCGAATGATCAGGGACTCTGGATGGTAACGTCACTGAATCAGGTCAGACTTGCCTTGAGGGAGGGGCAGAACATCAACGTTGGTGGTGCCACCCGCACTGTTTCGAGGTTCTGGGTGCTTCGGGTTGGAAGCTCGGTTGCCTCGTCCAATCGCAACTTCACTCCAGTTGGGGTCGTGAAAGCGATGGTACAGTTCACGGACGGTTCCTACGCCAACTTGGAGATTGAAGCCCCGTAATCGTTCTTGTCACGCTGAGCTGATGGGATCGGCGAAGGCGGGTGTGGGTTTGTGTTTTGGGGCCGAAGTGGTCCAGACCTACCCCAACTTGACCTCTATGAGCCTCAGTTTAATGAACGAGGACAGTGACGTTTGACTCAGCTTCTCACTCGAGAATAAATCTCTTCGTTAAGGACAGGCATACAATGGGCAAGCCAAAGTATTGGGCGATGTACTGGTGTGGAAATCAGTCGCCTAGGCGACCTTTAGAGGGCTGTCTTGCGTTTGACTCTAACGACAAGCTGGGATACATCCGCTGATGTTGATTGGTTTCAAAAAGCGGCAGTCTGGACTCACTGTTGTCGAATCGGTGACGCTTCTTGCTGTCAGTGTTCTCTTGGCGATTGTGGTTGTCCCCGTGCTGCTAACGAAGGCGGGAATCCTTACTCCCCCGGTTCCTGCCACAGAAACTCACAAGCCGTTGCGACCCGATGAATGGTCGGAGCCGCAGATTAAGGTGCCTTCAGTCAAAGATCTTACGCCCCCCGAGGTAATCCAAAGGGGCGGGGGATCGTCTGGTGAGGGTGCAAAAGGGGCGGAGTAATCTTCAAGTGTCCGCTGGCATTGAGATCGAACGACCATGAACGACCATCGCCAAGACGCGGACGTCGAAGGCGTGCGATTGGCGAAGTGGAGATTTTGAAGAGACGCCTTGAAGGCTCCACTCAGCCTTCTGCGGATGATGAGGCCAAGTCGCCTACGCGGGAACCGGAACCGCCCCCTCTTGAGTCGACTCGACCCAAGCGGACAAGGAGGCGTCGCATCCATCGGGAACAGGCGACGCTGCTGGGACGCTTGAAAAATGGTCCAGTTTTGGAGGTCGAGACTGACTCGTCGACATCGGTTCCCGCTTCTGGAGTGCCATCGCCACTGCCTGTGATGGTGGAAGGCATGCATTTGCTTCGGATTCTGAAGGTCGTTCGAACGATGATCTGTATCGGCGTTCTTCTCTATCTTTTTGGGTTGTGGGCAGCCGTTTTGGGCATGCGCTTTGTGGGCCAGGGCAACGTTACTACTGCGACGCTTTTATTCGTGCCTCCATTGCTGCTGATCGGCCCCGGGATTCTTCTGATTCCGTTCTCTTTGATCTCAGGATGGCGAACCGCAGTCCTTCTTTGTGCCTCCATTGGAGGCTACTTTTTCCTCCATCTCGACTATCAGTTGAATCCTGGAACTGCCGCTGCGGGATCGAAGGTGGATTTTTCTCTCAAGATCATGACGTGGAATCGGGGGCAGAGTAAAGGGGTGTCGTTGCAGCCCCTGAAGAACGATTGGAAGCCGGACTTTATTCTCCTCCAAGATGCCGGCGGCACCGAGCGCTACTACAAGGGAAACAAGGCATACCACGAGTTTCCCAACACCGCTGGTGTCGGAGAGTTCGTTCTCTTGAGTCGTTGGCCAATCGTTAGCGCTGAGTCCTTTGCGCCGTCCAGGAAGCGATCGAGGTCGGGGGCGCCCGTCCACCGAGCGGCTCGATTCGTCGTGGCGGCTCTGGGCCAGAGGTGTGTGATTTACAGTGTTCACCTTGAAAGCCCACGCGATACTTTGGACTCTTACAAACGGGGGGCGTTTCTGTGGGGGATACTTGGTTTTCCCGGTTCCCCCTGGGAAGAGAAAAGGCTTCACTATCAGCCCTTTTGGGACGAACAGCTTGAGGTCGCTGGCGTGATCTCAGAGCGGGTTCGAACGGAATTTGGTCCTGTGATTGTCGCGGGAGATTTCAATTCTCCCGGGTTTGGTCCCATGCACCGGCTGTTTTCCAAGCAGCTTAGCGACGCGCACCAGGAGTCGGGGGAAGGTTTTGGCTATACCTTTCCTGGAGTGACCAACAATCCCCTCTCACTCATGCAGCCTTGGTTGAGGCTGGATCAGATTTTCACCTCCAAGCATTGCAAGACGGTGAGTTGCCGGGCCATCCCAGTCAATGGACAGCACCTGCCGGTCCTTTCAGAGTTTGTTTGGCACAATGGTCCAGAACCGGCTTCTCCTACACCATGAAGATTCTTTGGGTCAAGACGGCGCCTTTGCATCCTTTGACGAGGGGGGGGGATTTGCGGACTTATCACTTGCTTCGAGGGCTGTGCCGGGATTCGGAAGTGACGTATGTGACGATGGCTGCGGATTCGGGGCAGGAGTCTGCGTTGAAATTGTCGCACGAGTATAGTCACTTTCATCATTTTGTTAGGGAGCCCAAGGCGTCTTTCGATTTAAAACGGTGGGCCTTCATGGCGCATGCTATGGGGAATCTTTTTTCACCGCTGCCGTTTGCGGTTGAACGCTTCACGTCCAAACGACTGCAGGACCTGCTGAGAAATCTCCTCCGTGATTCAGCGTATCATCTCTTGGTTTGCGACTTCATTTTTCCGGCAGCCAGTCTGCCTTGGGATGCCAAGAAAAGCTCAGGGATTCCCTGGGTGCTTTTTCAGCATAACGTGGAGTCTGCAATTTGGCAGCGCAGGGCAAGGACCACAAAGGGGCTGATGGCTCCCTACACGCGTAGCCAATGTCATCGAATGGAAAAATTTGAGCGGGAATCCAGTGCTCGATTTGATGGTGTTTTGACGGTTTCTGAAGATGACACTCGGACTTTTCAAAATGACTTTCAATTGACGAACGTCATGGGTCACATTCCAACAGGCGTGGACGTGGATTACTTCAAGGCCGTTCCTCGGAAAGAGGCTGCAGCTCCAACGGTCGTGTTTGTAGGATCGATGGACTGGCATGCAAACATAGACGCGGTGACTTTCTTCGCCAAGGAGTGCTGGCCGGACATTCGCCTCCAGCATCCCGATGCGATGTTTCAGATTGTCGGCCGAAATCCGAGCGAAGCGGTGAGGGAATTGGCGGGGAACGATAGTGGCATTGAGGTTACGGGCACCGTGGACGATGTGCGTCCTTATCTCCGTGCCGCTCATGCGATGGTGGTGCCTCTGCGCATTGGGGGCGGGACCCGTTTGAAGATTTTTGAGTCCATGGCGGCCGAATTGCCCGTTGTTTCGACTCACATCGGTGCTGAAGGGCTTCCTGTCACAGATCGTCGGCATCTGCTTCTCGCGGATACAGCGGAAGAGTTGGTGCGGGCCTCCTGTGAGGTCTTGGGGTCGCCGGATTTCCGTGAATCGATGAGGCGCGTTGCGTTTGAAGAGGTCGCTCAAGCCTTTTCTTGGGAGCGCGCCGCAGACCGAATGCGGGAGTTTTTTGACCAAGCGGTGATGAACTTTAAACGGAAGGTGGCGGCTTCCAACGTCCGATGATCAAAGCACTGGACAAATGGCTGATGGGTTACGTTCGCTCGCGCTTGGAGCGCCCGCGGACCGAAGTCACCGATCTGATGATCGCGGTTTGTGATCACTTTGAGCCATTCCATGATACGGACCAGGCCGGTGCATTGCGGAGAGTCCAGGACTGGACTGCGGGGTTCTCAAGGATACAGCGTGACCAGTCCGATGCGGACGGGCAGTTTCCAAGGCACACGTTTTTCTATCCGATTGAACAGTACGACCCCGACGTTGTGGGTGCTCTCGCAACCTTGGCGAAGACGACTGGAAACGAGGTGGAGATTCATCTCCATCACGAGGGGGAAACGCGGGACGAGGTCCGGGACATGTTTCGGAAAGGAGTCGAGGATTTTCAAAGGCATGGATTTCTCACGACAGATGATTCAGGAGGGGCGCGATTTGCCTTCATTCATGGGAATTGGGCGCTTGATGATGCGAACTTGAATGGAAAGGGCTGCGGGACTCGTGGCGAGTTGGAACTGCTTCGTCGTGCCGGCTGCTATGCCGATCTGACGATGCCCTCGGCTCCCCACGAAACCCAATGCCGCATCGTGAACGGGATCTACTACTCCAAGAGTACAGAATGCGGTCGCTCTCATGACCGGGGCTTTCGGGTGGATGCGTCCACTTCGACTTTTCGAGAATCTCTCGAGCATCTTTTGATGGTGCAGGGTCCTCTTGGGCCAGATTTCTCCAGTCGCAAGTGGGGGGTGATTCCGCGGATCGAGAATGGCGATCTGACGAATCACAACCCGCCGTCCGTTCGTCGTGCGAGACTCTGGCTGGAACTGGCCCCCAGCGTGGCCAGCCGTCCCGAGTGGCGTTTCGTAAAACTGCACACCCATGGTGCCCTTGAGAGAAACCAGTCGGTTCTAATCTCGGATAGCGCACTGAACTACCACGACCATTTGCGGAAGTTTGCGCTCAGTTCGGGGCTTCGTCTTCACTACGTGAGTGCGCGAGAGATGGTCAACATCGTCCACGCGGCCGAAGATGGAAAGGGTGGTGATGCGGGCGCATGGAGAGACTACCTTTACCCGACTCCTCCCCTCCTCGCTGTGCCATGAGGATTCTCTTTGTCTCGAATCTATTTCCCGATCAGGTGGAACCTTGGCGAGGTCTCGACAATGCCGGCCTCCTTGAAGCATTGCGCCGGGCCTCGTCAGGGTTAACGGTAAAGGTAATCGCGCTTCGTCCGACGTTGTCTTTGCGATCGCTTCATTGGCGAGCTCGGGAGGTGGATGAGTGGACGAGTCCGACCTTTGTTCCGGTGGCCTACGTGCCAAAGCTGGGCGGGCTTAATCACCTGTTGTCGGCCATGGCTGTGGGTCGCGTCGTTGGACAATTGGGTATTCAGGCTGGTGAGTACGACCTTCTGCTGACGCCGTGGCTGTTTCCAGATGCTTGTGGGGTGCGAATGGTCAGCGCTCTTTCAGGGCTGCCGCAATTGGCCATTGCACAGGGCTCCGACGTTCACCGCTATCTTGAGATGCCGATGCGTCGCCGGGCGATCTTCAGATTTATGAGCATGGTGGACGGGGTGGTCACTCGCAGTGGCGATCTGGCGAAACGGCTCGTTGAGGGGGGGGCGTGCTCCGACCGAGTGCATCCGATTTACAATGGCGTCGACACGGAGTGTTTTCACCCGGCTGTTCAGGGCTCCGCTCGGGAGAAGCTGGAATTGCCGACTGGCGTTTCGCTTGCGCTTTTTGTGGGGAATTTTCTTCCAGTCAAAGGGTTGGAACTGCTCTTGGGCGCTGTATCGATTCTGAGATCCCGGGGCAAGGCATTGCATGTGGCGCTTATCGGGAGCGGGCCGCTGCAGGCAGAATTGGTTTCTCTGGCTTCCAAGCTAGGCATCTCCGATCAGGTTCACTGGCGAGGTCGCCGCGATCCGTCGGAGGTTGCGCAGCACATGCAGGCTTGTGATGTGGTTTGCCTGAGCAGTCTCAATGAGGGGGTTCCAAACGTTGTTTTGGAGGCCATGGCGGTCGGACGACCCATTGTCTCAACCGATGTGGGAGGGATCCACGAAGTCCTCGGACCAGAAGCAGCGATGCACGCATTGGTGCCCATTCGCGACCCTGCTGCGTATGCCGAAGCATTGGCTCGCATTTTGGCCTCTCGGCCTTCGGACGGGACGATTGCAAAATATGGTGCCAAATTCTCGTGGAAGAACTGTGCTCAACGTCACTTGGAATTGATTGATCAGATCGTTGCAAATCCCATCCAAAACGCCTCCGAATTCTGAGGGTTCCTATCGAACGGAAGACGTCAAGAGGCGCTTCGGGCTCGCCATCAAGTCGAGATAGCGGTCGTCCAATGACTTGGGCGATGGGGCGTAGGATCAGGGTGGCGCATTTCGGAGCGTCCATGAGTTGTTGCGAACTTTGGGTCTCATCGAGGGAAAATTGTGGAGACGTTTCTATCGCGACGAACTTGAAGCTTGAGTTCGTCTCTGGATGTGGCAGCGAAGACTTGCATGAAAGCATTGGTTACCGGCGGGGCTGGATTCATTGGTTCGCATATTGCTCAAGCGCTATCGCAACGGGGGGCGGAGGTCATGGTCTTGGACAATCTGTCCACGGGCGATTCGCGTAATCTAGACTGGGTGGGTGCGAATTCGGGCGTGGATCTGATCGAGGGCGAGGTGACGGATCTTGAGCTCGTCGAAAAGTTGGTCCCGGGTTGCGACTGGATCTTTCACCAAGCAGCGATTGCTTCCGTGCCGCAGTCGGTTGAAAAACCCTGGCTCAGTCACGATGACAACATGAACGGAACCGTGCGTCTTCTACTGGCCGCGAGAGACGCGGGTGTGAAGCGGTTTGTATTTGCCTCCTCATCGGCGATCTACGGGGATGGGACGGAAGCAGTCAAAACTGAGGGGTTGATGCCGCGCCCTCTGACGCCCTATGCTTTGCAAAAGTATGCAGGCGAGACTTATGGAATTCAGTTTCACCAATTCTACGGGCTGCCCTTTGTTGCCCTGCGTTACTTCAATGTGTTTGGTCCCCGCCAGCATTTCGATTCACCGTACTCGGGTGTGATCGCCAAGTTTGCCACGCGGATGATTGAAGGGAAGGCTCCGATCATTTTTGGGGACGGTCTTCAGTCGCGAGACTTTGTCTACGTGGACAATGTCGTGGCTGCAAACCTTGGTGCGGCTGAAGCTCCAGAGGATGCCGTGGCAGGCCGGAAGTTCAACGTGGGTTGTGGCACGAGCATCAACCTGCTTGATTTGGTGGGTGACATCAATGATCTGACAGGGCAGATGCTGCAGCCTGAGTTTCGGGAAGCCAGAGCTGGGGACGTTCGAGATTCACGGTCGGACATCAGCGCCGCACATGCCTCGTTTGGGTTTACTCCCAAGGTCTCTTGGAAGGATGGTTTGAGTGCTACCCTGGACTTTTATCGCACAAATGGTGTTTAGGTTCGCGGATGCTCGGGACAGTTCCGTTACCATTCTGAATGGGAGGATGATGTGGTGATGGTCAAACCCGGAACGCGGGCAATTATTCGCTGAATTGGCTTTGATAGGACAAAAAATGAGGGTAACGGGACTCTTTCCGTGAGTGCTATAAATCAAACCGTTGGAATCATTGGCATGGGCTACGTGGGGCTGCCCCTCGGGCTCCATTTTGCGAAATCAGGATGCGACGTCGTTGGGTTCGATATCGATCCCGTGAAGGTTGAGCAACTGAACCGAGGCGAGAGCTATATTTTGCATATTTCGGCGGAATCCATTGAGGAGACGCTTCGAGAAGGCAAATTCCGCTGCACTTGTGACTTCTCGGAGGTTTCGGGATGTTCGTCGGTCATCATCTGCGTTCCGACGCCTCTGAAAGACGGGCAGGATCCAGATCTCAGTTTTGTGCTGGCGACGGGCGAGGCGATCGCCCCCCATATCAAGTCCGGAACCTTGGTTGTCTTGGAGTCCACCACCTATCCGGGAACGACGGATACCGAGTTGCGAGGGGTGCTGGAGAAGGGGTCCAAGATGGTCGCGGGCCGGGACTTTTTCCTCGCCTATTCTCCAGAGAGGGAGGATCCCGGAAATCCACAAAGCTTGGTGGCGGAGATTCCCAAAGTCGTCGGAGGGCTTACGGCAGAGTGTCAGAAGAGGGCCCTCGAATTGTACGGTCGCGCGATCAAGGTGCTGGTGCCTGTGGAGTCCTGCCGTGTCGCAGAGGCGGTCAAGTTGACCGAGAATATTTTCCGCGCGGTCAACATCGCGATGGTGAACGAGTTGAAGACCATCTACCACAAGATGGACATCGACATTTGGAGCGTGATCGAGGCGGCCAAGACCAAGCCTTTCGGATTTATGCCCTTCTATCCAGGACCGGGCTTGGGGGGGCACTGCATTCCCATCGATCCATTCTATCTTTCGTGGAAAGCTCGTGAATATGGGCAGGAGACGCGGTTCATTGAGCTTGCGGGAGAGATCAACAGGAATATGCCTGAGTGGGTGGTCGGACGACTGGAGCAGGCGCTTGCGTCCGTCGGCAAGACTCTCAACGGATCCCGGATACTGATGATTGGCATCGCGTACAAGGCCAATGTGGATGATGATCGGGAGAGCCCCGCTTACGTTCTTTGGGAACTGATGGAATCCAAGGGTGCCCATGTGAGTTATCATGATCCTCACGTTCCCGTGATCCGGCCCACTCGTGAGCATTCCCAGTTTCAGGGCATCGAAAGTCAGGGGCTGGATGAAGACACGTTGAAGAATGCAGATGCGGTTTTGATTGCCACTCCGCATAGGGTGATTGATTGGCCGTTGGTGTCTAAATGGGCTCAGCTTGTTGTGGATAGCCGAAATGTTCTTTCCGCCACGATGAACGGTGATCAGCGATACTTTAAGGCTTGACGCCCAGCCGAGGCGTGTTTGTGAGATGCTCGATGATGACGCTTTGTCTTGAGTCCCCTGTCAGGGGCGGAGAATTCGCGAGGATGCTCTAGACATGGCAACATTTCCCTGCATGGAATAGGGCTCTGATTATGTCAAATTCCGACTCGCGCCCGCTCGCTCTCACATTCGTGTTTCCCTGCCTGAATGAGGAGGGGACCCTTCGAGAGTGTGTGACGGCCGTGAGGGCGTCCTTGGAGCAACTGGATGCACCGTTTGAGATCGTCGTGGCGGACAACGGCAGTACGGATCGATCACGGGAGATTGCAGCCGAAGAGGGTTGCCGGGTGGTGCCGGTGGCGGCACGCGGCTATGGAGCGGCGCTTCGTGGTGGGATTGAGGCGGCTTATGGGGAATATGTGATGTTTGCAGACTCGGACATGACCTACATGTACGAGCACGCCGCCCCACTTTACGAGGCAGCCAAGAAGGACGACGCTGGCATGGCGATCGCCTCACGAATGATTGGTGAGATCGAACCGGGAGCCATGCCGACGTTGCACCGGACGCTTGGAACGCCTGTTTTGACAGGGCTCATCAATCTGTTGTTTGCAGGAAAGCTGACGGATTGCAATTCCGGCTTTCGTTGTGTTCGAAAGACGGAGTACTTGGACTGGGACATCAGGTCGAGCGGAATGGAATTTGCCTCCGAGTTGCTCATCAAGTCTCTAAAAGCGAAGACGAAGACCGTCGAGATACCGTCCGGGCTGCGTTGTGGCCCGCCTGATCGAGTGGCGCATTTGCGGACGTGGCGCGATGGGATGCGACATCTGCTGTTCATTCTGTCTGAGAAGCCGGCACTGTTTGAGTGGCTGGGCCTGCTCTTGGCCGTTCCTGCAACCCTTCTCCAGATTGTGGCAGGAGTTGTCGGCCCCATTGATGTCGCGGGAATGGGTGTCTTTGACGTACACAGTCAGGCGCTCTTGCTTTTAATGGCGGTTCTTGGAACGCAGTTGTATGTTTTCGCCAGCAGCCTGTATCTTCGGAGCAGAGATGTGCCGCTGGGTGTGACTAGGCGAATGATCCACATGAACGAGGGCGTTTTGTTTTTCTTGCTGCTCGGAGTGGTCGTGGGATGCTTGAGTTTGGTGGGAACGATGGGGGTCGTATGGGCTCGGGCTGGTTTCTCCGGCCTGCATCAGGCAAACAGCTTGTTGGTTGTGGTTCACGTCGTGAGTGTGGCGGCGATGGTGGCGATTGGGATGCTTTCGGTCCACACGCTGAAAAAATCCCACTCGGACTGAGACTTTGCTCCAGTCGTGATCTGCGCTGGAAATGGTTTTCTTCCTCCGTATGCTTCTCTCATGAGATTGTCACATGGTCTGTGTTCCCGGATGCGGGGTGCGCTGGTGCTTCTGCCGCTAATGCTGGCGGGAGGGGCGCTCTTGGGCCAGGAAGGCGAGCGCCCACCGATCCCCAGCGATCTCTTGGGCGACGAGCATGTCCGGGAGGAGTTTGGGGTGAATCAATTCACGACGCCCTCCATCCGTCGGTTGTTTGAGATGCTGGATGCGCTGGGATCTCTGTCGTACGAAGATCTGAAGCGTCCGATCTCGGACCGACCTCCTTCGGATCGGGTGCTGACCTCGCTCGGGCTGGGCATGCTGATCGCGGATGGCTTTCTGATCGTCCAGTGCGAGAAAGTGGAGGACATTGAGCCGGTGGGGCGAGCGCTCCTGAAGTACGGCAAGGCATTGGGAACGGGTGCCCGGATGAATCGGCACACGCAGAGCCTTTTTGAGAACAGCCTTTCTGGAAACTGGGAACAACTGCGGAGTGAATTGGCGATGACCCAGGCAGACGTGGAGGCTGAAATGGTACAGTTGAGGGATGTGGACATTGCGCACTTGATCAGTTTGGGCGGGTGGCTTCGTGCCTTTGACATCTCGGCCAGTAGTGTGGCCAATCAGTACTCACCGGATCGGAGTCGACAGCTGACCCGGCGTGATATCGCCGAGTACTACCTGATGAGTCTGGAAACCCTGCATCCGAGCCTGCAAGAGGTGGAGGTCCTGAAGGGGATTCGTGAAGGTTTGGAGAAGATGTTGCCGATGTTGGATGTTCCTCAGGGCAAGGCGCTCAGTGAGCTTGAGGTAAAATCGTTGAGCGAGACAGCGTCAGCGCTGGCGACCGAAGTGACGTCTCGATTGAACGACTAGATTGAAGGGAAAACGATTCTGATCATGGCAAATTTGACCGACGAACAGCAGGCCCAAGTCAAGGTGTGGGCAGCCGACGGAGCGAACCTCAACGAGATGCAGCAGCACCTTCGGGAGACATTTGGCATCACGATGACGTACCTCGACGTGCGTCTAATGCTCGTCGATTTGGGTGTTTCGCTGGTCGACCGGAAGCCGAAACCGGTGGAAGAGCCCAAGCCTGAACCAGAAGCCGTGGCCGATGCCACCCCCGCGGGTGAGCCAAGTGTCTCGGAGCCCGAAGTGCTTCCGAAAGAAGGCGTGGGCAAACTCAACGTCACGGTGGATCAAGTGACGCTACCCACCATGATGGTGAGCGGAAAAGTGACTTTCAGTGACGGCCAGGACGCGAGTTGGTACGTCGATCAGTTTGGTCGCCTGGGGCTCAACGGCCCTGCGGCAGGGTACCGACCGCCGGAGGCGGATGTGCCACAGTTCCAAGCGGAACTGGATCGCCTTCTGATGAGCCAAGGGATGTAGAACCAGTCGTCCGGATTCTCACTTAGCCGGAGACCGTTTCGATCCAAAGCCTTTGTCTGGTTCGTCGTAGCCGGCGATTTTTGGGAAGGTTCACCTTTGCCGGCCCGTCGGGAGCAAGCATTGACTGAGCGGCTTCAATCTCCTTGCGACCGAGGTTGGGGATTTGGTGCATTTGGGTGAGCCAGGTGCGGAGGGCTCGCGAGAGAATGGCGGGGTGGAGCGCCCTGAGCTCGTCGGTGATCGGAAGCTCGGGATGATGGATGCCGGGGACGGTGGCGGCGAGCTGATTGAGGCAATCGTTGTCGGCTTGGGAAAGGTCGGCTGCGCTTGCCATCAGCGGTGCCGTGTCGCGTCGGAAAATGTCGTTGAGAAGGGGGATGGCTTCAAGGCGGAGGCGGTTGCGACGATGAATCGGATCCCTGTTGCTGGCATCTTCCCGGAAGGACAGGTGGTGGGCGCAAATGTGGGCGTCGATCTCGTTCCGGCTGACACGGAGGAGTGGGCGGAGCAGGGTGAGACCGTTGTCGAGTTGGGTGATCGGTGACATTCCGGAGAGACCGTTTGTGCCTGTGCCCCTGCAGAGGTTGGCAAGGATCGTCTCGGCCTGATCATCGAGATGGTGGGCAAGGAAGACGAGCTTGGCTCGGTGCTTGGTGGCGGCGCGACGGAGAAAGGCGTGGCGTTCGGTCCGGGCGACGGTTTCGATGGACTGACTCTGATGCTTGGCAAGGGAAGCAATGTCTGCTTTTTCGATCTCACAGGTCAGACCGTGTTTGGCGGCGAGTCGACGGACGAAGGCGGCGTCTTGGCCGGAGGCATTTCCGCGAAGTCCGTGGTTGAGGTGGCAAAGGACGATGTTTTTGCGACCATCAGCCAAGAGGATGTCGAGCAGGGCCACCGAGTCGCGTCCGCCGGAAATGGCGAGGAGCGCCTTGCGTCGTGGGAAGTGGGCGAGGATGCCGGTCCCAAGCCTCGAAGCTGGTTCGATTTGGGCACTCTGGCGCACCGGTCCAGGGCGGGAGGAGGAGGGCGAGGGAGGAGCCTTGCCGCCCGAGGGAGTCGTGGGGCTTTGGGCGTTCATACGGATCGCCTCACCTCAAGGCTTTACTCCAACGGGCTAGGCGTTGGCCGGAATGTGGTCGGCACCGAAGTGGCGTTGGAGGGCTTCGGGGATTTTGATGGAGCCGTCTTCCTGCTGGTAGGTCTCGATAAGGGCAACGAAGAGCCGCGCGAGGGCGGTGCCGGAGCCGTTCAGGGTGTGGCAGAAGCGGTTTTTTCCGTTTTCATCCTTGTAGCGCAGGTTCATGCGCCGGGCCTGATAGTCGCCAAAATTGCTGCAGCTGGAAACCTCAAGGTAGTCGTTCTGGCCTGGAGCCCAAACTTCGATGTCGTACGTTTTCGTGGCACCGAAGCCGATGTCCCCACCGCAGAGCTCAATGACGCGGTAGTGCAGTCCGAGTTGTTGAAGGACGGTTTCTGCGTTGGCGGTGAGTTTCTCGAGTTCTTCGAACGCAGTTTCGGGCGTGGTGATTTTGACGAGTTCGACCTTGTCAAACTGGTGCATGCGGATGAGGCCGCGGGTGCCAAGTCCTGCACTGCCTGCCTCCCGCCGAAAGCAGGGGGTAAAGCCGCAGTATTGAATCGGCAGCCGGTCGGCGGGAACGATCTCTTCGCGATGGAGATTGGTGATGGGAACCTCCGCAGTGGGAATGAGGTAAAGAGCGTCGTCGGCACAGCGATAGAGCTGGTCAGCGAACTTGGGGAGCTGAGTCGTGCCTATCAGGCATTCCTCGCGGACGAGGAGAGGGGTCTGTACCTCGGTGTAACCGTGCTGCGTGGAGTGGAGGTCGAGGAGATATTGGACGAGGGCACGCTCAAGTTTGGCTCCGGCACCAAAATAGACGGCGAAAGCGGAGCCCGAGATCTTGGCGCCACTCTCAAAGTCGATCATGCCCAGCTTCGAGCAAAGTGAGATGTGATCCTGTGGTTCAAAGTTGTGCTCTGGCTTGTCACCCCAATGGCGGACGACGGGGTTGTCTTCGGCTGAAGCGCCGGGGGGGCAGGCGTCGTGGGGAATGTTGGGCAGGCCGAGAAGGAGTTCGCGCTGCCGGGCATCGGCGGTGTCGGCGTCTTTGCCAATTTGATCGATGCGGCTGCCGATCTCACGCATCTGAGCCTCGATGGCCGAGGTGTCCTCGCCCTTTTTCTTGGCGATGCCGATTTCTTTGCTGGTTCGATTGCGTTCACCTTGGAGGGCCTGACGCTCGGTCTCGGCCTGACGGCGCTGTTCGTCGATGGCGAGGATTTGATCGACCACAGGAGAAAGGTCGCCACCGCGAAGGGCGAGGCGTTGTTTGATGAGGTCGGCGTTTTCGCGGAGAAGGCGGATATCGAGCATGGAAGGCGCATCGTAGGCTGAAGCGGCCCGGGCGCAAGGGCGGGGAAGCGAATGATGGGTTCTTGGAGGATTGACAGGGAGGGCGGGGGCCGGGAGCGTGAAGGGTGATCTATTTGGATGCCAATGCGACGACGCCCGTCGACCCGGAGGTCTTGGAGGCCATGCTCCCCTATTTGCGGGAAGGGTTCGCGAATCCGTCTGCGCCCTATCGGGCGGGCCGGGAAGCCTCGAAGGCTTTGGAGCAAGGCCGGGCACAGGTGGCGGAGTTGCTGGCCGCAGAACCGCCGGAGATTGTGTTCACAAGCGGAGGAACGGAGTCCGACGATGCCGCCCTTCGAAGTGCCTGGGATGGCTGGCCGGAGAAGCGTCATTTGGTGACCGTCCAAACCGAACACAGCGCCATCATCGAGTCGGCGAAGCGTTGGGCAAGATCGGGAGGTGAGGTTTCGTGGATTTCGGTGGACTCATGTGGGAGAGCGAATTTGGACGAGTTGAGGGCAGCCTTGCGGCCGGGTGAGACGTCAATGGTGAGTGTGATGTGGGCAAACAATGAAACAGGTGTCATCGCCCCGATTCGAGAGATCGCCGAATTGGCTCACGAGGCCGGCGCTCTGATGCACACGGACGCTTCACAGGTCGTTGGCAAGGTCGAGGAACTGAAGACAGTCGCTGCAAGTGTGGATTACCTCACCCTCAGCGGGCACAAATTTCATGCGCCGAAGGGTGTGGGTGCCTTGTTTGTGAGCAGGAGAGTTCGTTTTGTGCCTTCGCTTCTCGGCGGGGGGCAGGAGAAGGGCCGTCGAAGCGGAACCGAGAATCTCCCTGGGATCGTGGCGATGGGAAAGGCGGCAGTGCTGGCGATGGGTCAGGGGAGCTTGGCCCCTCTGAGGGGAATGAGAGATCGGGTTGAGGCGAAGATTCGCGCAGCGTTGCCAGAGGCTGTGATCCACGCGCTGGAGATCGATCGTTTGGTCAACACCTGCAGCGTTTGCATTCCGGGCGTCGATGCGGCGGGAATGCTGATTCTTTTGGATCAGGCTGGCATCGCCTGTTCGGCGGGATCCGCTTGCCATTCGGCGTCGATTCATCCATCGCATGTGCTTGAGGCGATGGGGTTCGATAGCGCTCACGCCTCAAGCACTCTGAGGATTTCGTTTTCGCGAATGAATACGATGGGCGAGGCAGAGGCAGCAGGACATGCGGTGGTGTCCGCCGCCGCTCGGATGCGGGAGTGGGCGAGTGCGGAGGCGGGTCCCGTGACGATGGGGTGACCCATCGGAGACACAAAAAAACGGCTCCCACCTGGAGGAGCCGCTTTCGAAAACTAGGTCTTGGTTGGTGGAAGCAGATCAGAACCCGCCATCAAGGTCGAAGTCACGTCCACCACGACGGCGACCGCCGCCGTCATCATAACCGCCGCGCTTGCGTCCGCCATCTCGACGAGGTCCGCGGTCTTCCCATGGATCTCCGCCGCCGCCACCACCGCCGCGGCGCTCTTGGCGTTGCTGCCCTTGCCCCTGCCATGGACGTCCACCGCCTCCTCCGCCACCCTCACGTGGGGCGCGAGGTGGTCGCTCTTCACGAGGGCGGGCTTCGACGACCTTGAGAGGCCGCCCAGCCAGGCTGGCATTGTTCATTCCGTCAATGGCGGAACGGGCTTCGTCATCGTTCGGCATTTCGACGAATCCAAAGCCACGAGAGCGGCCGGATTCACGATCTAAAACGACACGTGCGCTGGATACGGAGCCGAAGGCACCAAAGGCTTCGGCGAGCTCGTCATCTGTCAGGGCGTAGGCAAGGTTGCTTACGTATAGGTTCATTCCGGGGACTGTGCTAAGATCGCCATGTGGAGTCACGGAAGGTATGGAGCCATGGCAAGAATCCAAATTTCCGGTCGGCACCGCTCTTGAGGCGCGTCGGCGGATGTTAGTGCTCCAAGGCTACCTGTCAACGCGGTGGTGAAGAATTTTTACGCCTTGGTGGTGACGAGTCCTAGTAGAGGAAAAAGGCCACTTCACTATCCGACAGCATTGAGGTGTCTTCGACGGCCAAAAGCGCGTCCTGATGGTCCAAATTCTGCCATTGGGTTTCCACTTCCGGTAGGAGGGGGATTTCGTCGGCAAAAAGATCCTCGTTCGAGGGTGGCACTTCGACGGGCGTGCTGGCGACCAATGGCGCTTCTTCGATCTGTTGGGCTTCCACCACGCTGGGTGCGACGGTGCGGGATTGCTGCATCCAAGCCAGACCGATCAGAGCGATGGCGGCCGTTGCTGCCGCCAGACGCCACACTGGGGCCGAACTTGACGAGCCAGAAAAGAGGGATGCAAGCGTCGCAAACAAGCCGCGTTCCTGCGGTGTCTGGCGAGCTTCGCGCAGGACGTTTTGGGTGAAATTCCCGCGAGGCTCGACCTGCCGTGCCTGAGCAAGGAGTTTCGAGATGGGGTCTTGATCGTTGAGGGGGTCCATAGCAATCGGGGGAGTGGCTAGAGACTGTAACTCCGCCCAGAGGGATGAGTTGCGGTGATTCTACCCAACTCTAGAAGAAACGGTCCTCAGGTCAACCCGGTGGCCATTCGAGCTGGCGACCTGCCAACAGGTGGACGTGTAGATGCGGAACGCTCTCTCCGCCGTCGGAGCCGTGATTGATGACGAGCCGGAACCCCTTGGCTCGCTCGCTGATGCCGAGCTGGCTGGCAATTTTTCCTGCGGCAAGGAGGAGCGCACCCAGGGTGGCTTGGTCATCCGGCTGGGCTTCGCCAACGCGGGGAATGACTTTCTTGGGAACGATCAGGACGTGAATCGGGGCCTGAGGCTGAATGTCGTTGAACGCAGCGACGAGGTCGTCCTCGTAAATGAGGGGCGAAGGGATCTCTCCAGCGATGATTTTTTCGAAGATGGTTCGTTCGCTCATGGCTCTGCGTTCAACGGAATAGTTCAGGGTGGTTGATGCTGCGTCGGCGGCGCTCGTCGAGGGACTCGATTTCACTGATGAACTCTCCCACGTCTTCAAACTGGCGATAGACCGAAGCATACCGGACGTAGGCGACGTGATCGAGGTTCTCC
Source organism: uncultured Verrucomicrobiales bacterium (assembly GCA_963976915.1). Lineage (GTDB taxonomy): Bacteria > Verrucomicrobiota > Verrucomicrobiia > Verrucomicrobiales > Verrucomicrobiaceae > CAXBNA01. The sequence goes on from CAXBNA010000002.1 coordinate 94,567, forward strand.
AACTGTCGCATGACCTTGGCGCCGATGACCTTGGTGGGAATTTCGCGATGCCCTTCCTGTTCGAGCTCATCGGCGACCTCATCCACGGCGAGCTCGATCTTGTCCATGGGCACAGGCCGTTTTTCACAGGCCTTCAAAAATCCGGCCAGAAGCTTTTCGCGGGTGAAGGGCTGGCGTCCGCCATTGCGCTTCACAACATGCAGCTCTTCCCGCTCGACGGTCTCGTAGGTGGTGAAGCGAAAGGCACACTTGAGGCACTCGCGGCGTCGGCGGATGGCATGACCATCCCGGGCTTCGCGCGAGTCGACGACGCGATCCTCGGAGCTTCCGCATTTGGGGCAGCGCATAGGGTAGGGGTTGGGATGGGAACGCTTGCATCATCCAGTGCTGAGGCAAGCGGTTTGCGTCGGGAGTCGATCATTGCTGGCGTGGACGAAGAATCCCTCTATCATTGGTCAAATGGCGCGGATTGTTCTCGGAGTCACAGGTTCGATTGCTGCTTACAAGGCAGCAGATATTGCCAGCCAGCTCACCAAGGCAGGCCATGTGGTGACCTGCGTTTTGACGAAGGAAGCTCACGAGTTTGTGACTCCTTTAGTCTTGGCCACCCTCTCGAAGCGACCGGTGGTGTCCGACCTGTTTGCGGAGAAAGAGGGCTGGCAGCCAGGGCATATTCAACTTGCTGACGAAGCCGATCTCCTCCTGATCGCTCCTGCTTCGGCCAATATTTTGGCATCCTTGGCCCATGGATTTGCCAACGATGCCTTGACCGCCATTGCCCTGGCCACTCGCGCACCCATTTTGATCGCCCCGGCGATGAACGGGAAAATGTGGCAACATCCGGCGACTTTGGCCAATGTGGAGACCCTCCGGGGACGGGGAGTGGAGTGGGTGGCTCCTGCTGAGGGGATGCTGGCGTGTGGTTATGAAGGAGTGGGAAGGCTTGCTCCGGTAGAAGAAGTTGTTCAATGTGCCCAAGATCTGCTATCCAGAAAAGATGCCGCCTGACTCTTCCTCCGCGCCTGCCAGCCGTCCACTGCGGCTCCTGATCACCGCTGGTCCGACACGGGAGGCGGTGGACCCCGTTCGCTACCTGACCAATCGTTCCTCGGGGCGGATGGGATATGCTCTGGCCACAGCCGCAGCGGATGCCGGTCATGAAGTGGTGCTAATTTCAGGGCCCGTCTCGCTGGAAGCGGATCATCGGGTGGAACTGGTGCGGGTTGAAACCGCCAAAGAAATGTTCGATGCGACTTCGGCGCACATTCGGAAAATGGATGTCGCCCTGTTTTCGGCGGCCGTGGCGGACTATCGCCCCATCACGGCGCACGCACAGAAAATCAAGAAGAGCGAAGGGACAATGACGCTCGAACTTGAAAGAACCGAGGACATTCTAGGCTCCGCGCGTTCAGTCTTTGATTTCAAAGGCTACTTGGTGGGCTTCGCGGCTGAGACGGAGAACCTTCTCGACAACGCGCGTTCGAAGTTGGATCGCAAGGGCTGCGACTTGATTCTGGCAAACGATGTTTCTGTTCCCGGGATCGGCTTTGACAGTCCCTTGAACGAGGTCATCCTGTGCCTCAAGGATGGCACAACTCAGACGATGCCTCGGTGCAGTAAAGTGGCCCTCGCCCGTGAGATCATCACGTTCATCGCTGACCAAATCGCTCAGAAACTCAAATCCCCCCTCTAGACTCACTTGTGAACGAATTTCTTTCCGCCGCCACCGATGCGGCCCGCGCAGCAGGCAAACTCATCCGAGACAACTTCGAATCCGAGCTCACCGTCAACGAGCTTCAGCGTCACGACATCAAGCTGGAACTCGATGTGAAGAGTCAGGAACTCATCACGGAGATGCTGCTCGGAAAGTTTCCCACCCACGCAGTGCTCGGTGAAGAAGGCAATGTTGGCGGCGAAGGCGAGATCGAGTGGATCGTCGATCCGATCGACGGGACGGTGAACTACTTCTTTGGGATACCCCATTTTTGCGTGTCCATCGCCGCACGAGAGCAGGCGAGTCAAAAGATGATTCTCGGCGTGATTTACGACCCGATGCAGGACGAGCTCTGGCAGGTTGCCGAGGGCGTGGCACCGACGATGAACGGAAAGCCCATCCAAGTCAGCGAACGGGCCGAGATGGGCGAGGCGGTCATGACCGTGGGATTCTCGAAAACGAAGGAGGCCCTGGACGCCGGATTTGAGCGCTACAAACGAATCGCTTACGAGGTGAGGAAGACGCGGATGCTCGGAAGTGCGGCGCTGGCGCTGGCATACATCGCCTGTGGACGCTTGGATGCTTACATCGAAGAGCAGATCAGCCTGTGGGACATCGCGGCCGGAAACATGCTTGTGGAGGCTGCGGGTGGAAAAATCCTGCTGCAGCCGGGACGAGCCAAGCCTGGAACAATGTTCATTTGTGCGTCGAACGGCAAGGTGCCGATTGAAGACTACATTTAGCCGTCACCTCTGTCTTCGAGGTGGGTTTTGTAGGCCAGCGGAGAGCTCGAAGTCGCCGCAGAAGGTCTTGATTGACTGGAGTCTTGGCGGGAAGTCGTGTTTCCAGATTGGAGGAGGTCATGAAAGTGGAGAATGGGTCGTCATGCTGCAGATCGGGTGCCCATGAGCAGCATCAGGTCGGCCGAGTGTTTTGAGCGGATGTGAAAGGGGGGGGGTGCTGGGAGGTGGGTACTTTCTCCTTCATGGAAGGTCTTATTTTCTTGAGGCGTTTCCAACTCAACGATGCCAGATGTCACCCAAAGGGTGATCGGTTTGGCGAGGCAGTCCTGATACTCGGGCTGTGAAGTGCTGAGGCCCACGAGGTGGGCTTCGAGGCAGTGATTGCAGAAGAGGCAACGGTTGGAAAGACGGCCAAAGTCGGTTTTCATAGGTTGGCCTCAAAAGTTGAGTGTGAGAGCGATGCGTCCATTGACACCAGGTTGGGTGAATCGATCCATTCCCGCCTGAGTCGATGAGAAGCCGCGGACGTCCTGATAGTGAAGTACTTGTTCGTTGGTTAGGTTGTAGAGGCCGGCGGTGAGGCGGATGTTGGGAGTGATTTGCCAAGCGCCAACGAGATCGGTCGTGAAGCCGCTGGGCGATTCGTAGGGTTGGAAGCCGTTGATCGACCCAGTGCGGTTTTGGCGCGCGACGAAGGTCGAGATCAGCCCCAGATGCCATTTGGGTCTCTCGTAGCGCAGGCCGACGACGAGGCGGAATGGATCCACGGTGTTGAGGGGTTGGTTGTTCTGGTGGTCGTAGCCCTCCATGAATGCGGCGTTTCCCCAGAGCGTGAAGTCTCTGAGAGAGTCATGAATGAAGTCAATTGGTGTTTCTCCTTTCAACTCGACGCCATAGATCTGCGCGGCGGAGAGATTGATGGATTGGAAGATCGTTGGGTCGGCGGGTGTCCCTGTGCCGCCGATGAAGGCAAGGTTCTCGATGAAGTTTTGGTAGTAGTTGTAGAAGACGGCGGTGCTCCAACTGCGGTGTTGGTGCTGACCGCGAAGGCCGATTTCGAACGAGTGACTGGTCTCCATTTTGAGGTCGCGATTGGCTTGCGTTTGGTAGTTGAGAATGAAGTTGGTGAGGGTGGCGTTGAGGTCTTCCGGCGTGGGGGCACGAAAGCCACTGGCATACTGGAAGTAGGCCTGATGTTCGGGGGAGATATTGGCCAGGAATGAGAGCTTCGGGGCGATGGCGAACTGCTCGTAGTCAGTTGGCGGGATGCCTCCGCTGGCGTTGTTGTAGAGAGCATCAACGGTTTCGTTGATGCTGTAGTACTCGACGCGGACTCCGGGTGTGAGGCGGTAGCGCTCATCGGGCCCCCACGTGATCTCATCCTGAAGGTAGGCGCCGACGCGCCACGTCCGAGTGTCTGGAATGTCCTTGAGCGGAAATGTGTCGGGAAAGATGGTTTGGCTGTTGGTGCCTGTCGTGAAGTTGATCTCAGTCGCGTCGCGCACCCGCCGGGCGAAGGATGTGATGACCTCAGTCCCGTAAGCGAGTTGGTGATGAAGGGTGCCTGTGTCGAAGCTGGAGATGAAATTTAGATTCCAGCCCAGATGATCCTGCACATAGAGATGATCGCGAAAGCGGAGTCGGTCCTGGGCCGTCGGGAGAATGCGATCGCGATCTTCGGTCAAATGTTCCTCTGTGCGGGACTCCTGGTAGTAGATGGTCCAACTGAGTTCATCGAAAAAAAGATCGTCGCCAGTCGCGTCCCATTCGTGCCTGAGGCTAAAGCGGTAGCGAGTGACGTCGTCTTCGAGTCGGAGGGAATTGACGGCAAAGGTGCCGGCAAATCCAAGCGGAACTATGCGCTGCGCACTGACGACATCGGTATCCCCCATCCGACGGAAGTACTCAGCGGTCAGGGTAAGCGTGTGAACATCACTTGGATGCCAGACGACTTTGCTGAGAAAATTGTCGACGCTGTAGTCGGTGGGATCTGGAGGCGTGTTTCCGCGATTGTCGAGTTCGTTTCCGTCACGGCGTGTGTACAGAACAAGCCACTCGACGTTTCCTGTTCGGAGAGCGGCGGCGATGGTGTTTCCGACGCTATCGTCAGATGTATCGTAGCGGGAGGTGCTTTCGAATCCCCAATCGTTTCCGTCGTCGCCGAGGATGTCGACCGGATCCTTGGTGGCAAAGGAAACGACGCCACCCAATGCGTCGCTTCCATACAGGGACGAGGCAGCGCTCTTGAGGATCTCGACTCGCTTCAGCGAATCAACGTCGATCAAATCTCGACCCACAGAGGTGGAGCCTCCAAAGGTCCAGAGATCGGCTTGGCGGATGCCGTCGAGTTGCATGAGGACGCGGTTGCCTTCGAGCCCGCGGATGTTGATGCCCTGGCTTCCTGCCCGTGAGTTTTGGCCCGGGCCGTTGCCTCCGCCGGAGTAGGGGATGGAGATGCCGGGCTCATAGCGCTGGTAGTCGCGCATCGAGGTGGCAAGGGAGAAGACGTTGTCAGGATTCTCTGCGTCGAACACGGTGGTCGAGGCCGCGACCTGAGAGGCGTGATGAGCAGTGCGGGTGGCGATGACCACGACCCTCGGGAGCGCGGTTGCATCTGCCAAAGTGACGGGGTTTTCTTCATCGGAAGATCGATCCTCCAGCACTTGGGCAGGGGAAGTGTGGGCAGAGCAGAGAAGAACGGCACTGCCGAGGCAGGCGGTTTTGAGGATCACAAAGAAGGGGTTCCAAATCATGCCTCAGCCTGTCGAGAACCGGCCATGCGAGCTTTCGTGACATTGTGTTGCACTGATGGTCTCTTGACCGGAGAACGGAGAGTCCACAAACGAACGCCATTGTCGCGCAACCAGGCGATACGTGCGGTGGGCGGGTCATCCCTTGCCTGAGATGTGGGAGACCCATCGAGATGGTTGAATGCCTTTTTCCTGGAGAAACGCGCTGCTGAAATGGGAAAAGCTTCGATAGCCGACTTCGATCGCAGCTTCAGAGACGTTGAACCGACCCGAGGCGATTAGATCCGCGGCATGGTTGATACGTTCCCGACGGAGCCAGAGAGAAAGCGGCAAACCTTCAACCCGCGAGAAGGTGCGGCTGAGGTGTTGCGGGTTGCACGCCAATCTCTTGGCGAGGGCATTGAGAGATAGCGGTTGATCGAGATGGGCCAGAAGGTGCTCCTTGGCCCGACTCACACGTTCTTGAGAGAGGCGTTCGGTTCGGGAGATGGCTTCGGGTTCGACACTCTCGCTGGGTGCTTGGGAAAACCACTCGCTGAGAAAAAACTCCGTCAAACGGACGGAGTCCAGCAGCGCTCTCGCCTGAATGCATAGATGCTCTGGCATCAGCCCCTCCGCCCAGGCGATATCATGGGGTATCAGCGGTCGCTGGTGGCTGGTGAGGTGGCCGCTGTCGCTCTGAAGGAGCGATTCGAGAATTGTGGGTATGTCGTTGGTCACTCCACCGATCAGATTCTTTGCCCACGACAACGGAAAGCGCAGCGTGAGGCAGTGGTGACGTTCTCGACGGGGCATGCGGACGGCACGCGAGATGCTTTTTGGAGTGCTGCGGATCCACCAGAGTGTTCCAGAGACGAGGCGCAGGGACTCTCCAGCGGTGCCATGGATTTCGGCCTCGCCCTGCAAATTCAGATGGGCGATCAGACAATCCTCCGCGACGGCATCATCCCATCGAGCGGTGGTGCTGGGGGGCAGATCGAGCCAAGAGCGGGAGGGCGTTTGGCCATGGACATCGGGAAAGGGCATCCTTAATAATAATGAGACTCATTATTATTAGTCCGAGGCAAATGGATAAGTCAACTCGCCATCGCCTCGGGTTCCGAGCCCCGGGCGTGACGTCGCGTGTGAGCAGCGCCAAGTTGGAATCGTCGATGGATCGTAAGAGGTGAACTCCGTGGGTGGGGAGGTGTGAAGGGCTGGGATGGACACTCAGGGCCTTGATTTTTCGAGGGTATTGGGCTTGTCGGGGGCAATGCCCTCAAGGTGAAGCGATCTCAAATTGACTTTCGAAAAGGGGCCCGAAATCAGCCGATGGCGCGTTGTCTCTAGACTGTCGGTCGTTTGCGAAGAACAGACTCCTTGGATATTCTATCGACAGTTTCTCTCAATCCACCGCAAGCAAGGCCGAGTCGGCTATGTCACTTCAAGATCGCATGAAATCCCTACTCTCTTTCGCCCTGTTGTTGACTGTTGCCTCCGCCTACGCCGGACCGGAGGTGCCGCCCGATTTGCCGATTCCGGTGGCCAGTTTTGGTGCGGCTGGTTTGCCGGACGGTTCTCTGTATTTTTATGGTGGCCACAGCGGCAAGCGCCACAACTACAACCGGGATGAAGTTCATGGGGACTTCTTCCGCTGGAAGCCCGGAATGAGTTCTTGGGAAACTCTGGCCAAAGACGAACCCTCACAGGGGGCGTCGTTGGTGGTTTCAGGAAGAGGCTTGATCCGAATTGGCGGCATGGCGGCCAGAAACGAAAAAGGCGGGGATGAAGACCTGTGGTCCAGTGAAACGGCGTCCGTTTATGATATGAAATCCAACCAATGGACGCCTCTTCCGAACCTTCCCGAGCGTCGCTCCAGTCACGACAGCATCGTTGT
>CAXBNA010000003.1:0-71527 GCA_963976915.1 uncultured Verrucomicrobiales bacterium
CCTGCCACAACACGAGCCTCGGCTTTTACAACTGGTGCGGAGACTACGCCGGATTCGCCCAGGAGTATCTGCAGGCGCATCGACCGGGCTTCGCGGCCCTGTTTCTGATGGGTTGTGGCGGCGATCAGAATCCGTATCCGCGCCGCAGTGATGTCGTGCCGGGCATCACCGACCTCGAGCTCTCCATGCAGCATGGTCGCTCGCTCGCCAACGCCGTCGAAATGGCGCTCACGGTCAATCCCCGCCCGGTGGCCGGTCCGATTCGTGCCGCGTATGAAGAAATCAAGCTCAGCTACGCCAGCAACAAACGCGAGGATCACGATTACCCGGTGCAGGTCATCAAGATTGGAAACGACCTCACGTTCATCACGCTGGGAAGCGAGGTCGTGGTGGATTACTCGCTGCGCTTCAAGCGGGAGTTCGCGGGTGAAGCAGGCGTGTGGGTGGCGGGCTACTCGAACGACTACACCGGTTACATGCCAAGTCTGCGCGTCCTCAAAGAAGGCGGCTACGAAGCCGCCGCCGGCTGGGCGGAGGATGTGGAGGAGCGCATCGTGAAGAAGGTCCACGAATTACACCAGAAAGTCTCCGAATGATCATGAAATCCATCGCCCGGTTGCTTGTCCTCACGGGCTTCGCTCTCGCTGCCGAAACACCCTTGGCGCTGATGCTGCAGTCGTATTCGACTTCCAACTGGGACAGCGCCTGAGGACAAAGCAACCTTTGTGGACGAAGCTCGACTCCGTTTTCGTTTTCGAGCAACCTCTCACTTTTGTTTTCCATTCCGATCATGAAACTTCGACTCTGTCTCTTTTCCATTTTCGCCGTATTGACGGCGGCTGGGACTGAACCCGATTCCTCACCCTCATCCCTTCCAGCGGTGGTCTTGCTGGGAGATTCGATCCGAATGAACTATCAGGCGGCGGTGACTGATGCTCTCGAAGGCAAAGCGATGGTTTCGGCTCCCAAGGACAACTGCAAACACACCGTTTACATGCTCGAAAATGTGGAGCGCTGGCTCTCGGGACAGGAGAAGGCGCAAGTGATTCACCTCAACGTGGGATTGCACGACCTGTACCTCGATTCCAAAACGGGAAAGCCGAGACACACGCTTGAAATGTATGAAGCGAATCTGAGGGCCATCTTCAAAAAGCTAGGCCAACTCAGCGATGCGAAGGTGATCTTTGCTCTGACGACGGTCGTCGATGAGAAACTGCAGGCAGAATCCGAAGGTTATGGGCGAGTCGTTCGCCGGAATCAGGACATCGAAATCTACAACGCAAAAGCCCGCGCCGTGGCGAAGGAAATGGGCGTTCAGGTGAATGATCTCCATGCCTTCATGAAAGAAACCGGTCCTGCAAAAATCCTGCGGCCCTCCGATGGGATCCATTTGTCACCGGAAGGTTGTGAGATCATGGGCGGCGAGGTCGCTCGCGTCATCCTGGAGAATCTCCACTGATCGGCACTCGATTGTCATGCCGGGTGGAGGTTGCCGCCGGTTCCCAGTTTTTGGTCGAGCTCTTCACTCTACCGACGGGAGACCTGCCTCCTCCATCAGGGTGAAGCTGAACAGCGAGGCATGCTGAAATACAAAGCGAAGGCGGAACGGAATGCCCGACGGCAGCGTCCGCTGGTCTTGCCATCGCACGGTGTGGTGTACCGCGTCGCTCCGTAGAGCCAAGCAGTCGTCTCGATGGTAGCCGGGAAGGATTCGTCCTTTCTCATCCAAAACCTCCACCGCCACCCTTCCCCCGGGCTCTCCATTTCCGGGTCGAGGCATCACCCTTGCGTTGATTTCAAGATGGGCTTCAGAGACCAGAGGCTCACGGAGCGTGGTCTCGACGGTGCCCAGTTCTCCCCCGGCATCCAGCGAGACCCATCCATCGAGGCGCCACTTGGCGAGGCCAATGGTGATTTCCTTGGGAGGGGCGGGAGCTCCATGGGTGGTATTGATCCCAGTGTAGTAAAGCCAGAGTTCGTCCCCCACCACCAGCGGAGCAGAAGCCACGTCCATGATCGAGCGATCAAATGCCGTTTCGGTCTCGGCGCCGCCCGGCAGCACCGGCGAGCGATTCTCCATGCGTGACCAGGTCCGGCCATCGCGACTGGTGATCAACTGGCCTTCCATCGGGCCATCGTAGCGCGACTGGGTGGGTGATGTTTTTTCGACGATCTGCTCGATCCGAAATACCGGGACGATTCCCAGATAGCCACCTCCATAGGCAAAGCCCTTCATCGAGTAGAACTCCGTGCGTTGGTCGGGCTTCAAAACCCAGGCATCGTCGATGGCGTCGGGCTCCAAAACCACGTTCATTTTTGACCAGTGGACGAAGTCTGTACTGGTGATCACGGCCCCCAGTCGCTTCTGCGTGTTGTCTTGGGGAAAGTGTTTGGGCGGGTAAGGACGGATGTAGCCGATGTACTCGCGCGTCTCCGGATCGCGCATGACCATCGCAATCTCGGATCCATCGTTGGTGACCCTGTCGCTGCCGTAGCGATTCCAGTGCAGCCCATCTGCGGAATAGTAGGCCGAGAGCCCGCCCACTTGAATTGGCTCCGCCAACAAGGCCTTGTAGCGCTTGGCGGGATCGGGTTCCGCAGCATCGAACAGCACCCCGCCGCCGCCTTTCGGGAGAACGATGTTCGTAGGCTGTCCGCGAACCGGATAGAATTCGAAGGCCGGTTTCTCCCAGTTCAGGCCATCTCGTGAGGTGGCATAGCTCCGGCCATACCACATGCGAAACAAGCCACTGTCCGGATCGCGCAGAACGGTACCATAGATCCGAGCCGAAGCCCCGTTCTCCCCCCTCAGCACCGGCTGGTCGAGCTTCATCGCCGGATGAATCCTGCGGACGACGTTCGCCTTCGTTTCAATCCCAATGTCGTCCACAAAGAGCTCGGTCCCAGGGCGCAGCGGCTGGAGTTCAGCGGCGTCCAAAGCGAGCACAGCTGCAGCGAACACGAGCAGAGTACCGGCCGGCAGGCTGTAGCAGAATCGTGGCATGCGTGGGGATAGGGTTCGACGAAGTGACGAGAACCGCTGGGGATTCGCTTTTCAACCCCAAAGCACAGTCAGCCAGAAACGGGCGGCGTGATGCCCTGCACGAAAATCCGCCCCCACCTTCTCCAGAACGAGCTATGATGCGGGAATGCTGGACCGGATCGACGACTTTATCCTTCACCTCGCGACGGAGCGGGGCTTGTCGGCGAATTATCAACTGCTGGTGCGGCGGATTCTGGAGGGCATCGTGACGTGGGCCAAGTCCGCCGGTCGGAAAACCGAGCCGAACTCGTTCACGACGAAGGATCTGACGGACTACTTTGGGCGACGGAAGGCGCAGGGGCTGGCAGCCTCCAGCGCACGGATCGAGCTGGTGGCGATCAAGATCTTCTTCCGCTGGCTGGTGGCGCGGGGGTTTCGTGCGGACGATCCGTCGGACCCGCTGCTGCCGCCGCGACTGGAGCAACATCTGCCGGGTACCTTGAACGAGCCGGATGTGCGGAAACTGATCGAGTCGGTCAATGGCACCGCGCCACTGGATCGCCGGGATCGGGCGATTTTGGAGCTGTTTTATGCCAGCGGCCTTCGGCTCTCGGAACTCCTCGATGCCCGGCTGGAGCACCTGAGTCTCGAGGAGGGCTGGATTCGGGTGACGGGCAAGGGGAACAAGACCCGTCTGGCACCAGTGGGAGGCGCGGCGCGGGAGGCGCTGGAGGCTTACGTCACCCACGCAAGGCCGGAGCTGGTCAAACCCAAGACCTCCAGCCATGTGTTTCTCTCCATTCGCGGCGGGCGACTGACGCCGGAGCGGATCCGACAGATCGTGAAGCAGCGGGCGACATTGGCGGGACTGGACCAGCACGTCCACCCGCACCTGCTGCGGCACAGTTTTGCCACGCACCTGCTGAACCACGGGGCGGATCTACGGGTGATTCAGGAGATGCTGGGACATGCCGACATTTCGACGACGCAGATTTATACGCACGTCGATCAAACCCGCCTCAAGCAGGTGCATCGCCAGTTTCATCCCCGGGCGTGACGTCGTCGGGCGATTCTGGATCGGGATCGCGCTCGGGCTCCGGCTCCGGCCTCGGGACAGAGGACAGCGGGGCGACGACGTTGGTCGGCCAAGGCCAAAATTTCTCGAAGATGCCGGAACCAAGTTCCTGGCTGTTTTGGTAGCCTTGCTTCAGCATCTCCAGCTTGGCGTCGATATTGTCCACGTGGTGCAGGACGACCGCCTCAGGCGTCTTGGGAAGCACGGGCGAGCCAAATTCATGAATGCCGTGATGGGAGCCGATGAGGTGAAGCAGGTGCAGCCGGACGTGCTCGCTCGCGGGGTCCATCGTGGCCCACTCCGCAGCTTCAGGCGAGTCCATCACATCCCGCCACAGCTTGTTCACCAGCTCCATGCCGATGCTGATGTGTCCGAGCATCTCGCCCGCGATGTGGAACGGCATTTGGAAGCCGACCTCGGCGTAGGCGTTCTCCCAGAGCTTGCCGGAGTCATGAAAAAGCACGCCTGCGAGCAGCAGGTCGGCGTTGAGGGTCGGGTAGGCCCCGGCAATCGCGTGAGCAGACCGCATCATCTGCGCCACATGCTCGATCAAGCCGCCCCGCCGGGCGTGATGATTGTTCCGCGCCGCGCCGCAGCGCCGGAATCGCGCCCCGTGCTGATCCAAAAAGACGCTGCACAGCCTCCGCAGCCGAGGATCGGCCATGCCATCAATGAAACCCTCGATATCGGAAAAATCGTCCTTCTGCCTCTGGGCCAGTTCGGGGTCACCATTGAGGAGCGACTCCTGCTCATGCTCGGCAAGAGACCGCCACTGGGCGTATTTCGGCTCCGGCCCGTATTTTCCGCCATCGACCCATTTGGCCGCCAGCTCGATGAACTCGCCACGCCGGAGCTGCTTCGCCTGACCGAAAGCGGGATGATTGTCAAAAATCCGCCAGACCAACGAACCCCCGGCATCGGCCAGTTTCACCTCGATGAAGGGAGCGCCGTGCGTGGTCTGCTTTTCCACGAAGGCATCCACCTGGGCATGCACCCGATAGGGCTGCGGCGTCGCCTCCAGCACCTGCTTGAGTTGGGTCAGCGTCAGCCGTTCCCAATCGTTCACATCTTCGTTGCTGCCGGAATCCATGGCGTCGATTTAAGCGGCGAAGGCGGGAGGCGGCAAGCATCTGGATGACGAGACAGCGCATTCACCTGGAACAAAAGGGCCTCCTGGGGTGTCACATTCCGCTGACCAGAATCTTGCAAGCCGTCGTTTGCGGTCTGGCCTCTCAATGGTAGCCTTCCGGCCCTTTGCGTCTCTTGGCGGGCGCTCAAACCCCTTTCCCGACCGTTCTATCCTTATGCAGTGGCTTTCTTCCCTTGGTGCTTTCGGCTCCGTTCTTCAGACGATCATCCTTGTGATCGAAGTGCTGGTTGTCTTCAACCTGATGATCCTCGTCCATGAGTGGGGTCACTTCCTCGCCGCCCGCTGGCGCGGTTTGAAGGTGGAAAAGTTTTACATTTGGTTCGGCAAGCCCATCTGGAAGAAGACCATCAACGGCGTCGAGTACGGCCTCGGGACAATCCCGGCGGGTGGCTTTGTCGCCCTTCCCCAAATGGCGCCCATGGATGCCATCGAGGGCGGGTCGGAGAATGCCGAGCCTCTGCCGCCAATCACCCCGCTGGACAAAATCATCGTCGCCTTTGCCGGACCCTTGTTCAGCTTCGGCCTCGCGGTGACCTTCGCGTTCCTCGTTTTCTGGGCCGGCAAGCCCCAGGGCGAATCCCACGTCACCACGACCATCGGCTACGTGGCCGAGGACAGCCCGGCAGCCGCCGCAGGCCTCCAGCCCGGAGACACGATCCAGACCATCGACGGCAAGGAAGTGCTCCGCTTCGAAGGCCTCGTGGACAGCGTCCGCTGGGCCATCGTCGCCAGCGAGGGCGACGACATCCTGTTCAAGGTGGATCGTCCAGGAGAAGGCACACTGGAAATCCCCGTGATCGCCAAACTCCGGGAAACCAAGGACAAGCCTTCCTGGTGGTCTGGCATCTTCAAGCGCCCTGCCCTGCGGGAAGTCGGCCTGATCGGCAAGGAGACTCCGATGGTGGCCAAGGTCCAGAAGAACAGCCCTGCGGATGAAGCTGGGATTCAAGCCAATGATCTCGTCCTCAAAGCCGACGGCGAGCCGGTCCTCAGCCGGGTCTCGTTCGGAGATTCGATCCAGAAGAACCCCGGCAAGCCCGTTCAGCTCGAACTGGACCGGGATGGCGAGATCGTGAAGGTCACCCTGACCCCACGCCTTCCCGACAAGCGCCCTGAGGGCTTTGAACGCCATCTCCTCGGCATCGAGTGGGACGTCCAAGGCAAGCGCGAGATCTACCATCCCACACCACGCGAGCAGATCCGCGACGCCCTCCGACTCATGGGCAACACGCTGTCGGCCATTTTCTCCTCCAAGTCCGACGTCGGCGCCTCCCACCTCAGCGGCCCGATTGGCATCTTCCGCATCTTTTACAGCCTCTTCCAGGACAGCCACGGCTGGCAGCTCGTCATGTGGTTCAGCGTGGTATTCAACATCAATCTGGCCGTGCTGAACATGCTGCCCTTCCCGGTACTCGACGGCGGCCACATCACGATGGCCATTGCCGAGTGGATCCGCCGCAAGCCTCTGCACACCCGCTTTCTCGAGATCGTCCAGACCGGCTGCGCCCTCCTCCTCTTCGGCTTCATGATCTTCGTCAGCCTCAAGGACGCGGGCGACTGGGTCGGCGGCGGTGGCGGCGATGCCAAGAAGGACGACATCGGCTGGCTACCGAAGGAAGAACGCGGTGCCGTCAAGGCACCTGCGGCACCGGGTTCGTGATTGCGTCGGGTGGGGTTCAGGCGTTTCATAGTCGGCCCTGATCTGACCATGAGCACCGCTTCCAATACCGCCCTGCTTCGCTACTGCCCGGACCTCTACAACTACCAGCGCCGCAAGACGCGCGAGGTTTTGGTGGGTAACGTCGGCATCGGTGGCGACAATCCGATTCGGGTACAGTCGATGCTCACCAGCGACACGCGTGATGCCGAAGCCTGCATCAAAGAAGCGCTTCAGCTTGCAGAATCGGGTTGTGAGATCGTCCGTATCACGGCGCAGACCCGGCCCATCGCGGAGAACCTTGAGCACATCAAGGCGGGGCTTTTGAAGGCCGGATGCGCGGTGCCCATCGTCGCCGACATTCATTTCAAACCCGACGCTGCCATGGAAGCGGTGAAGTGGGTGGAGAAAGTCCGCGTCAATCCAGGCAACTACTCCGACAAGAAAAAGTTCGCCGTGCGCGAGTACTCGGACGCGGAGTACGCCGAGGAGATTGACCGCATCGAGGAGGACTTTGCTCCATTGGTGATCGAGTGCAAGAAGCGCGGCCGCGCCATGCGCATCGGCACCAACCACGGCTCGCTGAGCGACCGCATCATGAACCGCTACGGCGACACGCCGCTGGGCATGGTCGAGAGCGCGCTGGAGTTCGCCCGCATCGCGCGGAAGCACGACTTCCACAACTTTCTCTTCTCGATGAAGGCCAGCAATCCCAAGGTCATGATCGAGGCCTATCGGCTTTTGGTGGCGAAGCTGGATGAACTCTCGATTGCGGAACTGAACACCCAGACAAAGCTGGGAAATGACGAAATCCGAATGACGAATGACGAAATCGATCCGCGCTACGGCGTTCCTTCGTCATTCGTCACTCAGCATTCGTCATTGCTCTGGAACTACCCCATCCACCTCGGCGTCACCGAAGCTGGCGATGGCGAGGACGGTCGCATCAAGAGCGCCATCGGCATTGGCTCACTGCTTGCAGATGGGATCGGCGATACCGTGCGTGTCTCGCTCACGGAGGACGCTGTTTTTGAAATCCCCGTCTGCTATGAGTTGGTGAAGCCCTACAACGAGGGCCTGCCTGCCGCCCGCAGCCACGTCGATGGCGGCACGCCCGTCAGCTACGATCCATTTAGCTACTCGCGCCGCGCCAGCGATCGCCTCGTCGTCAACGGTGTCGATGTCGGTGGAGGTGCCACCGTCGCTGTCGTCACCTCGCGCCGGAAGTGGGACGCCGTGTCGCACAAGATGGACCGGCTCGGCGACTTCAAACCCGAGATCGTGATCGAAGACAGCGGCGTCATCGAAATCGATCCGCGCGACGATGCCGCAATCGAGGGCATCAACGCCACCACCGGGCCCAAGCTCGTCACCGTGAAGGACGGGCTCGACATCCGCGCGATCCCTGCCTTCCGACTGCTCGCCGCCCGCATCGACGCCCGGCATCCGATCCTGCTCAAGGACATGCTCGATGGCGAAGCCGCCGCGCAGGATGCCGACTTTGTCCAAAACCTCCTCCGAGCCGCCACCAACATCGGCTCGCTCCTCTGCGACGGCATCGGCGATGCCGTCCTCGTCAATGGAGAAGAGGCCCCAGGCCAGAGCTTCCGCATCAGCTACAACATCCTTCAGGCTGCCGGAGTCCGCATTTTCAAGACCGACTACGTCGCCTGCCCGAGCTGTGGTCGGACGCTTTTCAATCTCCAGGAGACCACGCAAAAAATCCGCGCCGCCACCGGCCACCTCAAGGGCGTGCGCATTGCCGTCATGGGTTGCATCGTCAACGGCCCCGGCGAGATGGCCGATGCCGACTTCGGCTACGTCGGCGGCGCCCCCGCCAAGATCAATCTCTACGTCGGCAAGACCGCCGTGAAGTTCAACATCCCCGAACACGAAGCCGTGGATCGCCTCATCGACCTCATCAAGGAGCACGACCGCTGGATCGACGCGCCTGCGGTCGTAGCCGAGGAGTAATTGAGCCACAAGAGCCGGCCCTCAAGCTGCTCTCGCCAATGAGCCATCTCGGGCAATTCGTCGCCTCCAGAAGAAGATGCGCACGACAACCAGAGCAGAACCCATGAAGACGATGGGAAACAAGATGGAAGGGTTGTGGAGATGCGTCCGAAGGTTCCCCATCCGAAAAGGAATTCTAGCTGTGGGCTTGTTCGGGTCGTCAGTGGGGTCCGACCATTTCGACCAAAACGTCGGCGTGACGTCTGGATGCATGCCTTGGTCAAAACGGGCTTCCATATAGCGGGTGCGTTTTTCCTGCCATGCATCCGCTGCGGCTCTGAGTGTCGCAAAATCCGCTTCGATCCGGGAATACTGCGTCTTGTCTTTGAACCGGCTCAGAAGGGGCATGACGTCATCCTCCGACTTGACGCGTGGATCGATCGATGTTCGGCCAGCCTCGAAGCTCTCGATCATCCGAAGACGGGCAAACAAAGCCAAAGACAAGTCTCTCAGAGCTAATGTTTGGGACAACGCCTGAAAAAGGTCAGGGCTCTCCCACGCGGCACCCAGTACGATCAAACCCACAAGGCCCTCAACACGCGATGGGCTTGCCATCCCATCTTGCGAGTTCATAAAAATATCAAAGCGGTCAAGATCTTCACTCAAAACAGGTGAAGCCGCCTCGAGGGCAAAGCGGATCACGGCCAACTGAATGCGTTCCCGTCCGAAATGAGCATCTGGATTGATTTCAATGGCTTGTTCAATGTGAGATATTGCCTCACGGAGTGGCTCAGCCCCTACATTTTCCCCGCGAGTGAAAAACCACTGGTGCGCGAAGAATGTGCCCAAGTTCGCGTGGTAGCGGTACCAGTCATCCGCGCTCGCCAAATCGGGGTGAGCCTCCATCCACTTGCGTTTCTTCGCCATCCACTCCATTGCCTGCTCCGGTCGATGCAGCCGATCACAGGCCACGCCAGCATCGTCATAGGAATTCAACGCCGAGGGCTCTGCTGCCAACTCACGTTCGACTCGTTCCAACCGCATCTCGTAATACTTGGGTGGGTTCCGGGGAAAGAACCCAGTGGTCACTTCTACAATGCCAGGCAAACCTCGCGCCTCGGCAGCCAACGTGTCGCTATCCCAAAGGCAGGCCCGGCACAGCGTTGGAAGCACTACTCCAACGGTGAGCCCCAAGGTAACAGCACTGACCATTCGCATTGGGGAATTCTCCGCTCCCGCCATGGCCCCGTCAATCGCGCTAGCGTCGGAATAGCGCACGACTGCTGGATCGACGCGCCTGCGGGCGTGGCGGAAGATTGACTCTTGCTAACGCTGCGCACCGCCGCCCATGAGGTGTCGAACGAAAAAGTCACGCCTTCTTCGTTTGCCATAGGGCGTTTCCGCCGCGCCATGGCCGGTGCCAGGAATCACCAATAGATCGAAGTCTTTGTCGGCCTTCACCAGGGCGTCCACGACCTGCATGGTGCTGGCGGGATCGACGTTGCGGTCGAGCTCGCCGACGATGAGCAAGAGTTCTCCAGTGAGGTTTTTTGCGTGGGTGACATTGGAGCTGTCAGCGTACTCCGGGCCGATGGGCCAGCCCATCCAGGCTTCGTTCCACCAGATCTTGTCCATTCGGTTGTCGTGACACCCGCAGTCGGCGACGGCCACTTTGTAGAAATCGCCATGATGGAGGAGAGCCCCCATCGCATTCTGACCGCCCGCGCTTCCACCGTAGATGCCCACGCGTGAGAGATCCATCCAGGGGCGACCTTTGGCCGCCGCTTGCATCCAGGCGATCCGATCTGGAAAGCCGGCGTCTTTGAGGTTTTTCCAGCAGACGTCGTGGAACGCCTTGGAGCGCCAGTTGGTGCCCATCCCGTCGATTCGCACCACGATGAATCCGAGCTCGGCGAGTTCGTGATTCGTCTTTTGAATGGTGAAGTCCTTCGGCACATGCTGCCCGTGGGGTCCCGCGTAGATGTTCTCGATCACGGGGTACGACTTCTGCGGGTCAAAGTCACCGGGGCGGATGATGAAGCCGTGGATGTCCGTGGTGCCGTCCCGTCCCTTGGCCATGAAGCGCTCGGGTGCCGTCCAACCCGCCACACGAAGTTCCGTCACGTCTGCCCTCTCGAGTTCGCCAATCAATCGGCCATCCCGAGCGCTACGGAGCTCGTGAATCGTCGGCAGGTCGATCCGCGACCAACGGTCGATGAAAACGGTGCGATTCGGCGAGAACTCGATCTCGTGCGTGCCATCGCCCTGGGTAAGCACGGTGACTTTTCCTGTGTCGAGATCGACCCGGCCGAGGTGCTCGTGATACGGATCTTCCCCGGCGTGGATTCCGCAGGCCATGAACCAAACCTGGCGCTTTTCCGGGTCCACGTGAAGGACCTTGCGGACGAGCCATGCTCCCTTGGTGAGCTGGCGTTTCACGTTTCCAGTGGCCACCTCGTAGAGATAGAGGTGGTTCCAACCGTCCCGCTCGGATGCCCAAATCAACTCGCCCGTGGCATCGAGCCAATGCAGCTCGGTTTTTTGGGAGTAGTCGATGAACGTCGCGCTCCGCTCATCCACGACCGTTCGGACGGCCCCGGTCGTGGCGTTGATCCCGAGCACCTGCAGCCTTTGATGCCCGCGCTGATTGTAGAGCACGAAGCATTCTTGGCTGTCCGAGGACCAATGAAAGCGGTTGAGGCTCCAGGCATTGGGCGTGAAACGCGGATCGATGCGCAGAGCTCCGCTCTCTCCCAGCGTGAGGAGCCGCAACTCCGGCTGCGCGATCTCATCCCCAGGTTTGAGATAGTCGAAACTGTGCCACTTCGGTTGGAGCTGGTCTTCGGGGCTCGATTCGACGAAGTGCACCCTGTGTTTCTCTGCGGGGTGCTCCTGCATCGCAATCGCCCGCTTCCCGTCGGGTGACCAGCGCACCTCTCCCCGATACGGGAACTCCGCCGTGCCGTCCGTGGTCCATGGTACGGGCTCAGCCTTGCCGCCTGCAATCCACACATTGTGGCCACGAAGAAAGGCACGATGCCTGCCGTCGGGCGACTTCCAGCCTGACTCCCGCTTCTTCGGCTCCACCACGTTCGCCTTCATGCCATCGAGTTGAATCAACCCGGTCGTGGTCTCGGCCCGGACAAAGCCCAGCGACTCTCCGCTCGCTGTCCGCACCTCCCACACATGCCCGGCGTATGTCCCCTGATTCCGCGAGCGACCGGGCGCAACGACTCCGTATGCCACTGCGTTGTCGTGGTCGGACCGCCAGAAAAGATGCAACGGTGCGCCCGACGTGTTTTCGAACGTGATCGTCACGGCAGGTCCACCAGCGGGCTCGGGCATCGCACCCACCAGCGTCGATGTGCCGGGAGCCGAAGGAGGCCGCTGCCCCGGTGTGCGCTTCCCGGTAGCCAAGTCAACGTGAACCGTCTCCCAGCGATCTTGTCCGATGTTCGTCCGATAGCTGAGGCTCTTCCCGTCTTCAGACCACTGCGTCTCCAGGCGGTCGCGAGCGATGAGCTGCGGCCATTCGCTCACGTCCGTGGCCGAGGCCCGCCCCAACAGCAGGAGCAAACCGAGGAGGCCAATCAGGAATCGGGTAAAAATCGAGTGCATGGAGAATGTAAAAGTCGCCAGACTCAGCGGTGTCCGCTGGAAAGCCTACCGGTGTCAGCAATGAATGTCAGCACAACTTCACCCCAAGACCGAACCCTTTTATTGCAAGGGGCCATGAGATCGAGCCAAGGCCCGACGATTCATGAAACCTTCCGTGAGGATCCGCGTTCCCTGTGTCCGTCATGATCGTTACCATCCGCTCCGTCTTTTTTCTTGCACTTGCCACCGCCACCACGGTCGCTGCGGCCAAGCCCAACGTCCTCTTCATCGCCGTCGATGACCTGCGCCCGCAGATGGCCTGCTACGGGAAGGAGTTCATGCACACACCGAACCTCGACCGGCTCGCCGCTCGGGGTGTGTTATTCGAGCGCGCCTACTGCATGGTACCAACTTGTGGCGCGTCGCGGGCTTCGCTCTTCACCAGCATCCGTCCGGCGCCCAAGAGGTTCATCACCCACCTCGCCATCGCGGAAAAGGACGCACCGGGGATTCTGCCGCTGCACACGCACTTCAAGCAGAACGGCTACACCACGATCAGTCTCGGCAAGATCCTGCACAATCCCAGTGATCACAAAAACGGTTGGAGCGAAGCGCCTTGGCGTCCGCAGACGTCAGGTTACTACGACAAGGAAGCGGAAAAACGTGACATCGCCGAGGACAAGAAGCTTTGGCCGAAGAAGAGCAAGCATCGCGGCATGGCTTGGGAAGCTGCGGATGTGGCAGACGATGTCTATCCCGATGGAGCGCTCGCCAATCGCGCCATCGACACGATGAAGACGCTCGCACAAACGCCCGACCAGCCTTTCTTCCTCGCCGTCGGTTTTGTGAAGCCGCATCTCCCTTTCAACGCGCCGCAGAAGTACTGGGACCTCTACGACTTCGACCAGATCGACATTCCCGACAACTACCACGCGCCGAAGGATGCACCCGACGGTGCCGTCCACGCCTCCGGCGAACTCCGCGCCTACTCCGGTATCCCCGCCACCGGTCCGGTGGATCGTGAGACCGCCCGAAAACTCATCCACGGATACTATGCCTGCGTCAGCTACACCGACGCTCAGGTCGGCAAGCTCCTCGACTCGCTCGATCAGCTTGGCCTCGCTGACAACACCATCATCGTCCTCTGGGGCGACCACGGCTGGCAGCTCGGAGAGCACGGCATGTGGAACAAGCACAGCTGCTTCGAGACCTCCATGCACGCGCCTCTGATGGTGGCCGCACCGATGATGAAAAGCGTGAAGCCCGGCAGCCGCGTCCCCGCCCTCACCGAGTTCATCGACATCTACCCCTCCCTCTGCGAACTCACGGGTCTCGACACCCCCACGCACTGCCAAGGCACCAGCTTTGTCCCGCAGTTGAAAGACCCGTCCCAGCCCGGGAAACCCTATGCCGTGGGCCGTTTCATGGCCGGAGACACCATCCGCAGCGACACCCAGCGCTTCAGCGAGTATCGCGAGAAAGGCGGAGCCGGTGACCTCACCGGCCACATGCTCTACGACCTCACCGCCGATCCCAACGAAAACACCAACATCGCCGCGCAGCGGGCGAGTGAGGTGGAGAAGATGGCGAAGGAACTGGCGGAGCGAAAGGGGAAGTAGCTCTCGGATTTCGTCTGACCCAGACGATTCAACGTTTCGAGAAGATCTCTCTCCATCTCATCAAGTTTCACTGAGCCCCCGTCCAAATTACCGCCCAAAAATCCACACTCAAAAGCAAACGGCGCGTCCGTCCGTGCGATGGCAGGACAGACGCGCCGAGGGAATGGCAATGAATCGAGGGTGGTCTCTGTGGGACTACACGACTGCGGGCACTTCAAACCCTTCGCGGTAGGTCCGGGTGAGGAGGGCCAGCGCTTCATCGGTGGCGGTGTCGCCGATGAAGGTTTCCTTGGCGGGATCGATTTCGAGCATGGTACCGAGCTTGAGGTTCTCCATGGCGGGATCGATCTCGTTGTTGGTGAGGTGCTGGTGGAAGTCGGCGATGACGTCGTTCCAAGGTTGGAAGTCCTTCACCGCCGCTTCGGCCTGATCGCGGTTGTAGTCCTGGCCGAGGCGCCAGGAGATGTTGCCGAGGTGGCACCAAGCGCTGGAGTAGTGGATCTGTTCGATCTCTCCATTGAGTTCCTCGGGTTTCCGATCCCGCATGGAGTTGATGAAGTTCTCAGCGTGGCCACCGCCACCGTCGCCCTTGAAGGTCTGAATTTTCTTGTCGTTGGCGTCGTACATCGTGCCACCGCCCCGGCTGCCAGTGTAGTAACCACCCTCGCACTCGATGACGAGGAAGGCACCCGTGCGGCGGCGCATGTACACATCGCCTGCCTTCATGCCCTTTTGGCGTGGAAGATTGTGGACGTCCATGATGACAGGGATGTCACCGGTGTCCATGTAGACAAAGTGAGTGTTGGGCGTCTCGCCTGCATCGTCCCACCCAACGCGACCGCCACCGGCGATGACACGTTTGGGGAGGGGGACCTTGTCGCGAAAGACCACGTTGCGAAGGTCATCGAGGATGTGAGGCCCCCAGTTGCCCAACTCGCCGTTGCCCGTGTTCCAGTTCCAATGCCAATCGTAGTGGAATTTGTCGCGGTAGATCGGCTCCTCTTGAGCGGGTCCAAGCCACAGGTCGTAGTCGACCGTTTCGGGAGGGGTGAGCGGTGTGTCGCGCTTGCCGATGGAACTGCGAAGTCCATAGCGATTGCAACGCACGTATTTGGGAGCGCCGATGGCGCCGGAGTCGAGAAAGGCTTTGATCTCGGCCTGAAGAGGATCGCTGCGCTGCTGGGTGCCGCCTTGGACGACGCGATTGTACTTGCGAGCGGCTTCCACGATCTTGCGGCCTTCCCAGATGTTGTGGGAGACGGGCTTTTCGACGTAGACGTCCTTGCCCGCCTGACAGGCCCAGATGGCGGCAAGAGCATGCCAGTGATTGCAGGTGGAGATGCAGACGGCATCGACCTCAGGGTCTTCCAGCACCTTGCGGAGATCTTGCGAGGTCTTGGCCTGCGGATACACCTTCTTCGCGCGGTCGATCACGTTGGTGTCGGCATCGCAAAGCCAGACGACTTCGACATCGTCGATACCGGAGAACCACTTGGCGGACCCCATGCCACGGCCGCCGAGGCCGATCATGCCCATGCGGATGGTGTTGTTGGCCCCGAGGACTTTGGAGGCGGAGACAGCGGTAAAGGCGAGTGCCGAGGTGCTCAGGAAGCGACGGCGCGAAACAGCAGATGGAGGCATGGTTGGGGACATGCCGCTATGCTACGAGAAAGCGGGCGGGTTTGTAAAGCCGCCGCTGGAAAATTCGGCGATCTCAGCCACGACCGAAAAGGGAGTCCCCCAAGAGCGTCTCGCGCTCCATCAGGGATCCGCGTGGGCGACCGGTCTTGGAGTCCGGTGCCGGAGTGGCGGCGAAGAGGCGATAGAGTGCGGTTTCCACCATGCCCTTCGGATCAGGCTTGCCAAGCATGGAGGGACGTTCGTCCGCCCGGGTGCGACCGAGAACCTTCCCGGATTCCGGGTCGCTCACCTGAATGTTGAGCTGAGTGAGGTACTTGTTGGTGTCGTCAAACCAGACGTCCTTGTACGTCACGACCCCGCCCACGTCGGCAGGTGCGTCGGTTCCCGAGGTGGCCTTGTAGCCGAGTCGATTGAGATCGTCGGCGATGATCTTGGCAATGCCGAGCCGATCATCCGCATTGGCCTGCACGTGGTAGGTTTTCAGCGTGGACAGATTCGTGCCATACTGCGTGTGATCCAAAGCGCGGCAGCTGGCGAAAACACTGACGACGGCGAGCAATCCGAGAAGGCGGTACATGCCTGAATCGTTGGCGTCTGTGACGTGTGCCGTCAACTCAAGGATGATCCATGGAGGCGAGTTTCTGTCACGCCTACTCCGGCAGGATGATTTGATCCTCAGGCTGGAGCCTGACGTCCACCGACGGGTCGTCGCTGTAGCGGGAAAGGTTGTGCTCGGTGGCGCTCATCTGGCCGTTGGAACCCGTGCGGATGAGTTTGACGCGTTTCATGCTGGCGAAGGGCGAGGGTCCACCCGCTGCGGAGATGGCTTTCATCAGCGTGATGCCTGACTTGTAAGGAATGGGTCCGTTGCGCACGGCACCGGAGACGATGTAGATGGGTCGTGTGGTACCCTCGTCTCCGCCATCGACGGACACCAAGACGGTGGGCCGGGTATAGATTTCCCGTGCCACGTACGTCTGTTGAATCGTTTGCTGAAGCGAGGAGGGTTTCAATCCTGCGGCACGGACCTCGCCGATGTAGAGCAGGTTGATCGTACCATTGTCGCTGATGGAGTAGATCCCCTTGATCTGGGCGACTTCATTGTCGGGAATCCCTCCGATTGAGACCACGATTTTGTCTCCCGTTTGCAACGGAAGCTCACCGGATTGAGCCCAAGTGCTTGCCGAGATGAAAAGCGCAAGAAGGGTGAGGAGAACGGAACGGCAGGTCATTTCAGAGGGAGCGATTGGGGGTTAAAACACGTCGCCCGCCGGAGCCGGTGCGGCGGGTCCGGGCGCAGGCGCACTTGCATCTGGAGAGCCTTTGCGTTTGCGCTTCTTCGAGGGCATGGCAGACGCAGGTGCGGCGGCGTTGGTGGGCGAGTAGTAGGTGTAGTAGCTGGTGTAGTACTGATACTGCGAGTCGCTGCGCAGATCGACGTTGTTGAGCACGACGCCGAGGACGTTTCCGCCAACCTGCTCGACGGCCTGCCGGACGCGCAGCAGCATGTGACGGGGGAGCTTGCGATGCTGAACGACGATCATCGTCATGTCAGCTTCGTTGACGAGGACGGAGGCATCGCTGACGCCGAGGATCGGTGGCGAGTCGATGAGTACGAGATCAAAACGGCTCTTTGCCTCGGTGATCAGCTCGGACATGCGCTGACTGTTGAGGATGCCTGCGCTGTCTGCTGGAAGCATGCCACTGGGGAGAAAGTAGAGATTCTCGACCTGCGTGCGAATGACCACGTCTTCCATCGTGACCTGACTGGTCAGGAAGTTGGTCAGGCCTACGGTATTGCTCACATCGAAGAGCGTGTGCATGCGCGGGCGGCGAAGGTCGCCATCGATCAGGAGCACGTTGTAGCCACCTTGAGCACAGACATAGGCGAGATTGGCAAGTGTCGTCGATTTACCCTCACCGGCACCGCCGCTGACAACGGTGATGCAATTGGCATTGGGCTCGCGCCGATTGAACTCAATGTTCGTTCGTAGAATTCGGTAGGCCTCGGCATCAGGATTGAAACCGCTGGTTTGGTGCAGCACCCCCACATCTTTCGGCACCACCGCGAGCACGGGAACGCCGAGGTATTTTTCCACGTCGTCGAGACTCTTGACCGTGGTGTCCATGTACTCCAAGACAAAGGCGAGACCGAGGCCAAACATGAGTCCCATGATGCCACCCAACCCTAGATTGAGGGCCACGTTGGGTTTGCTGGGCCGCGCTTCCGGCTCGGCGGTTGCGTAAATGGTGGCCGGTGACTTCACCAACTCCATGCTGGCCTTCTCCTCGAAGTAACGATCCTTCAGCTTGAGCAGCAATTCCTCGATCTGTTCGACCTCGTCTTTGGCCGTCTTGTAGTCGTTGTAGTTGGCGCCTTGGCTGAGGATGTCATCCTTGGAGGATTCATTAAAGTCCTTGAGCGCATCGCGCTTGTTGATCGCGGCTGTCAGCTGATTTTGCAATCCTGCCAAGTGCGCCTTGGCAGTGGTCAAGATCTGCTCCTTCGATGTCGAAATCTGGGCGTCGAGGCTGACGATGTTTGGATGCTTGGCTCCGAGCCCACTTTGGATAAGGCCGTCGCGTTGCACCTGAAGATCTTGCAGCTTCGCCTGCATACTCAGCACGTTGCTGTTTTGGAATCCCAAGCCGGATGCTTGGGCGACCAATTCATCCTCATTCAGCTTCGCCAGCTGATCGATCTGCGATTGAAGGTCCTGGACCATGAGATCGGCTTCGAGCAATGCCTGCTCCCGGGACATTTGCATCGACTCTTCCGTTGTCCGAAGTTCCGAGCCAGGCGCGCGGGAGCTGCTGCCCCCGGAGAACCAGTCTCCGACGATTCCCGCCTTTTTCTTGGCCTCCTGCATTCGGAACCGGGCTTGGTCCCGCACCAACTCTTGATCCGCGATTTGCTTCTGGACCATCGTCAAGGCTTCCTGTTTCTGCTTCGACTCCACCTCCACCCGTCGGGTCATGTAGCTCTGGGCCACGGCGTTGGCGATGTCCGCCGCGAGCTTCGGATCCGGATCATAAAATTCGATCACGACGAAGTCCGACCTCACGCTCGACTGTGTGTCGAGATTGCCTTTCAATCGCCCGAGAGCGGCCTGACGATTGGGCGCGTCCCAATGCTTCATCAGGTCAAGCTGATCGACGACGGGATAGAGCGTCTCCATCTTGGTGATGCTCTCGAACTCCGTCTTCACAAACACATCGGTGAAGGCCATGGAATCCTGGTTGTTCGATTGGAACACTGGCATCTTGTTGGCCATTCGCTCGATCTTCATCTCCACCCGACCGCGGTACTTGCGCGGCATGATGTAGGTCAGAATGGCGGCCGTTGCGAAGATGAGGACGAACGACAGAGCGATCAATCCGAAACGATTGCGGATGACCTGCCAAGAATCCATCGCGTGCCGTTGGAGGTCGAGGCCTTTGTCGTTCATGTCGGCGAGGGAAGTGTTGATAATCTGGAGGGCTTAACGTTTACCGAGCCAAAGGAAACAGCGGGGATCGTGCAACCGAGTCAACCCGCTGAGGAATGTTGGAATCATGAATCACCAGTCTTTAGAACGAGGCGTTTAGTCCGAGCGTCACACGGTGACGGTCGAACTCACGAGTCGCATCGTCCGAGTCGAGAATGGAGAACGAGTAATTCGCATCAACACCAACGTTCTCCCAAATCTGATACCCGATGCCTGCGGAAAGCAGGACGGAGTTTTCCACCACGTCCCCAGCGGCTTGATCAAACACCGAATAGACGTAGGAAGCACCTCCGTTGAGACGGAGACGCTTGTTGACCTGATGATTCACATTGATGCCTGTGCGACCTGAGTAGCGGCTGTTGAAAGCACCAATTTCGTTGGAGTCGAATCCAAGAGCTGCAAACCACCGGACCTGCGTATCGCGAGCGGCAGCGTACTCGAGGGCGGTTTCGGCATAAGGGGCGATCTTTTCCGAACGGTCCGATTTGAAGAATTCGGCACCTGCTCGGACATTGCCCGTCAAACGCTCGCTCCAAGCGTGGTCAACACCGACGAGGGCAAAGTGCGACTGGTAATCCACATCATCCCGGTTTTGATAATCCACTCTGCGATAGCGGTACTCACCAACGAGAGAGGTCCGCTTGGAGGTCTGATAGACGAACTGTTGAGAGACGAGATGGGAGAGACGATCCTCAAGGTTGGAAACGGTGCTGTCATCGTAAAATACACCGTCAATGGTGTAGGACGTGACCGTCGAGAAGCGCTTGGACCAAGCATAGCTGACATTGAAATTGTTGAAGCCGTAAAGGTAGGCACCGTTGAAGAGAGTCGTCGACGCTCCCGTGGCAAGATTGGGTTCCACCTCATGCGCGAGGTAAAAGTTGTTGGCCACCCGAAGGCGCTCGGAAAAGCTGTGCGCCAGATTGAAGGCGGCTCTCGCATTGATGAACACATCGTTAAAACGTCCTGCGCCTTCAAGGTAGTGAATGGCATTGAGGTCCAAAGCCATGCTCCACGGAGACGTTTTGTCTGCATCGGTGTAGGTCACACCCACACCGCCTTGAATGAACATCGACTCGATGTCCTGAACGAAGGGAGATTCAATCGCGAAATCGAGGCTATCGTACCCACTCAGCATCACCACCGACCACGTGAGTGGCTGGTCATTGCGAAAGTCAGCGGAGTAGTTTTGAACCGCCAGCAGTCCCTGAGCACCGGCAGAGCTGGCGAGCACCAGCGCCACCGTTGCTGTGGCACAGATTTTGAACAGGACGGAGCGCATAAATCGGCAGGTCGATTGTTTGATACGGGGAGAGACCAAATACCTCTGGCGGAAATCAATAGGTCACCGCAGTGCAAGGCGACGTAGGGATATTCGTGCACTTGCGGGGAAGCCCTGGTGGGATGCCGACTGGGGGAGGCTGGATCAAGTAGACTCCACGAACCACCGGTGCGACGCGGTCGAAGTCACGGCTCGGCTCAAGGATGATCGGGTTCTTGGAGGGATTCTTGGAGTCCTCGAGACCGGCACTCACCAGTTGGGGAGAAGCACTCGGACTTGCGACGGAAACCGCATCGGCGATCGCGGCTGACATTTTGGGAGCCACCGACACAGCGGTTTGTCCGATTTGATTGGCCAATGTCGCATCAGCCTCGGAAGCAATGATGGCCGCCCGAACAATCTCACCAGCACAGGCTTCATTGATCACCAACGCATCCTCCACAACCATGAGAAGCTTGGCCGGATCCTTTTGAATCGCCGCCATGACATCGGCAGCAATGTCTTGGCAGTTGCCCTGCGCCACAGAGGGGGCCGCAGCCACAAAGGACAAGGCGCTGGCAAAGATGCCCGCGAGGAGTGATCGGAAGGAGCGATTCATGAGCGTATGGATTGAGTTTGCAGGTCGAAACCTGCGCAGAGCGGGTAGTGGGAATCGAACCCACATAGCCAGCTTGGAAGGCTGGAGCTTTACCACTAAGCTATACCCGCTATTGCACTCAAATTAACGCTAGAGTGACTATAATCGCAAGACTATTTTTAGAATTTGAACAAAAACTTTGAAATTTCAGAATCACTGATGGATTGAGAAACTGATCTTTCAAAAGCGTCTGTTCATCTCCCGAAGCGGATTATTTAGCACCATTCACCATTCCTGCAAGTCCGTTATGTTTCGCTGGATGGAGTCGCACGGATGATGCGGCTGACAGCCTGTTGAGGGGCCCCTGGACGGGAGCACGAGCTTGCTTATTATCCCAGCTCAAAGGCCCGCTTTTTCCAAACCGGCCTCGTTGACGTCCAAAATATTTTTCTCTCCAGTTTAAAACAGACTGGTCAGAAGACGGGTTTTTTGAGAAAAGGAAGACCGTTCATCAACCATCAACCTAATGAGATCTATGAAAATGCTCACTACTGTGCTGATAACCGTCGGATTGAGTGTCGCTTCGTTTGCCGCCACTCCCAAGAAAGAGGCTGCTCCGAAAACTCCATCGGAAGAGGCCACGAAGATCGCAAAGGCTTTGACCCCGACTCAAGCGAAGAAGCTTCTCGAAGTGGTCAACAAGGGCGATGACGAAGCCTTGGAGGCACTCCCTGGCGTTGGCCCCAAACTGGCCGCAGCGATCAAAAAGGCCCGTCCAGTCAAGTCGGCCGCCGACCTGGTTCTCATTGATGGGATCGGTGAGGCGACACTCAGCAGCCTGGTTAAGCACGCCAAGGACGGGTTTCCTTCCAAGGAAAAGGAGTCCGCGAACTCCAAGTCCGGATCGAGCAAGAAGAAGTCCTAGCCACCACATTCACCGCTAGGCGATTCGCGCGGTGCCGTCTTCCAAGCTTCGAAGGAAGTCGGCATAGGCGCCTCTGAGGCCGTCGTGCAGCTTCACGCGGGGCTGCCAGCCGAGTTCTGTCATCTTCGAGGTGTCCAGCAGCTTTCGGGGAGTGCCGTCTGGCTTGGAGGTGTCAAACGCGATGTCTCCGGAGTAGCCGATGACATCCCTCACCTGCTCAGCGAGTTCCCGGATCTCAACATCGGTTCCGACGCCTATATTCACCCAGTCGGGTGGAGCACTGACGTCGAGCAAGTGGAGGCATCCATCCGCAAGATCATCGACGTGGAGAAACTCCCGCCGGGGCTTGCCCGTTCCCCAAACGGTCACCGTCGGCTCTTCGGCGACCTTCGCTTCATGAAAACGACGGATCAACGCAGGGATGACGTGCGAGTTCACTCCCTGATAGTTGTCGCCCGGTCCGTACAAGTTCGACGGCATCGCGGAGTGAAACAGAACTCCGTGCTGAGCGCGGTAGTGCTGGCACAGCTTGAGCCCGGCGATCTTCGCGATGGCGTAGGCCTCGTTGCTGGATTCAAGGGAGCTGGACAGCAGCGCATCCTCAGGAATCGGCTGAGGTGCCATCCGGGGGTAGATGCACGAACTCCCGAGAAACAGGAGCCGCTTCGTGCCATGCCGAAATGCGGCCTGGATCACGTTGGAGGCGATCATGAGGTTGTCGTAAAGGAAATCCGCGGGATACGTCTGGTTGGCGTGAATGCCTCCCACCTTGGCGGCAGCGAGCAACACCACGTCGGGATGATGACTCTCGAAAAAGGCCTCCACCTCAGCCTGGCAGGTTAGATTCACCTCGGAACGATCCGCCGTCAGGATACGATCATGCCCACGCTTTTCCAAGGCCCGCACCAACGCGCTGCCCACCATTCCGCGATGTCCCGCGACATAGACTGATCCATCCATCGGCGGAGTATGCGCCGCCCGGCATCCGACGCAACGAATTGTCGCCACGGCGGCGTTCCGTGCTATTTGACAGAATCGCCACCATGTCTCTCAGCCGCTTCTATCTGCCCCCCTCCGAATGGCCCGAGGATGGGTTGCGCCTCTGCGGCGGAGAGGCCATCCACTGCGCTCAGGTTCTGCGCAAGCAGGTCGGCGACGAGATCGAGGTCTTCGACGGAGAAGGGACCGTGGCAAATGGTTGCCTCACTCATGTCTCCCGAAACGTCGTGGAAGCCCGCCTGGAATCAGAAGTGCGCTTCCACCCGCTCGAGCCCCGACTCCACCTCATCGCGGCCATCATCAAGGGCGACCGCATGGACTGGCTTCTGGAGAAAGCGGTAGAGCTGGGTGCCGCAAGTGTCCGTCTCATTCAAACCGACAACTGCGTGGTGCGCTTGGACGCCGACCAACTGGATCGCAAAGCGGCCAAGTGGCGGCAAACAATGATCGCCGCAGCCAAGCAATGCCACATTCCCTTCTTGCCCGAATTGCAGACCCCGCTGCAGTTCTCGACGGCGCTGGCGGCGCTGCCTGAGGGAGCCACCCGGCTCATCGCCGCCTTGGACGAAGATCAAAGAACCCTCGATGACGTGCTCGGCGGGCTGACCGCAGATGACGTTGCCATCGCCATCGGTCCAGAGGGCGACTTCACCTCGGACGAACTCCAACTCGCTTCAAACAATGGGTTTCAGCATGTCACCCTGGGACCACTGATCCTCCGCGCCGAGACCGCAGCAATCACCGCCCTGGCCAGATTGACGGCCCATCGTCGAGCTCTGCAGCAAGTCATCCCCGCATGAGCGCAGCGCCCGATGAAGAAACCGAGCTGCTCGGATGGCTCTACGGCACTCAGTTGTTTGGGGTCAAACTCGGGCTCGAGAGCACGCGCCGACTGCTTCGAGAACTCGATCTTCTGGAACCGACCGCAAGTATTCTCCACGTCGCAGGCACGAATGGCAAAGGCTCCACGTGCGCCTTTGCCCACTCCCTCCTGTCCGCCTCCGGCTTTCAATGCGGGCTCTTCACCTCGCCCCACCTCGTCCACTTCCGCGAGCGGATCCGCGACTCCGGGAGAGAGATCTCATCGGCGGAACTCATCGCCATTCTGAAACGACTGCGGGAAACGGTCTCGGATTGGGCCACCCATCCCACCTTTTTTGAACTGACCCTGGCAGCGGCGCTGATGTGGTTTCGAGATCGTGGAGTGGACTGGATCGTTCTGGAAACGGGACTCGGTGGCCGACTCGACGCGACCAACGCCCTTCAGCCAGCGGCCTGCATCCTGACGAGCATCGGCTTCGACCACATGGATGTTCTTGGAGACAGGCTCGCAGCCATCGCCGCAGAGAAGGCCGGCATCATCAAGGCTGGCGTTCCCGTGATCACCGGGCCGCAGGATCCGGAGGCGCTTGCGGTGATTCGCAACACCGCCAACAACGTGGGGGCACCATTTCACCACGTCAGCGACCCGGTTTCGCACATCCCACTCGGCATCCCGGGACATCATTCAGCGTGGAACGCGTCACTCGCGCTGAAAGCGTTGGAGGTTCTGGGCATCACGCTGCCCAACGAAGCCCAGAGGAAGGCGCTAGCGGAGACTCGCTGGCCAGGCCGCTTCCAACGCTGGGGCACCAATGACTCCATCGTCCTCGATGGCTCGCACAATCCCGACGCTGTCAATGCCTTGGTCGAGACTTGGACCTCGCTCTATCCAGATGAGACCGCAGCCATCATCTACGGCGGAGTCGCGGGCAAGGACCACGCGGTCAATTTGGCCCGGTTGGAGCCCATCGCCGCCGAGTGGTTCCTGACGCCACTGAAGTCACCCAGAGCTCTCGGGACGGCGCAAGTGCGTTCGATGCTCCCGGCCACCCAGGGCCCCGTCACAGAATGTGGGAGTCTCGACGACGCGATCAAGCAGGCGCTTCGCTCTGGAAAACGAGTCCTCGTGACGGGTTCCCTTTATCTCGTCGGGGAAGCCTTGGCTCTCTTGGAAGACACCATCCCGTTTGAGCCGAGTGCGCAGTGAAAGCCCGGTCACGCCGCAGGGGGGCCCACCAGCTCTTCGCGGGTGAATGCCGCCACCACGGGAATGCCTTCCTTTTCGATGGCTTCCCTCCCGCCTTCCTGGCGATCCACCAGAACCATCGCGAAAGCAACGTTGCCGCCTTCCTCGCGAATGGCCTCGATGGCTTTCAGAGTGGAACCACCGGTCGTGATCACGTCATCCACGGCCACCACGGTTTGGCCAGCTGCAAAGTTCCCCTCGATGCGCTTGCCGCGTCCGTGGCCCTTGGCTTCCTTCCGGACGGTAAAGGCCTGAACCGGCTCGGCGTCACCGGCCAGGCTCGACGCGATGGCCGTGGAGAGGGCGAGCGGGTCCGCTCCCATCGTCAGTCCACCGAGGGACTCAATCTTCAGCCCACGGGCAGCCTCTTCCTTCCGCAACAGATCGTGCAGCACGCGCCCGAGAAGCACCGCCCCGCGAGCATCCAGTGTGGTCACCCGGCAATCCACATACAGATCGCTCTCCTTTCCCGAAGCGAGGACGAAATGGCCCGTTTTGACGGACTTGGCGCGGAGGATATCGGCGAGTTCGGAGCGGTCTTGTTCGATGGACATGCCTCAGGCTTTAGCGCAAACCTGCCCGAACAGAAACCGGGAAAACACAAAAAAGCCCGGAGCGCTTTCACACCCCGGGCTGGAAGTTCAGGTGAGGCCGCTCAGTTCACTGGAACTCAATGCAGATGCCTTCCTCAGTGCTGCGAGCGAAGAGGTGATCGTAAGCCAATACAGGATAGGACCAGACCTTGCCGTCCAGCACGTCATCGCGCTTCAGCTCAATGTACTTCTCAGGATTGGCCTCGACGATCACGACCTCGCCTTGATCACTCAAGGCGATCACTTTGTCGCCAGCCAGGATCACTTGGCCGGGGCCGAAGCCTTCTTCCTGCCACACGTCTTTGCCGGTGCGGATGTCCACGCAGGCAAGCGGGCCTTTGCCGTACTCCTTGAAGCTGAACATTCCGTAGAGGTACCCGTCTTTCACAACTGGGGTGCTCCAGTGATTGAAGCACTCGTTTTCACGGCGCCAGATGCGCTCCGCACTCAAGCCCGGGCCACGCTTCGAGATCTTGAAGGCTGCAGCACCCACGCCGTAACCCGCAGAGCAATAGACGATGTCCTCAAAGACGACGGGGGAAGCGGCGGTCGAGACTTTGAATGGATGCTCGCCGCGCCAGAGAACCTTGCCACTGGTGGTGTCGATGCCCACCAGACCTTCTTGGGTGAAGAAGATCGCCTGATGCACGCCGAGGATGTCCGCGAGGATCGGTGTCGCGTGGGTCATCTTGTCGTCCTCGCCCTTCCAAATCACTTTGCCTGTGTTCTTGTCGAGGCCAATCAACCCCTGGCCGCTGCCACCACCGGCCAACATCAGCACATCACCATCGATCAGCGGAGCCGCCGCATTCTGCCATTTGATGTTCACGCCGCTGTTCTCCTTCATCACGTCGTGCTGCCAAACAATCTCGCCCGTGGCGGCGTCCAGACAATGCACGCCGAGGTTGGCGTCGATGGCATACACCTTGTCGCCATTGACGACGGGGGTGGACCGGGGACCATCTCCGCCTTTGTTCTCCGGCGTGCCCGAGTCACCACCGCCGTCGTACTTGGCGATGATGGTCAGGGGCTTTTCCCAGACTTTCTTGCCAGTCTTCGCATCGAGGCAAAGGAGCATCTCCGAAGGATTGCCGTCGTCCTCACCCGTCACGATGGTGAAGGCCTTGGCCCCAGCCACGGCGAAGGAGCTGAATCCGGCCGGGGTGTCGGTTTTCCACAGTTTTTTGAACGTCACGCGCTTCCAGTCCGAGACGTCGGGCGCTCCGATGGTGCCGTCGTGGTTGGGGCCGCGGAAGCTGGCCCATTCGGTCATCTCCGCCGAAGCGGGGGTCGAGGCAAAAACGGCGCCGAGCGCGCCGACAGTGAGGAGGGATCGGATTGCAATCATGGATTTGATAGAATGGAGACGAAGACGGGAAACGAGTGAAATCAGCGAAGCGATCTCTGATTCACCAAAGAAAACCCGCTCCCAGAAAAGGAACGGGCACTTTGGAGAAGCCAGTCAACGAATCAAACCCGCTAGCTCTTGCGAGATCAAGCCCGCAGATTCCGTCACGGCTTCTTTCGATCCTCCAAATCCCGTGATTTTGGTGAACCCCTTCGTCAACCATGGGAGGATCCGTGATCCGAGCGATTGGCAGATTCACGGTCGGAGGCCTCTTTGCCCTGCCTACTTTCCTGAAGGACGCGGCACGAGACCTGCGTTTGCTTCGGCCCATTTCCCAGCTCATGCGCGCCCCCTTTCTTCTTTTTTGCCTCGCGACATCCCTGACCGGCCAAGTCTCCATCGAACGATGGTCGGGGGATCTCAACGTCCCGGACCCCGTCGCCTGCACGGTGGATCCCCAAGGCAGGATCTATGTGACCAGCACGACGCGGCGGAAGGCGGCGGATCTGGACATCCGCCAGCATCCAATGTGGATCGAAGATGACGTGGCATTGACGAGCGTGGAGGAGAAGCGCGAGTTCCTGAAGCGTGAGCTTGCGCCGGGAAAACTCCGCCTGCCACGCGGCGACTTGAAGGACCACAACGGCGACGGCTTGATCGACTGGCACGACCTCACCGTGCACAGCGAGCGGATCTATCAGCTACGCGACACGGATGGCGACGGCACCGCAGACAAAATCACGGTCTTTGCCGAGGGCTTCAATTCCGAGGTCACCGGGATTGCGGCGGGCATTCTTTATCACGATGGCTGGGTGTATGCGACGATCGCGCCGGACCTCTGGCGGCTGAAGGACACGGATGATGACGGTGTGGCGGACGTGCGCGAGGTCGTGGCCCATGGGTTTGGCATGCACATCGCGTATGCAGGTCATGACATGCACGGGCCGAGGCTCGGGCTGGATGGTCGCATCTACTGGAGCATCGGCGACAAGGGAGCCAATGTGATGTCGAAGGAAGGCAAGCGCTGGTTCCGTCCGCATGAGGGCTGCGTGATGCGCGTGGAACCGGACGGCACCGGGTTTGAAATCTTCGCCCACGGGTTGCGCAATGTGCAGGAAGTGGCCTTTGACGCATGGGGAAACATGTTCGGCGTGGACAACGACGCCGACCTTCCCGGTGAAAAGGAGCGGCTGGTTTACATCACGGAGGGTAGCGACTCGGGCTGGCGCTGCGGCCATCAATACATGAAGACTCACAGCCGCTGGTTCGCCGAGGACTGGTGGAAGCCGCAGGAAAACTGGGACCCCAACCAGCCGCATCCAGCCGCCCTTTTCCTGACGCCGCCGCTCGCGCTGGCCAGCAATGGCCCCGCAGGGTTCGCTTGGGAGCCCGGCACGGCACTCGGCACGTCCCTACGTGGAAATTTTCTCGTGAACGGCTTCCCCTCCGGCGTGATGGAGGCCTTCGAGATCGAGGCAAAGGGCGCCAGTTTTGAGATGCAGAACTTCCGGCAGGTGAACTCCGGCATCATGGGCATCGGCATGAGCTGGGGGCCGGACGGCGCACTCTACATGGCCGATTGGGTGGGCGGCTATCCGCTCGATGAGAAAGGAGCCGTGTGGCGTGTCGATGATC
Source organism: uncultured Verrucomicrobiales bacterium (assembly GCA_963976915.1). Lineage (GTDB taxonomy): Bacteria > Verrucomicrobiota > Verrucomicrobiia > Verrucomicrobiales > Verrucomicrobiaceae > CAXBNA01. Next base: position 28,591 of record CAXBNA010000003.1, read on the forward strand.
CCGCAGGGGCGAACAGCACGGAGAGGAAAGAGACGCTGGCTCTGCTGAGTGCGGGATTTGAGCAGCGTGATTCCACCGAACTGGTCACGCTGCTGGGCCATGCCGATCAAAGGGTGCGCTTGGGTGCTCAGCTGGTCTTGGTCAAACAAGACGCGTGGGCTGCGATGGAAACGGTGGCGGCGGATCCGAAGGCGGCTCTGCTGGCGCGAGCACACTCGGTGTGGGGGCTCGGCATTGGGCTGAGACGCGGACAGGTCGAACCAACAACGCTCGGTCCGCTACTGACATCCAACGAAGCCGAGTTGCGTGCTCAAACCGCGAAGGTACTCGGAGAAGCGCCCGCTTCGAAGGCGATTGGAAAAGAGATCACCGGGCTGCTGAAGGATGCCGCACCCCGCGTGCGCTTCCACGCCGCGATCGCGCTCGGGAAACTGGGCGTCGCCGAGGCCACCGAAACCTTGCTGGCACTCGCCGATACCCATGCATCCGAACCGTTCCTGCGCCACGCGGTGGTGAGCGGGCTTGCTGGATGCGCTTCTCCCGAGGAGCTGGCTGCGGAAGTGAGCGATGCGTCACCTTCCGTGCGACTCGTTGCCGCGCTGGCCTTGGCGCGTCAACTCTCGCCGGAGATCACCGCCTTCCTCGACGATCCGAACGACGACATCCTGCGCGAGGCCGTACGTGCCATTCATGATGATGAGGCCATTCCAGACGCTTGGCCCGCAGTGGCCAAACTGCTCACAACGGATCGTGAATTGCCCACACCCGTGATGCACCGAGTCATCAACACGGTGCTGCGACTCGGCAACGCCGACGGCACGAAACAATTGGCGGACCTGGCGTTGAACGACTCCGCCTCCAAGGAGACGCGCGAAGAGGCGCTGCATGCCTTGCTCGCTTTCGCCAAACCACCACGCCTCGACCAGGTCGATGGCATGGCGCGAGACCACGAGCCACGCGATGCTGCGGTCATTGCCAAGGCTCTCCAGCCACGGGTCGATGCGCTGCTCAAGCTTGACGACGGAAAACTGAAAGCCCCCGCGATTGAACTCATGATCCAGCTTGGTCTGAAGGTCGGTGCGGAGGCGCTCACCGCGATGATCGGCGACAAGGAGCTCGATGCGGACGTTCGCGTGGAAACGCTTCGCCTCATGGCTGCCCAGCATGCGTCGGAGAAGGCCTTCGATGAAGCCTTGGCGAAGGCCCGTGAGCGCGCCCAACCAGAAGCCCTCCGCGTCGAAGCTCTGGAGCTGGGCTTTGAGCATCGGCAAAAATCGGCCCTCAAAACGATCCAGCAGGTGATGGCGAAGGGTTCCATCGTCGAAAAACAAACCGCACTCGGCGAACTCGGCCAAATCGCAACGCCCGAGGCCGACTCCATGATTTCCATGTGGATGGACGGCTTGGTGAACGGCAAGATGGAAGCTCCGCTCCAACTCGAGGTGCTCCAGGCCGCTGAGGCTCGGGCCGAAGCCGCCCCAGACCTCGCCAAAAAGGTCGCCGCCTATGTCGCCGACACTGCGGGCGACCTGCCGCGCGAACTTCTCGAAGGCGGCAACGTCGATGAAGGACGCGAGATCGTGACGAACAACCTCGGTGCCAACTGCATCGCCTGCCACATCACGGAGGCCAAGGAAGGCAGCCAAGTCGGCCCGACTCTGCGGGACATCGGCAAGCAGAAAGACCGTCGCTACCTGCTCGAGTCCTTACTGAGTCCCCCCGCAAAAATCGCGCCTGGCTTCGGCATGGTCTCGGTCACCACCAAAGCCGGGGCATCCATCGCCGGAACTCTGGATGCCGAAGATGAAACCAAGCTCACGATCCGCCAACCCGACGGCACGATCTCAAAGGTCGCGAAGGCCGACATCGCCGCTCAAACACCACCCATCTCCATCATGCCCCCCATGCTCGGCATCCTCACCAAGCCTCAGATCCGGGACGTCGTCGCCTACCTCGCCACCCTCAAGGGCGGAAAGTCAAAGAAGGAAACGAGCGCGCATTGATCCGTTGCAAGGCTCCCCGACCTTGAATTCGAGACAACGCATACCCAGCCTTCGCGAAGGGATTTTTGTTGAGAAAACTCTCCTCAATCCAGAGATTGTTCGATAGGCTCCGTTTCGGTCTTTTCAAGACCCAACTTCAGGTTCGTCGTCAGATCGGTTTTTGCCATCACTGGCACCACTGGCCTACCCATTGTCCTTGCCCTATGAAACTACGCTACACCACACTTGCCGTCGCCCTGATCATTGCGTGCGGAATCCAAAGACCCGTTGCCGGACAGGTTCTCTGGGACGCCGAGGGCGGAGACCAAAACTGGACCACGCTGTTGAACTGGTCGGGCGATGTCACGCCAGTTGGAAGTGAGGTTCAATTCAACAACGACGGGGCGTCAGGAACGGCGGGGACAGTAACGAGCATCGTGGATGTGGATCAGACCATTCAATCCCTTCGATTTCTGAACACGGATGCGAATTTTCAAACCCTGCAGATCAATTCAGGAGTCACTCTCACATTGGATGGCAGTGCCACTGCCTCGCAGGTGTTTCTCCTGGGGACCAATTCGAGCGGAACGGACACCAGCGCGGCGATCACGGGACCGGGAACGCTGGAAATCCTCGCGGGTGACGGGACGAAGGATTTTCTCCTGCAAAACACCAATACAACCAACCCTGACCCCACCCTGACGCTGGATATGACGGGCCTTGGAGCCTTCAACGCCACCGTCGATCAGTTCCTCGTGGCCTCGGGGACGGGTCAGGCGAACTTCAGTCTGACACTGGCGGACACCAACCAAATCACCGCCAACACGATGATCTTTGGCAACAACACGACGCCAGCCCCATCGGGCACCTTAAAGCTCGGACAAACGAACGTGTTCAACTCCGACACGATCATCATCGGCGCAGCGCGGCATGGGGTGACCGCGGATTTTCGCTCTGGCCTGACGGGCACGCCTACTTTCAAAATCCGAGGCACCGGGGGAACGGACACGGATCGCGCGGATCTGGTGATTGGGGTGAACGACAATGTGTTTGGAGCCAACAACGGGGGATCTTCGGTGACGAGCAATACCCTTGATTTGACGGGTGGTTCCGCCGACTTTCTGCTCAACGAGCTCCTTCTGGGGGTCGGTGGCTCCATCGCCAGCAACACCTTGGGAGCTCACAATGGCACGCTCACCTTCGAAGCTGGTGTGATCACGGCCAACGCGGTCACGCTTGGCCGGGTCTATGATGCGACGAGTGGCGACTTCAACAAAGGCGATCGCAACACGGCAGGCGTGTTGCAGATGAATGGAGGAATCCTGAACGCCGGATCACTGACTCTGGCGGACAATCAAGATGGCACCTCGGGTGTGCACGGGGCCATACGAGGCACGTTTGTCATCACGGATGGCGTCGCGACGATTGATGGCGATGTTGTCATCGGCACCCACACCCATCCGACCAGTCCCAGCCCGGAAGTTTCGAGCGGCACGGTCGTGATTTCGGGTGGTGCGCTGAACATCGGCGGAAACCTGACGCTGGGTCAGGACGGTGGAAACAACGTGGCCACTGTGACGCTGTCGGGCGGCACATTGGACCTGATGGGTGGCTCCATTGTCGACATCAATTTCCTCTCCCTCAATTCAGGCACGCTTCAAAACGTCGCCGAGATCAACGGGGGCGCGGCCTTGAGCAAGAGCGGCGGTGGCACCTTGATCTTGGACGGACTCAACTCCTACACGGGCGTCACGGATGTCTTGGGCGGCACGCTTCAAGTGGGATCTGGCGGCAGCTCGGGAACCCTCGGCACGGCCAATGTCAATCTCTTCGGCGGAACCACGCTCGCCGTGAACCGGGATGACCGCCTTGAGATCACCAACGGCATCAACGGCACGGGATCGTTTGACCAGATCGGGACGGGAAAAACGATCCTGTCCGGAACGAATGGTTTTTCGGGTGCCACGACCGTGACCGCCGGAGAACTCCAGATTTCGAACGCGAACGCCCTTCAAGGCACGTCAGGCGTCAGCGTTCTCGGTGGGGCCACCTTCAGCTATCTGCCGGGTTCGGCGACGACACTCACCCTGGCACCGACAACGGGCACGGCGCTCACACTCGCAGACACGAGCACCGTGGGCGTGGAGCTGGGGGGAACGATTGAGCTTCAATCGGGCGCCGTCGCTTCAACGACGGGCACCATCGGTCTGCGGGTGATCGGCAACCCCCTCAGCAATCCCACCTCGGGAAACTACACCCTTCTCTCCTCTCCTTCAGGCGGACTGGACGGTGGCACCTTTGATTTCAATGTGTTCAATGCCACGAACTTTTCCGCCACGCTGAATCCAGTCACAGGGACGGAAGTTTCCGTCAATGTCACGTCGGTTCCTGGCGGTCTGGCTTCGGCGTTTTGGGTCGGCGGCCAGGTCGCCTCGGCGGGCGGCGTCTGGGCGCAGTCCGGCGCGGTGAGCTCCAACTGGGCCAGCGATGCCGGTGGTACCCTGACGGGTCTCGTGCCCGGGGCTGGCACCAACGTCTTTCTTTCGGTGACTTCGGGCGCCTCGCAGCAGGGGGCAATGTCTCTTGGGGCACCGATGACGATTCAATCCCTCACCGTCAACGACACGACGGCGGTCACACTCTCGGACCCCATCAACACCCTCACCATCGATGGAGGGGCGGCGATCACGGTGAACAGCGGCGCAGGTTTGACGACTCTCGACACGCGGCTGGAATTCACCGATGCCGCGCCAACGATCCAGGTGGACAATGCGGCGGGTCTGGACATTTCGGGACGCATCACGGGCAATGCACCCGTCAAGACGGGGGCAGGCACGCTGACCATCAGCGGTCCCACGGTCAACACGTTCACGGGCAACCTGACGGTGAACGAAGGCCTCGTGCTTCTGAACAAGGCGGGCGTTCCGGCCATTTCGAGTGGCATCACCATTGGCGATGGTACCGGGACAGACACCGTGCGCCTGCAGGGCGTGGACCAATTCGCGACGACGGCCCAGGTCACGCTGCAGAGTTCGGGCGTGCTCGATTTGAATGATCAATCCACGGCGCTGGATGCATTGGAAGGCAATGGATTGGTGACGAATGGCGGCAGTGGCGCGGTCACCCTCACCGTCGGTGCGGCGAATGGAGGCGGCACTTTCTCTGGCGTCATTGAGGATGGCGGCGGCACGACCAGCCTGGTCAAAAGCGGATCGGGCACCCAGACGCTCAGCGGACCCAACACCTTCACGGGGGGCACGACCGTTTCGGAAGGCACGTTGGCGTTGGGGGGCAGCGATGTTTTGGCGGGACCTGTCACGATTGACGGAGCCACCGCGGTCTTTGATCTCGGCACCGGCAACACCGATACCGTGGACCTCGTCACTTTGCGCGGCAGCGGCACCATCACTGGGGGAGCCGGTTCGGTGCTCAGCAGCACGACCGATTTTGCCATTGAGGACGGGACGATTTCCGGCGTCCTCGGCGGTGCGTCGGACCTTGTGAAAACGACATCTGGCGGCCTGACGATCTCAGGTGCTCAGGCTTACACCGGCATGACGAACCTCATTGAAGGCGATGTCATCTTGGCGGCCGGTGGGTCGCTTCCTGCGACGAGCCTCATCGTGGGCGACGGCCGGGATGCCACCTTCACGGCGCAGGCGGGCAGCACCCTCTCCGTGGGCTCGGGCAGTGGTGACAATCTGTTCGTCGGTGTTCGTGTGGCCAGCACGAATCTGGATCGCAGCGACAGTGTCATGGACATTTCCGCGCTGACGGATTTCACGGCCAACGTTGGCGACATTCAGGTGGGCGTGAACATTGGGGGTGGCAATGGCAACCTCGGCATCGGGGGCGGCGGTACCGGCGGTGATTTGATTTTGGCCGCCAACAACACCATCACGGCTTCCAATCAGATAATTCTCGGGAAGAGCCGGTCGAACGGGAACGGCCTCCAATCCTCGATGGTTTTCGGTTCCGGCACCAGCAGCGTCACGACGCCCACCTTCATCATTGGTGGCGAGAAAACCATCGCCAGCGTGACAGTGGCCTCTGGAGGCACGGTGATCCTCGGCAATGGGGCGGGCGGCACAAATCTCACACTGGGTTTCAACGCAAACATCGGCACCGGAACGACGGCTCGCGGCACGATGGATCTTTCCGGCGGCACGTTCATCGCCAACCTCGGCACCTTCGTTCTCGGAGACAAGAATGGCGGTGGCACAAGCGGCAAAGGGGAGGGCTTTTTCACGTCCGGAACGAGTTCGGACAACAGCCTTCGCGCCACCAGCATCATCATCGGTGACCTCAGCGGCGGCACCACGGCGAACGCACGCGGGACGGGCGTGCTGAATTGGAACGGCGGTCTGCTTCTGGCGGACAGCGTCGTGCTCGGGCGTTTCGGCACCGGACTGGGTCAGGCGGAGGGCACGCTGAATCTCAACGGCGGCATCGCGCGAATCGGGAGTGATCTGATCGATGGCGGTGGAGCGGACGCCATCTCGGAACTCAATCTTGCCGGGGCGACCCTGGACATGCAGGGCCACGCCATCGGCAGCGGTGCGGCACCGATTGACACGCTGACGTTTCAAAGCGGAACCCTGCGCAACGTGAGTGAGATCAATGGAGGCGCGGGTCTGACCAAGACCACTGCGGGCACCTTGATTTTGACGGGCACCAACACCCACACGGGGGCGACCAGCGTGGATGGCGGCAGGCTTTGGGTCCAAAGTGGAACAGCCATGGGCGGCAGCAACGCGGTGACCGTGGCGGGCGGTGCCATCTTCGACTACTCTCCCGGGGCGGGCGAGGTTCTGAACCTAAGCAGCCTTTCCCTGGCTGACGGATCGACGCTCGGCGCCGAGGTGAAGAATGGCTCCATCGTCGTGGGCGGTGCAGCATCGACGGCGGGCACCGTGACGGTCAACCTCTTCGGCATCGCAGGAATGGCCACGCCAACGGGTGCCTACGACGTGGTGACCGCGACCAGTGGTCTCGATGGAGCCACCTACACGTTGGGGAATCTTTACAACGCCACCAACTTCACTGTCTCCAGTGTCGTGGGCGATGCCGACTCGATTACGGTGAACCTGACGTCCGCGGCGGAACTCGCGGAGGCCTATTGGAAGGGCGGCTTCGCAGGCGCCAACAACGAATGGGCGGTCACCAACGGCACCACGACGAGCAACTGGACGACCGATGCGGGTGGTCTCTCAAACACCTCCCAAGTCCCTGGCGTCACCACGGACGTGTTTTTCTCCGCCTCCGGTGCGACGAACCAGGACGCCATGATTCTCAACGCCAACATGAGCGTGGGATCCCTGACCTTCATGGACGCGGGCGCCGTCGGCCTCGATGACTTGGCCAACTCCCTGACCCTCAACAAGGCGAACGCCATCACGGTGGGCAGTGGCGCGGGAGCGGTCTCCCTCACCACGCAGTTGAGTTTTGCGAATGCCGCTGCCGTGGTGAATGTGGACGGTGGATCCTCGGGTCTGCAGATCGGCGGCATCCTTTCCGGACCGAATGGATTCACGAAAACGGGAACAGGCACGCTGACCTTCATCGGCCCCAGCAGCAGCACGACGACTGGCACTGTCACGGTCAACGAAGGCCTTGTCGAACTCGGCAAGAATGCGGGCGCGAATGCGATCAGCGGTGGTCTCGTCATCGGCGATGGCTCAGGCACCGACACGGTCCGTTTGCTAAACGCCGATCAAATCGGAGACGCCAGCACGGTGACGATCAACGCCGGTGGAATGCTCGATCTCAATGGCCTCAGCGAGAGCATGGGTGGACTCGCGGGCAGCGGTTTGGTCACGAGCGGGTCAGCGGGCGATGTGTTTTTTGCCGTCGGGGCAGGGGGCCAAAACGCCACCTTTGCTGGAACCATTGAAGACGGAAGCGGCTCGGTGAGTTTGATCAAGATTGGCAGTGGCACCCAGACCTTCAGTTCCGCGCAGACCTACAGCGGAACCACCACCGTCAATGAGGGCACGCTGGCGCTGGGGGGGAGCGATCTGTTCTCGGGCACGCTCGTTGTCAGTGGCCCGACGGCGGTCTTTGACCTCGATGCGGGAAACATGGAAACGATGAGCCTGGTCACCCTCGAGAATGGAGGCACGCTTGCTGGAACGGGTGCGTCCGTTCTTTCCAGCACGACGGATTTCGATCTGCGCGACGGCACGGTGAACGTCAACCTCGGCGGCAGCGTGGGCCTCAGCAAGACCACCACTGGCACAGTGACCATCAACGCTACCGGTCATACTTTCACAGGGAGCACCACTATCACCCGCGGCACCCTCGTCATTGGTGCCAACGACGCCCTGCCGACGGGTTCGGATGTCATTCTCGGCACGGGCAGCCAAACCGGCACGCTGGACCTCAGCAGTTCCAGCCAGACGCTCAACGGCTTTCTCGTCCGCAGTGATTCCAGCAATCAGAACCAAGTCGTCATTGGAGCGGGGCAAACGTTGACGGTGAACGGCACGACCGGCTTTCATGTCGGGCGGGAGGACAGCACGGGCATCGATTCCCGCGCCACCTTCAGTGGGGGCGGGTCGTTGGTGGTGGACACGCCTTCGCTGAACTTCGATGTCGGCTTCCGCACCGGACCGGGCTCCAACCTTGGTCCTGCCAACAATGCGGACCTCGACCTGTCCGGTCTGGGTTCGTTCACGGCGGAGGTGAACAATTTTCGCGCGGGCTACGGGGACAACGTCAGTTCGGATCTCATCCTGTCCGACACCAGCAACGTCATCATCGCAAACACCATTGCCGTCGGTGACAGCGCGGCTCGGAATGGTTCCACGGGAACGATGCAACTGGGAGCCGGCACGAATGTGCTGCAGGCCAATGAGATCGATATCGGCACTTCGAAGGTGCGCGGCATCGTGGACTTTGCATCTTCCGCGCCGGGGAGTCCTGGGAGCATTGAGCTCACGGGACGCAGTGGCGGCGCGATCGACATCACGGTCGGTAGCACCAATGGCACCGGCACGGGAGCAACTCCGTATGGGACACTCAATCTTGCCGGTCATGAAGCCAATGTCCGTGCGGATTTGTTGATCATCGGCCAGCGCAATGCCAGCCTGAATGGCGGAGCACGAGGCGAGGTGATGTTCGACAGTGGCTCCTTCACGGCCAATCGAGTGATCATGGCCCAGAAAACCTCGACTGGAACTGGTCAGGCTCGCGCTGATCTGACCATCGGCGGTGGCAGCTTCAGTGTCGGCACAGGAGGCTTCACCCTCGGCAGTCAATCCAGTGCCGGCACCTCGCAGGGCACGTTGAACCTCACAGGCGGGACCTTGGTGTCCGAGTCCAGCATTCTCGACCTCGGTGGAGTCAGCGACACCACGGTCAATCTCGACGGCGGCACGCTCGACCTCATGGGCAACACGCTGGGCGACGGCGCCAATCCCATCGACAATCTCAATTTGCAAAGCGGTGGCTTGCGCAACGTGGCGGAAATCAACGGCGGTGTGGGACTCACGAAGACGGGCACCGGCACGCTCGTGTTGAGCGGCACCAACACCTTCACGGGTGGCGTCGCGGTTAATGCGGGCACGGTTCGTGTGGCTGAGACGACGGCCCTGCTCAACACCTCCAACGTGAACGTCTTGACCGGCGGCGGCTTCCAGTTCGCCGATGGCGTGGGCGGCACCTTGAGCATTGAGAACCTCACGCTCGCCAATGGTGCTTCCATTGGTGGCGAGGTGGGCGGTGGTGGCATCGTCGTGAATCCGGCCAACGCCGCTTCTGCTTCAGGCACCATCAGCGTGGATGTCTTCGGCCTCGCTGGATTCGCCTACGCCGATGGAAGCTACGACATCGTCACGGCCGCCGCCGGTGGCCTCAATGGAGCGAGCTACACGGTGGGCAATTACTACAACGTCACCAATTTCACCGTGAACAGCGTCGGCGTGGATGCGGACTCAGTCTTCGTCAACATCACCACCGCCTCCGAACTCGCCGCAGCCTACTGGAAAGGTGGGTTTGCAGGTTCCGAAAACGTCTGGTCGGTCAGCGACGGCACCGCCAGCAGCAACTGGACGACCGACGCGTTGGGCACCCTGCCCACCCCGCAGGTTCCCGGTTCCACCACCGACGTGTTTTTCTCCGCCGCGGGCGCCACTGACCAGGCCACCACGGTCCTCGGTGCCAACATGAGCATCGGCTCGCTCACCATTGATGACGCCACTCCGGTGATCACGCTCGACAGTCCCGGCAGCAGCCTCGCCATCAACAAACCGGCTGCAATTTCGATCACCAACAGCTCCGGTGCCGTGGCCCTGAACACCCAACTGTCGCTGAACGATGCCGCTCCGGTTGTGAATGTGGACAACGCAAGTCTGACGCTGAACGGTCCGGTTTCCGGAAATGCCTTCACCAAATCCGGTGGCGGCACGCTGACACTCACCGGGGCCCTGGCCAACACGATGGCCGGAACCACCACGGTGAACGAAGGGACGCTCATCCTCCAGAAACCGCTCGGCGTGGATGCCCTCGCGGGAGACCTCGTCATCGGTGACGGCAGCGGCACCGATACCGTTCGTCTGGCCAATGCCGGTCAACTGGCCGGGACGTCCATCGTGACCGTCAACAGCAGCGGAGTTTTCGACCTCTCGGGCAATGGCGAGGGCCTGGCCATGATCCAGGGGGATGGCCTCATCACCAATTCGTTGGCTGGAGCCGGTTCGGTCACCCTTGGGGCGACCAATGCGTCTGGCACCTTCTCCGGTGTGATCGAAGACGGGGCTGGCACAACCGGCATCACGAAGAATGGAACGGGTACCCTGACCCTGTCAGGCCCCTCCGCGAACAGCCTTTCTGGAACGGTGACCGTCAATCGCGGGGTCATTGAGTTGGCCAAGCCGGACGGTGTCCGGGCCCTCGATTCCGGCGTGATCAACATCAACTCCGACGGCGTTGGGGAAAGTGTGCTGCTGCTCTCCGCCGACAACCAGTTGCGCTCCGACGTCGCCGTCAACATCAGTGCGGGTGGCGGCGTCAACGCCCGCTTCGATCTCGGTGGAAATGCTCAGACCGTCGGATCCCTCGATCTCAGAACCATCACCTTTGGTGGAGCCACCGTCGCCACCGGGGCCGGCGGGACCCTCACCGTGAACGGCGACATCGCCCTCAATCACAACCGTGGAGCAACCGGCAATTCCGCCCGCTACGTCCTCATCACTGGCAGCGGCACGGTCAACACTGCGGCACCCAATAGCGGAACGTTGGATCTCGGCGGTGCCACCCGCACGATCACCGTTGCCTCCACAGTCACCCAGGACGACACCGATGCGGTTATCGAAACCATCATCACCAACGGCGGGATCATCAAGGAAGGCACTGAAAGGCTGTACCTCAGCGGCGACAACACGTACGCAGGCACCACCTCCGTGATGACCGGCAGCTTGTTGGTCAACGGCACGCATGTGGGTGGCGACGACTATTCCGTCGCATTGGGAGCCACGCTGGGCGGAAATGGAACGGTCACTCTGGCTCCCAACGCCAGCTTCGACATCAGCGGCATGGTCGATGTTGGCGATCCTTCTCTCGTCACGTCGACGGCAGGTCAATTGAACTTCACCCCTGCGGGCACGGGTATGACGACCTTCAACGATGGCTCGTCCCTCACCCTCGCTCTCATCAGCGGTGCAGGAGCGGGAGACAATTCCGGCAACGCAGCCGCAGCCGACGTCTTCGGGTTGACCGGTGATCTCAATCTTCTGGGCACAGTGACTCTCAATGTGACAAATCCCAACTCGCTCACAGGCTGGGCTGCGGATGACCGCTGGAAGATCTTCGATTGGGCAAGCTTGAACCTCACGGGGGCCTTTGACTTCAACCTCCCAGACATCAGCTCAACGGGCCTTTTTTGGGATTCTTCGGACCTTTACGTGGGCGGGACCCTGGCGATCGCTGTGCCTGAACCAGGGCGCGTTACACTGCTTCTCCTCGGATTGGGCATGTGGTTCATTCGCCGACGCCGTTGAGCGGGCACCCATTTCCCAGCAAACCTTCTCCTTGTCACCCACGCCTCCTCCGCTAATGTCGCGGCGGGTCGGCCGGAGTGGTCGCTCGTCGGTTCGACTTCGGTGGGATGCGGACGAGAGGAAAGTCCGGACACCGCAAGGCAGCGTGCCGCGCGCAAGCGTCGGGGGCTTTTGGCGAAAGCCGGAGCAACGGAAAGTGTCACAGAAAAGATACCGCCTTTTTCGGCTTCGGCTGGGAAAGGTAAGGGTGAAATGGCGAGGTAAAAGCTCACCGCTCCGACCGCAAGGAAGGAGGCAGGACAAACCCCACGCGGTGCAAGACAGAACAGGAGAAAGGGTCCGCCTGGCCGCAACTCCGCTTCGGCGGAGGGATATCTCCGGGTAATAGTCGCACCCCGTTTCGGCGGGGGAGGGCCGCAAGGCCCGACAGACAAATGACCACACCCGCAGGTCTTCGGGCCTGTGAGGAACAGAATCCGGCTTATGAAGGCCGACCCAACTTTTCTTCCTCCCGAAAGGGAATCGGCGACGTAACAAAGGGCTCTTCCGAGATATCGCGGAATAAGGAGCGCGTCCGATTTCTCCTTTTTTGGCGTATTCGAGGTAGCCTAACGCCTTCTTCGCTTTTTATGATGACCGCATCCATGCCCGAAACCATCCAATCCGCCGCTGACACCCGCGAATTTCCCGAGTTCAGCCTGTCCCGTCTCCTTTCCACCGTCTTCGACCCCACCTTCGGTCGCAAGGTGTGCATCTTGATTGATCTCCCGGATCTGGCCGAGGCCAAGGACTATGCCTTCCTGAAGAACCCCGCCCGCGAGGTGCAGCAGAACGCGCACAAGCATTTCTACGAAGGACTGAAAAACGGGGTCATGGAAGAGCTGGCGATGACGGGTGGCGAGATGTTCGCTTACCTGGAAACCGGCGGCAGCAATCTCGACATGCCCGACGAATGCGTGGACATGGCAGGAAACCAACTCAGCCTTGAGAAGGACATTTATTCCAGCTACGACATCATTCTGTGCATCTCCACCTTCTCCGCAACCGCGCCTCTCACGGCCCATGCAAAGAAATTCGGCTTCCGGGGTGCCACGCTCCACGGTCTCAATGACGTCATCCTCAACAGCGGCCTCGCGGTCGACTACAATGTCGTCAGTCGCGATGCCGAGAAGCTCCGCCTTGCGATGACGCAAGCCGATTGGGTGGAGATCGACTTTGCCCTCGAAAGTGGTGAGATCCTCACCGCCAAGCTCGAACTCGGCGGTCAGCACGCCCAAAAAAGCCACGGCCTCTGCCAGGGAGAGAAGCCCGACATCGCCAACCTTCCGGCCGGAGAGGTTTATTTTGTGCCCGAAAGCGCTGAGGGCTTCTTCCCCATGAAGTACGCGGACGGCACCCTTGGGAAACTCACCGTCACGGACGGTCGCATCATCAAGAGCGATCTCATTGAAGGTGATCAGGCGACCATCGACGCGCACAACGCGCGTCTCGCGGACGATCCGATGACCGGCGTCCTCGGCGAGCTCGGTTTCGGTACGCAGGTGCTTCCCGTGTCTGGAGCAGATATTCAGGACGAGAAGGTACTCGGCACCTGCCACCTAGCCACCGGTCGCGATGATCATCTCGGCGGGCACATCACGCCGGATCAGTTCAAGCGCCACGAGAACGCCACCCACGACGACATCCTCTTCGCGCCGCACAAGACTCCCAACTTTGACATCGCCCAAGTCCGCATGCAGCGCGGCGACCAGCACGAAATCCTCATTGAACACTTCCAGCCTTCCAGCTACCTCCTCGAAGCACTCAATGCCTGACCGAAGATGGGCCCGCACTCTGTCAGGATTGACTGGATGAAGTCGGATTCACCGGATCTCTGATTCCGGTTGTCCCGGCAATCCTCCTCGAATCTTGTCAATCCTGTCCTTCTCTTCACGTCTGCAGGGTGCCAGTCTCCCCCCCATGTCCAACATCTACGAAACCACTCGGCTGCTGAACGAGTACCTTCTTTTTCACTACGGCACAGCTGACGAAGTTTTACCCTGGAAGGACGGACCTCGTTCCGCACTTGGATTCGCGACTCGGACGGTCACCGAGCTGATCGACGTGCAGAAAGTCCCGCCCAATGCGCGGGCCTTGGATCTCGGCTGTTCGGTCGGCAGATCGAGCTTTGAACTGGCACGCCATGCCACGACCGTCATTGGGATCGACTTCTCTCAAGCGTTCATTGAGGCCGCCACCATTCTCGCCCAGCGGGGCTCGCTCGCCTACGAGCGCACCGACGAAGCCGCCCACACGAGTCCGCTCCTCGCTGCCGTACCCAGAGACATTGATCGGCGCCGTGCGCAGTTTGAGGAAGGAGACGCGATGCACCTTCCCGACGACTTGGGTGCCTTCGACATCGTGCACGCTGCAAATCTTCTCTGCCGCCTTCCAGATCCAGCGAAGCTGGTCCAACGCCTGCCATCTCTGGTGAAGCCGGGTGGCCAACTCTTGCTCGCCACACCTTGCTCTTGGTTGGAGGAATTCACTCCCAAGGCGAAGTGGCCCAAGGGTTCCACCCGCGAGTGGCTCCGCGAAACGCTCTCGGAGTACTTCGAACTCGCTGAGGAAAAGGATCTTCCCTTTCTCATCCGTGAACACGCCCGCAAGTACCAGTGGAGCGTCGCTCTTGGCAGTCGCTGGATTCGGAAGGGTTGAAGATTCCCGCCTCACACCAAGGCAGCACTCAAATCCACCTCGCTTGATTTAAAGATTGTTGGATCCAGCCAGTTTTGGCAGGCTGACGATCCACCATGACACTTTGCCGTTCCCTTTTTCCGCTCTGGCTGGTCGCTTCCCTGACGGGAGCGTCCCTTTTTCTCGGGTCGCCCACCTCCGTCGCCGCCCAAGACGATTTTTCCATTCCCGGCCTCGAGGAGCCGGCTCCGGCCGCCGCCCCTTCGTCGGAAGGAGCCGTCGCTAAAGGACCCACCAGCCTCTTCGGCATGATCAAAAAAGGGGGGTGGGCGATGATCCCGCTTGGCATCCTGTCGATGGGGATGATCGGCCTCTGCGTGTACTTCATCATGGATTTCAAGGAGAAGAACTTCCATCCCGCTGCGCTCATCAATGAGCTTCAGGCGAAACTGGAACATGCCGATCTGGACGGTGCCAGTCAGGTGGCCTCCGCCAGTCCCACCTGTCTCGGCCAAGTGATGACAGGTGCCATCGGCTACCTCAGCGACCGCGGCTATGGTGTTCTGGAAGGCGAAACGATCTACGATCAAATGGCCGATGCCTCGATTGAGTTCAACCGCGGCCGGGCCTCGGCGATCAATTACCTCTCCCTCGTCGCCCAGGCAGCCCCGATGGTGGGCCTCCTCGGGACGGTCTCAGGGATGATCGGGGCCTTTGGAACCCTCGGTGCCGAAGGCATGGGAGATCCAGGCAAGCTGGCCGGCAACATTTCAGAGGCGCTCATCACCACGGCCTCAGGACTCGTGATCGCCCTCCCCGCGACGTTTGTGTACTTCGTGTTCCGCGACCGGCTGTCAAAACTGATCAGCCACTCCGAGAAGCACGCCGCCAAGTTGCTGACCGTCTTGCGTCACGCCCTCGCCATGCAGGGCCAGTACGCCCACGAACAAGAGCACTACGATCCCCACCATCAGCCTCACTATGATCCTGCGCATGCCCCGGCACCGCAGCATGATCCGAACGCGCATTACCCGCCGCCACAGCACGGCCACGGCTACCCGGCCCCGCCTCAACAACCGGGATATCCACCTCCGCAAGGCCAGCCGGGACATCCGCCGCAGCATCAGTGACCTGATCGCAATCCACGCCTTCAGACTCCGCTATCCTCATGGCCCGCCGCAACAAGGAACTCTTTGGAGCCTACGCTCCGAAAGTCGACATCTCACCGATGATCGACCTCGTGTTTCTGCTCCTGGTTTTCTTCATGGTCGCCTCCACCGCGATCACTTACAAGAAGGACAAGCGCGTGGTCATCCCCATCGCGCTCGACGCCAAGGTGCCGGAACTCATCGAGGGTCGCGTCATCATCAACGTCTATGAGGATGGAAAAATCCGGGACGAGAGCGGCACCCGCGAGATGACCGAGGGCGATGTCGAGGCCTTGATGGCGGCAGCCAAGGCGAAGAACCCCAACACCAGGCTCCACCTGCGTGCGGACCGGCGCGTGCCGCACAGCGAGGTGAAGAAGGTGATCGGTGCCTCCTCCCGTGGCGGCGTGAGCAATGTGATTTTTTCCACCTACGTGACCGACAAGTAAGAGACGACCATGGCACGACGAAAAAGCGGCAACCCACTGGCAGGCGGCGACGATCCGGCGCTGGACATCTCCTCGTTGATCGACGTGGCCTTCCTCCTGCTGATCTATTTCATCGTCACCACCACGCTGACGAAGCAGGAAGCCGATCTGGGCCTCGTACTGCCAGGCATCTCGGCTGAAACCAGCAACCCGGTCAAAGTGGACCAGATGATGGTCCGCATCACACCGGATCAAGTCGTGATGATCAATGATGAAGTCAGCGACTCCGACCCCAACGACCGCCGGCTCCCCAACTTGACGGATCGCTTGGAACGGTATGCCGCCAGTGCCGAGATCGCCGGTTCCGAGGCCATGGTCGTCATCGACTGCGCCGACGAAGCCCTGGAACAGCGCTTTGTGGATGTGCTCAACGCCTGCGCCAAAGCGGGCCTCAAAAATGTCAGCCTCACCCAGTAGCCACGCGACGCCTATGAGTGCCAGCCTTCTTATCCCTGACGACGCCCACCGGAACGACAAGACGGCTGGGCGAAAATCGAGCGCCATCGTCGTGGCCATCATCGTTCATGTCGTGCTCGGCTTGATCTTTACCCTCATCGC
Organism: uncultured Verrucomicrobiales bacterium; assembly: GCA_963976915.1. Taxonomy (GTDB): domain Bacteria; phylum Verrucomicrobiota; class Verrucomicrobiia; order Verrucomicrobiales; family Verrucomicrobiaceae; genus CAXBNA01. The sequence continues at coordinate 45,441 of CAXBNA010000003.1, forward strand.
GGTGCTGCCCGCCCTCCGCGACGAGCCGGAAATCGTCGCTGCCGTGATCGCAGCTCCTGAGCGTCCCGTCGAGGAGATGCAGAAGAAGACCATCACCAAGCAGGCACAGCAGGCCAGCGCCTCTGCCTCAGCGGCAATGACCAAACTGATGCGGGCGAGCAGTTCGGCGGTTTTCGCAGCGCCCGAGGTCACCAAATCCACCAGCGCGCTTGGCCTTGGCGAGGGCGACTTCGGCAGCGGCTTCGGAGGAAGTGGCGCAGGCAGCGGCATGGGCTCCGGGGCGACTTTTTTCGGCAAGAAATCCGGCGGCAACCGGGTGGTCTTCGTGATCGATTACTCGGGCTCGCTTTCCAAGCCCCAAATGGACCTGACCTACTCGGAGATGGCGAAGTCCCTGAAGGGGCTCGTCTCGGGTGTGAAGTACCAAGTGATTCTCTTCGCGGGCGGTGGCTACTTCGCCTGGCCGGACTGGGAAGTGAAGTCGCCGATCAAATTCACCAACATCGTGACGTCACCTGAAGGGGAGCAATTCAAGTTCTTCTCGCGCCGCAAAAATTACGGTGACTACGACTTCGATGGTCCCGACAGCAAGCTGCCCTCCGCGCCATGGCTGGATGCCAATCCGTCCAACCTCGAGAAGACCATTTCCGTGTTGAAGAAGAAGGAGACTTTTGGCGGAACCGACTGGCTGCTGGCGCTGAAGATCGCGCACAACCTCGAACCCGCCCCCGATGTGATCTACTTCATGAGCGATGGAACCGGAGGCAACGCGCCGGGGCCGATCCTCAGCTACAACAAGTCCCACGGCAAGCCGACCATCAACACCTTCGCCATGCAGACGAAACAGGGAGCGAAGGAGTTTGCGGCGGTGGCCGAGGGAACGGGGGGTGAGTTCACCCTTGTGCTCAAGGGCGGCAAGACCATTGCCGGAAAAGAATACATGAAGAATCCGGGGAAGTATGCGTCGCAGCTCAAGTAGCCAGCCCCTGTCGCTGATGCGATCCCTGCTGATGGCCACGGTCATCAGTGGTTGGGCGAGCTTGCCTGTGATCGGTCAAGAAGAGGGCGGAGAAGTCGATCTGGCAGCTGCCTACGACCGCGCCGTGAGGGCAATCGATTCAGGCCAGTTCGACGAAGGCATTGCTGCCGTCGATGCGGTACTGACCAAGCACGCCACGGATGGTCTGGAGACCTTCGGGCCTGTCTTTGGACACTTTCATTACATCAAGGGGATCCTGCTGATTCGGAAGCAAAGCTACGCGGCTGCCATCGAACCGCTGCGCGTCTGCTACGAGCAGTTCTCCAACGAGTCTCTCGAAAACAAGGCCAAGGACGATCGGGCGGAAGACAAGCTGCCCAACCGCTTCCTCGTTCAGTCCCTCGCCCAGCGCGCGGGCTGCCATTTGATTCTGAAACAGTTCGCCGACGCGGCAGCACTCTACGAAAAAGCTCTCGCGGAAAAGGAGGTCTTCGATCCAAAGATCAATCGGCCGCAAACGCAGATCAATCTGGCGACCTGCTACCTCCACCAGCCGGAGCAGATGGAGAAAGGTCGCGACTTCCTGCTGGGCCAGCTCCGTGAAGGACTCTGGCCGGACAGCATCAAGAGGCGAATCCTTGTGACCTTGGGCAATGAGTGGTCCGAGCGCGCTCCCTTGGAGGAAGTGTCGGCGCTCCTGATCGAGCAGGCACCGCTCATTCGACGCGCCAACCTCTTTGAACGCGGCCGGAATCTCAACCCGGTGTTCATCAATCTCGCCGCCCTCGGACTGCAGGCTGGAGAACCCTTGCGAGCGCTGGCTTGGTACCAACTCGTCGCCAGCCCTGATGAAATCCTCCACGAGATGCAGGCCCAGATTGACTCGGCCAAAAAAAACGAGGTGGCACCCGCATTGGAAGCAGACAAGCAAACGCGCCTCCAGCAAATGAATGCGGAAGCCGACAAGATCCGGGAGCAGCTCCCCCCGACCCTCCTGGGGATGGGAGCCGCGCACTTCCAAATCGGCAGTTACTCCGCCAGCCGCGCCGCTCACCTGCGACTGGAAAAACTCGGCCCTGGACTCGACGAACGCCCGGTCGTGCTTCACAACCTGGCGGTGGGCGCCGCCAGCACCAACGACTGGACCGAGGTGGTCGATTTCGGAACCAAGTTTTTCGACGAGTTTCCCGATCACTCGCTCAAAGCAGCCGTGGCGCGGCTGATGGTCGAGGTGCTCTTCATCCAAGGGAACTATCAGGAAGCCTACGATGTGGCCATCGAGGTGCGGGCCCAGCTTCCCGAAGGCGAGGAAATCCGCGACATCCCCGACTTTGTGGTCGGAGCCGCCGCCTACCACATCGAGCGCTTTGAAGAAGCCGATCTCGAGCTGGAAAAGTACCTGAACACCTACAAGCCGCCGAAGCGGGAGGAACCCGCGCGCTTCTATCGGGCGGCCACACAAATCAAGCTGGCGCGATGGGCGGAGGCGGTGACTCAGTTCGAGGCCTTCCTCACCGACTATCCCGACTCCGAACTGCGTCCCAGCGCCTTGCACCTCGCCTCGCTGGCCCACCTTGCTACCGAGGATCTGGAATTGGCCGAGGCTCGTGCCCGGGAACTGCAGGAGCGTTTTCCGATGGCCGAGGAGGTGCCCGCCTCCCACAACGTCCTGGGCGACATCCTCACCGCGAAGGAGATGTCCTTCGAGTCGGTTCAGTCCGAGTATGTCGCCGCACTCGAACTGGTGGAGAAAGAATCCCGTGGGGATGCGGAAACCGCAGGCTACTCCCTGCGTCAGTTGATCACCGCCGCTTCTGGCGTTGAAGAATGGGACGCCGCCGCCGGATACTACGATGCCTTTCGGGAGCGCTACGATGACACGTCCTGGAAAGTCGATTCCTGCCTCGCCGCACTGGGTGCCCTGGTGAAAACAGGTCGCAAAGACGAGGCCATTGAAGTCGCTGAGTCCTTGGTCAACGCCACGGCGGACGAGGCTTCGGAGGAACTCGACCAAATTTTCGGTTCTTACTACGACTTCCTCCGTGAACAATGGCCAATGCCGGAAGTGGTGGAACACCTCGCGAACTTCCCTTCCGCCACACCGATCCCCTCGCCCGCGCTTCAGTCTTGGCTGCTCACCGCTCAAGCGGATGCCCTGACGCAGATGGACGAGAAGGCCAACGCCGATGGCATTCGCAAAGCCTTGATCGGCCTGACGGCGCTTTACGAGACCCACGGCACCCAGTTGAGCAATTTCAGCCTGGTCAAACTCGCACGATGGAATGTGGAGATGTGGGGCAAGGAGGAGGAAGCGCGGAAGATCTACGACTTCATTCTGAAAGAGCGCCCCTTCGGTCAGGCACTCGGTTTGGCATTGATCGAGCGTGCCAAGATCGATGCCGCAAAGAAAGACGACCCTGCGGCGCGCAGCTCAGCCATGAACGACTTCAAGCGGGCACTGATCGAGATCACGGAGGAGCAGTTTCAAGAGGAAGCCGTGCTCGGCATGGGGCGTCTCCTTTCCGAAGACGAGAAGTTTGAGGAAGCTCTCGTTCACTGGGAAAACTACCTCGACCATCGTTCCTGGAACAAGGCGCGTGCGGAGGTGAATTTCCGCTATGCCGAATGCCTGGATCGCGCGGGCCGGACCAAGGAGGCTTTGAAGGCCTACGTGGGGACGTATGTGAACTATGCCGGGCATCTCGACTGGTCCGCCCGCGCCTACCTCAGGGTAGCCGTCCTGCTCAAAGAGTCCGGCCGGGAGTTGGACGCTCTCAAAGTTTTGCAGGACATGCTCAAGCGCATGGGCCACCACAAGCATCCCGGCGTGGAGCTGGCAAAGAAGACGTTTTTGAAATGGAGGGACGAGTATGCTGCCGCCGCATCCGAGTAAATTGAATCGATGGATACCGGTGTTGGCGCTGCCATTCGTCTGGCTCGCTACCCAGCCAATCTCGGTCTTCGGGGAAACGCCAGTGACACTGCGCATGAAAAACGGCCAGTCCGTTTCCGGTGATCTCGTGTCGGTTGGAGCCAATGCGGTCACGTACAAGCTTGAGGGTGGCTCGGCGTCACTATCGCAGGTCTATGCAGACATCCAGACCATCGACTTCCCTGAGCCAGACCTGTGGATCGAGGGTCAGGATGCCTTTGATTCGGGTAAGCTTGCCGCAGCGCTAACCGCTTTTTCCAAACTCACCGGCAGTGGTACCGCCGTGACGTTTTACCCCGCCCCGGGCAACTTTCGAACACGCGCTCAGCGAAAGCTCGTGGATTGCTACCGTCGCCAGCGCAATGCGGGGGCGATCGCGAAAACGCTCACCGAGATCGAGTGGGGCAAGCTTCCACCCGAGGAACAGAAGGATGTCCCGCTCCTCAAACTCTGGAGTGCTCTCGGGGGAGACAACATGGAGCAGGCGGCGAAGGTCGCTGCGGAGATGGATGCCGAGTTCCCAATCGACGATCCAGCCTTTCCAGAGTTTTCGTTCATTCGTGGAAAGCTGGCCACCCAGATGGGTGCGAATGCCGAGGCCCTCCGCCATTTTGGAGCCTGCTATGGATTGCCGACACCGGACACCATGCTCGCCACAGACGCCATCCAGGAGAGCATCTCACTGCTGGCCGAACTCCCGGAACGGGAGGCGGAACTGCGCGCACTGACCCATCTTTACACCACGCTCTGCGATCCCAAGGGGCTGTGGGAAGGGGCACCCGAAGCGGCCAAGGCAGCGATGGCAGAAGAACTGCCTGAGATCGCCGCGATGGATTCGACGGCGCAAGTCAATTACGAGGGCATCATGGCTTTCAAGTTCGAGCCCAATCCCAATCCGCCCCCGAAGCCCAAGGGGAAAAAGAACCGGGTCAAAGGGCCGACCTTCGAACCCGTCAGCGCGAAGTTCGCGACGGAGGATGCTCCCGAGGGTTGGGCGGAGGCCGAGACTCGTGTCGGCCGGTTCGAACCGTCCAGCGCCTTTGCCTCCATGACTCGCATGTTGAAGGAGGATCCGCGCCTAAAGCTCGGTCCTGGAACGGTGCTTCGGCTGTCGATGGACGTTCGATTGACCGCCAAAGTTGTCGTGGAGAAGGGAGCTGAAGGCCCGGGCCCCACCTTCCGTTTTGGCATCCTCACGCCGGCGAAGGGCGGCTACTTCGCCAGCATTCCAGCGGGTTCGGCCGGCAAACTCCAGTTGGGAACCGACGCGGGGGGCGATGACGAGGTGCTCGGTGGGAAGTCAGGCGTCCAGATGCTGCCTGTAGATGAGGAAGCCCAGGCGTTCCCGGGGCTGAAACCCAATGCCGCCACTCACTGCGAGTTGACTGTCCGCCTTGAGGAAGGAGGGGCCGTCGAGTTGAAAGCGGTCGTCGATGGGATCGAAACCGTCTCAGTGATCGAAATCTCGGATGAATCCCCGGCGCACGCCAATTTCATCAATGGCTTCTTTGCCATCAAAGTGGCCTTTCACGATACCGCGCTCCTCTTCGACAACGTTCTGGTTGAGGTCGGTCGATAGCTGCCGGCTTGCTTACCCAGGCAGCAAACGCCCGGCAATCGCAGCAGCACTTCCAATCAGCCGGGTCTTTTCGTCGTCGGTGAAGTCATAGGGTACCAGCTTTCCAATGCCCAGCGTCCCGCAAAGGCGGTCCCCATCCATTACCGGGACCGCAAGCGACCCTTGCACCTGCGTCTTTTTCGCATCCGGCTTGGCCACACCGGAGGCGTCGGTCTGTAGATTGCACATCTCAATGGGTTCCCGACGTTCTGCGGCAGCGCCGGCAATGCCTTTCCCAACCGGGATGGACCCAATCACCGGCATGAGCACCGGAGGAATACCGCGATGGGCCACGATCTTGAGATGATTGTCGCGTGGATCAAGGCGGTGAAGCGTTCCCGTCGTGCACCCGAATGCCTCGATCACGGACGTCAGGAAGGCATTCCAATCTTCTTCACGGGGATGAGCAGGCAGTTCGATGATGGAGGAGGGGGCACTCATGGCAATTGGGTTTGTCGTTGTCCCCAGCGAATGGGGCGTTATGCTGAAGGCGATTATGGTTGAGAAACTTCCATTCTGCTCCGCCTTTCTTGGCGTGTGCTGGCTGATGAGTGTCGCGTGCGGCATGGCGCAATCGTCGTCCAGCAATGCGCGGGTCGAAGGACGGACTGTGTTTCACAACGACGATTCTCGCACGGAGTCGGTGAAAGACCTGAACACGCGCGAGCTGACAGAGCTCACCTACAATGCGGGTGGGCAGTTGATCATGCGGAAAGTTTTTCTCCTCAACACCCAAGGGCAGACGACCCAAGGCAACATTTACGATGGTCAGGGGAACCTTGTGGCGCGATGTCGTGTGTTCTTCGATGCCTTTGGCCGGATTCAGGAGGAGCGGATGAGCAACCTCAAGGGCGGGGTGTTCCAGCGGATCATTCATCCCTATGGCCCAGATGGAAAGCCCCTGGCGGCTCAGGTCATTCACCTCGATGGCGAGAAACCCGCCATGCGGTCGCAGGCGATCGATTTCACCAAAATGGCCCCCCAACCGGAAACCATTTTCGATGGGCAGGCGGTGCCTGTGCCACCACCCGCGCAGGTCTACCAAGGGAATGCCGCCGTTCAGGGGAGCTCAGCCAGTGCGGCCCCGCCACCCAACGGAGCCTCCGGCAGCCAGCCAGAAGAAGAACAGAAGCCTTCGTTTTGGAAGCGCCTCTTCAAGAAAAAGGAGAAAGAGTGATTCACTCTCAACTCATAGGAATGACAAGGCGGCGTTGACACCTGCCATACCGGTCGGATATTCGACCTTCTGTCCCGCATGAACCACGCCACGATCCGCACTTTCGCCCTCCTGCTTGGATGCCTGCTCATCAGCCTCGGATCGCTCTCCTGTTCCACTGTCTCCAAGGGTGAAGGTGCCAAGATCACCAAGGTGAAGTACTTTCAACTCAATCCTGAAGTTCCCCTCAACACTCAGGAGCGAGCCCTTCAGATGGAGCGTGACTACCATCTCTACGGAGCCGTCACCCGCGCAGATCGTCAGCAACGTTCGGGGCACTACTACTCCGTGTTTTGGAAGGCCGATGACCGGGAAACGCCGCTTCTCCTCCGATTCGAATATCGTCAGGCGAAAGCTGGCCTCAAAACCATGAGCCTCGAAATCCCCATTGATCGGATTCGACGCTCGAATGTCACCCGCTTTGAGATTACCGGAGACGCCTATTTGGAGCTCGGTGCAGTCACGGCATGGAAAGTCAGCCTCGTCCGTGGCAACGAAGAACTTGTCGCGCAGGAGTCTTTTCTCTGGAAATAGCCTTGAACTACCGTGCTGCGTACCCAATAACCTGTTTCATGCCGTTACGAATGAAGAGCTTGAAAGCTTGTCCCTTTCAAGGCCATCCCCGACAGGGTTGCATGGCGAGCATCCGCAAGCCCCCTTCGTGCCTCTCCAACCTGCGATGGTTGTTTTGAGACCGACTCTTCCGCCCGACAGCTGATCCTCACCCGCCACGCCCTTTCTCTGTGAATCCCACTTCCTCCATCCTCGTCGGTCAGATCGGTCAAGTCTTCTGGATTCGTATCGACGGGCGTGGCACCTTCCAAAACAGCCTTCAGCTCAAGAAGGTTCTGCACGCCACCATCGCTGAGGGCCTTCGCCACTTCGTGCTCGATCTCGAGCGCTGCCCGATGATGGACTCCACCTTCCTCGGCACCTTGACTGGAGCCGCCCTCCGCCTGCGGGAATTCGCCGACGGCAGTCTCAGCGTCCTCAACGCCAACGAACGCAACGAGCAGCTGCTCGAAAGCCTCGGTCTCGACCATCTCCTCGACGTGGATCGCGAAGGCACCACTTGGCCGGAGGAACGCCGTCAAGCCATCGAGCAGCTTTCAAAGTGCCGCCCCGCAGCTGAGGAACCTCATGAGGACCAGACCGAGCACGTTCTCGAGGCGCACCAAGCGCTCGCGGATGTCAGCGACGACAACGCCTGCCGCTTCAAGGATGTCATTGAGTTCCTGGAAAAGGAACTGGCCACTCACCGCGCGGCCTCCTGAACGGCTTCCGCATTTGAAGTGACCCGTCTTCAGCACCCATGACCACCTTCGTTATCATCCTGCTCTCGTTGGCGGTGGTAGGATTGGTGGTCGCACTCCAAACCGCTGTCCGGCGCTATCGCGGGGCTCTCGAGCAAGTCCGGGCCCACGAAGAAATGATCGTCGCGGAGGAACGGCGAATGTTCAGTTTCCTCCACGATCTGGGCGTCTCGATTTCCCGGTCCGACAACCATCTCGCGATGTATCGATTGATCGTCGAAGGTGCTCAAAAAGTCACCGACAGCACCGGCGGCGCCCTTTACCTCATTGATGCCGAGGGTCAGTCCCTCGTGCCGCGACACTTCACGGACGAGTGTGCCCCTTTGGTCGACCTGCCAGAGCGAATCATCGTCCGCGCCAAAGAGAATGGCGACTCCCTCCTCAGCTACATGCGCCTTCACGCCATCGGCGTGAACGAGGGCCTGCTTGGAAACATGCTGGCTCAGGAACGCTGCGAGATCCTTCCCGACCTGTGGAAGCATCCAAAGCTCACCAGTGCCCCCAATTCTTTCCAAGCCAATCGAACCGTCATGCTCGGACCCTTGCGGTTTGGCGACCGTCGCCTCGGCGTCCTCGCCGTCTCGGCCCCCAAGGGTGACCGCGTGTTCAGCGAGAACGATCTCGAGGTGTTCCAATCCCTGGTTGAACAAAGCGCCTTCGCGCTCCACAACGCCATGGCCCATCAGGAGGCCTCCGAGAAACGGAACATGGACGCCGAGCTCCGCAGCGCGAGCGAGATCCAGCACATCCTCCTCCCCGAGGCCGATCCCGAGGTTCCAGGCTTCGTCGTCGCCGGCCGCAACATCGCCGCCCGAGTTCTCAGCGGCGACTTCTACGACTACGTCTCGCTTGGAGACGATCGTTGGGGTGCCTGCATCGCCGATGTCTCTGGAAAAGGCACCCCTGCCGCCCTCATCTCCGCGATGACCCGCAGCGTGCTCCATTGTCATGCTGGCAAGGCCATGTCGCCTGCAGATGCTTTGGCCGCCGTCAACCGCCAGCTCTGCCCCGATATCCGGGAGGACATGTTCGTCAGCATGACCTACCTCGTACTCGAGCCAAACTCGTCGGAAATCACCTTCGCCCGTGCCGGACACACCCTCCCCCTCCTCTGGTCAAAGGAGACCGGCACCGTCAGGGAGCTCAAATCTGGCGGCCTCGCCGTCGGCATCGACAAAGGCGAGGTCTTCGAGCGCGTAACCAAGGATGTCACTTTCACCATGCAGCCCGGAGATTGCCTCCTGCTCTACACTGACGGCGTCAACGAAGCCCTCGACGCAAAAGGGCTCGAGTTTGGGGAGAAACGCATCTACAAAACCCTCTCCACCAAGGCCAAGGACGGACCCACCGCAGTGATCGATCAGATCGTGCAGGATGTGGACAAGTTCCTCGGCGGTCGCCGTTCTCACGACGACATCACCTTGATTGCCATCCAGAAGACGGCATAGTCCCCGCCCCATCGGAAACCCGCCCTCGGGCAGCGGATGCAGATTCCGCCCCGGGGAGCCGATTCCTGCGGACATCAGCCACCTGTTCGGTTGATCCCGCATCGACGAAAAGATCCCTTCCCAAAAAAAACCATGACGGACCCACAAACCGACACTCAGGAACCCATCGACCCCCAAACACCGGAGAACGCGACGCCCGCCTCCGGAGTTGAGGCTCAGGCCACAGCGGAGCCCGTCGATCCCATGACGGCGCTACAGCAGGAAGTCGACAAATGGAAAGACCTCGCCTACCGCAGTCAGGCCGAGCTCGACAACTTCCGGAAGCGCGCCTCCCGTGAAGCTCAGGAAACCCGTGCCTACGCCAATGCCGACATCCTTCGCGGCCTGTTGCCCATCATGGACAATTTCGAAATGGGCCTCGAAGCGGCGCGCGCCGAATCCGAAACCTCCGTCATCTTTGTCGGCATGAACATGGTTCAGAGGCAGATCCAAGATTTCCTCCGGGATTTCGGCGTTCAAGAGGTCGAAGCCCAAGACAAGCCCTTCGATCCCAATCTCCACGACGCCGTCGCTCAGGAACCCAGCGACACCGTGGCTGAAGGCACCATCATCAAAGTCGCCCGTCGAGGCTTCCGCCTCCGTGATCGGCTCCTCCGTGCCGCCACCGTCGTCGTCTCGAGCGGCCCTCCGAAAGAAGACGCCGATTCACCATCCGAAGGCTGATTCCCACCCCCCACCGCCTCGGTGAGCCAATGCCCCGAAGGGCACGCCCCCTCCCGTACCCCACAGGCGTTTACTTCCCTGACACACCGTTTCTCCCAAGACCCTCTCCCATTTCATGGCCAACAAACGCGACTACTACGAAGTCCTCGGCGTCCCTCGTGACGTTCCGGCGGACGACCTGAAAAAAGCCTACCGAAAGCTCGCCGTGAAGTACCACCCGGACAAAAACCCCGGGGACGCCGCAGCAGAAGAGAGTTTCAAGGAAGTGGGCGAAGCCTACGACGTACTCAGCGATCCCGACAAACGCGCCGCCTATGACCGCTACGGTCACCAGGCCTTCGCAGGTGGCATGGGCGGTCCCAGTGCCGGCGGCGGCGGATTTCACGACCCCTTCGACATCTTTCGCGAAGTCTTCAGCGGTGGAGGCGGCGGCGGTGGCATCTTCGAATCCTTCTTCGGAGGTGGCGGAGGTGGACGCCGTCGTGGCGACGGCCCCCAGCGAGGCAGCGATCTCCGCTACGCCATCGAACTCACGCTCGAAGAAGCCGCTCATGGCACCGAAAAAGAGATTCGCTACGAGCGCCTCGTCCATTGCGGCGGCTGCAAAGGCAGCGGCTCCGCCAGCGGCGGCGGCAAAACGACCTGTCATACCTGTGGCGGTGCCGGCCAGGTCATCGCGTCCCGGGGATTCTTTCAGATCCAACAGACCTGCCCCGAGTGTCAGGGCAGTGGTGAGATCATCGCCAATCCCTGCAAAACCTGCCGCGGCAATGGACGAGCCAAGGAAGAAGCCCACGTCCGCGTCAAAATCCCTGCGGGGATCGAGGAGGGCTCCCGACTCCGTTCCCAAGGCAATGGCGACATGGGCGTCAAAGGCGGTCCGACGGGGGACCTTTACATCGTCGTCGGCATCCGCGCCCACGAGATCTTCGAGCGTGAAGGAAACGACCTCCACTGCGACATGCCGCTCTCCTTTGTCAAAGCCACCCTCGGCGGAGAGCTCACCGTCCCCACGCTCGAAGGCCGCGCCAGCATCAAGGTCCCCGCAGGCACCCAGAACGGCACCACCTTTCGCCTCCGCGGAAAAGGCCTCAAGATTCTCGGAGAAGACCGCCACGGCGACCTCTACGTCCGCGTCGAAATTGCCGTCCCCACCAAGCTCAGCAGCGCCCAGCGCGAGAAGCTCGAAGCCTTTGCCGACGAACTCGGAGAACAACACTCCGAAGCCGAAGAGTCCTTTTTCGCCAAAGCAAAGAAGTTTTTCCGGTAGAGGCAGGCTCTGAGCGTAAGCACCAATCACAGCGGCCAGAACAGTAGGATCGTTGGTACTCCGAGAGCCACCACGAGGATCTCCAAGGGCAGGCCCATGCGCCAGTAGTCGCCAAATTTGTAACCGCCGGGTCCCATGATGATGGTGTTGTTCTTGTGACCAATCGGCGTCAGAAAGGCGCAGGATGCCGCGACGGCGACGGCCATCAGAAACGGATCGGGACTGACGTCGAGGCTCTGCGCGATGCTCACTCCGATGGGAGCCGCGATGAGCGCGGTGGCCACGTTGTTCAGCACATCGGAAAGCGTCATCGTCACGATCATCAGGATCGTCAGCACCACGGTGGGTGAGTAGCCGGTCGTCCAACTCACGATCCCATTCGCGATCAGGTCCGTGCAGCCCGTGGTCTCCAGTGCCGCCCCAATCGGAATCAGGCACCCCAACAGCACAATGACCGACCACTCGACCGAGCCGTAAAGCTGGCTCAGGCCCACGATGCGAAATCCGATGAACGCCACCACGACGGCCAGCAGCGCGATGGGGAGGTAGATCCATCCCAGGCTCGCCGCCAGAATGGCTGTCGCAAACAGCCCCACGGCCAGTGCTGCTTTCTGCCGCTGAACGACCTGCAGTCCGCGCTCCGCCAAGGGGAGACACCCCATGGTCGAAACGGCCTCGCTCAGGCCTTCCGGCGGGCCGATCAGCAGCAGAATGTCACCCGCCTGAAGATTCAGCCGGCGCACCCGGGCGCGAAACTTTCGCCCCTGCCGCGACACCCCCAGAAGGGTCACGCCAAAGCGGCGCAGCAGCCCAAAATGAATCGCCGATCGCCCCACGACGGCGGAGCTCGAGGGCACCACCACCTCGCTCATCGAGGCCGCCTCGCCGCTCAGCCCACTGTGTTTCTCGGCCCCGCTGTATTTGAGTCCTGCTGCCCCCAGAAACTGCTCGATCGCCTCTGGCCCGCCCTCAAGCAGCAGAAAATCGCCTTTCTTCAGCTTCTCGCGAACCGCCAAGCCCGGCATCCTCTCTTTGCCGCGAATGAGCCCGATGACCGAGACGTCGTGATCCTCCGCCAACGGATGCAGGTCGCGCACGCTCTGACCAATGAACTTGCTGCCCTCCGGCACGATGCCTTCCGCGATGTAGCCTTCCAGATCCTTCAAATCTTGGATCACATTGCCTTTGATCCGCTCCGCTGGAATCAGCTTCCAACCGACCAAGGCGACAAACGCAATCCCCGCCACCGCCACCACCAGTCCTACCGGAGCGAAGTCGAACATCTGATACGGCTCTCCCAAGGCTTGCTCACGAAACGTCGCAATCACCACATTCGGCGGGGTCCCGATCAGCGTGATCATCCCCCCGAGGATGGAGGCAAACGAAAGCGGCATCAGCGTGAGCGCCGGGCTTCGCTTGGCCTTCGCTGCGGCCTGCATGTCCACCGGCATGAGCAGCGCGAGCGCCGCCACGTTGTTCATGATCGCCGAAAGCGCGGCCGACACCGCCGACATCAGGGCGATGTGCGCAGCCAACGGGCGCGTCGCCGAGACGAGGAATCTCCCCAAAAGATCGATCGCTCCTGAATTCGAAAGTCCTTTGCTCACAATCAGCACCAACGCGATGATCACCGTCGCCGGGTGGCCAAAGCCCTCGAAAACTTCGTCCTTCGGAATCACTCCGCCTACAAACGCAACGAAGAGAGCTCCCGCCGCCACCACGTCGTATCGCACGCGCCCCCAGAGAAGCATCGCAAAGAGCGCCATGAGCAGAACGAAGAGAAAGATCTGGGGTCCGGTCATCTCAGCCAGTATGCAGGAAGCGCCCAGAGATGGAACGCTGATCTTTGCCCTTCCACCAACCGGAACCCGATGGCCGAAGGTTGCCATTTTCCTCCCAAAGGCGTAATCCTTCTCGGGAAGCGGCTCAGCTCGGGGTCAAATGTCCCGTGGTTGCCACCCGTCTTCACACCGTTCCATGTCCCTTTCCGAGTTTCTCTACCTTGCCGCGCTGGTCGTTTTTGCCCTCGCCTGCCGCAGCTATGACAACCGCTACCTTCACAAGGCCGCCTGGTTGGCGCTTCTTGCAGCCACGTATCTGGGCGGCTTCTTCATCTTCGATAGCCACATCGCAGGTGCCTCGGGAGTGGCCGTTTGGTTCCTGCTGCCCTGGCTGGAAATCGCGGGCCGCGTCCGCGGGCTCCGTTTCCCCATCAAGAGTGAGGTCACCAGCCGCTTCCCTCCTTCACGGGACGTCTTCCCGAACTTGGAAGAACTGAGTGGTGAAGTCGAGGCCTGTGGCTTCGAGGAAGCTGGAGATTCGGGCTGGAAATGGAGCGAGACGGATCACTTTGTCCGGCTCTTTTACGACAAGGAAAGCCGCACCCAAGCCTCGATCGCACTGGCCCAGCAGGAGCACTTTGCCTTCTCGTATGTCAGCCTGACTTCCCGCACCGATGATGGGCGGATCTTCACCACTTCAAACTACCCCTTCGCACCGACCATGCGCACCTCGCCGAGCCAAAAGGTGCAGCGGATCGTGTACATCGAATCAATGACCGAGCTCATCGCCGCCCACGCAGAGTTTCTCCAAAAAGAGGGCGTCTCGGCCGACCACGTCGTCGAAGTCGACCCGGAAGAGCTCAATGACTACATGGAGCGCGACATCAGCCTCCAAGTGGATCACAACCTGTCCACGGGTCTCATCGAGTCCGTCGGGGATGGCAAGTTTCGCTACTCCTGGCGCGGCTGCTTCTACCTGTGGTGTCAGGTGGTCAAGGACATGATCCGCGTCTGAGGGATTCGGCTCAGTCGGCCCCGAGATGGATTTTCATAAACGCCGCCGTCTCCTCGACCATCGGCAGCAGCCAGGGATGCGATCCCCAGCATCCGTGCTTCCCACCCTGCACCACGACAAGGCGGTTGGGCACGCCCAAGGCATCCAGCTTCTTCCGCATCTCAATGTAGCGCATCCCCGGTTGATCGAATTCGCCCTCCATGAAGAGCATCGGCGGCGTCTTTTCACTCACATGCATGATCGGTGACGCCGCTTCATAAATGCCCTTTTTCTCGGTGTAGGTGCCTCCAAAAAAGATGAGCTGACTCTGAATCGGCTTGGGTGTCTCCTGGGCCCGGGTGGCTTGATCCACACCCGCCCCCATGAGAACGGCGGCCTGAAGCGCACTGCTCTGATCTGGATTTCCACCGCTGCCCTCGAACTGCGCCGGGTCCGCCGTGGTCGCCACCATGGCCACCAAATGCCCGCCCGCCGAGCCGCCGACCGCTCCGATCCGCGTGGCGTCGATTCCATACGTCGATGCATTCGCCCGCAGCCAACGCAGCGCTGCCTTGCAATCCTCCACCGCACCGGGGAAAACGGATTCCGTCGCCAATCGGTACTCCACGGTCGCGGCGACAAACCCCCGAGCGGCCAAGGCCATCGCCATGGGCCGAAACGACTCCTTGGTCCCTCCGATCCAGCCACCGCCATGCACCAGCATCACCGTTGGATGTGGTCCCTCGCCTGCAGGCTCGTAAAGGTCCAGCTTGAGGTCGCGCCCGCCCCCAGTGCCAAACACCACGTCCTCGTGGGGGGTCACACCCTCCCGCACCACCACTTGGGCCTTCGACCGCGGTGCATCGGCAGGAATCTCGATGAAGCGCTGCACCGACACTCCGAGCTCGGGCTTCCACGCGGCCTTCTCCTGCCCCATCGCATTCCCGGCAGCCAAGGCCACCGCCAACGCAAGACTTACCCACATCCGATCTTGAATCATGCCTCCACCATGACCACGAGACGCCCCACTGACAAGCTCCGTCCCGGTTGACACCCCATCTCGAACGCGTATCCTACGCCTCCCTTCGGGGATTTGGCGAGGTAGCAAAGTGGTAATGCACTGGTCTGCAAAACCGGTATGCGCGGGTTCGATTCCCGCCCTCGCCTCCACTTTCCGCTTCTGATTCACCCTCTTTCGCCATGCTCGAAGAATACTTTCCGGTTCTGTTGCAAATCGCCATCGCGGCGGGCTTTGCGGGGGCGACGCTGGTGGCTTCCGTCCTTTTTGGAAAATCGGCCATTCGTTCGAAGATGAAGGACAGCGCCTATGAGTGCGGGATGCTCCCCCTCAGCGCGGGTCAACCACGCTTTAGCGTGAAGTTCTACCTCGTGGCGATGCTCTTCGTGCTCTTCGACATCGAGGTCGTCTTCCTCTACCCTTGGGCGATCATCTTCAAGGATTACGTCGCCGCCAACGGCGCTGGCATTCTTTTCACGGCGCTGAGCTTCGTCCTCATCCTCCTCGCGGCCTACGGCTACGCTTGGAAAAAGGGCGCGCTCGAGTGGAAGGTCTGATCGACCGACCTCTCCTCTGCCCATCGCCGCCGCTTCCAATCCGCCGTCATGATCGCGTACCTGACGCTCTTCAAGTTGAAAGAAGAGGTCACTGAAGAAGAGTTGGAAACGTTGATGTCCAAGACGCGCGTGCAACTCCTGCGCGTCCCGGAGATCCTTTCGGTCAAAACCGGCAAGCGCGTCAATCCCGGAGATCAATGGCCCTGGTTCGTTCTCATCGAGGTGGAGAGCATGGACAAGCTCACCATCGCTCAAGACGATCCCAACTACATCAAGTTCCGTGAGGAGGTCATCAAACCTCACATCGCCGAACAAGACGCGACCGCCTTTGAGATGGAGCCCCGGAAGAACGTGAAGTATTCCTGAGATCGCTCAGTTCGCCAAAGGAGGAACCGCGACACGGTCACGAACTCGGCAGAATGCTGAAACGAATGCGAATCTGTTGATTGGGCTTGGCGCCAAGCGGAAAGGCGGAGCGGATCGTAACGATCTCGAAGTCACTGTCCACCGGAGTGATCTTCTCGACGACAACAAAACCCGCTCCTGTTTCCCAGTTGGAGAGATTGGTGGCTACCTGCACCTCGATGACCAGTTGAGGATCCGAGATTCGCCGTTGAAACCGGAGCGTGGGATAGCTGTCGTCCCCTTCCGTTGTTTCGAGCGTTTCGATGAGGTCTTCTCCGCTGGCGGTGTCGGTGGGATCGGACCCGAGACCATATTCAGCGAGGTTCGGCAGGGTGTCATTGTCTCCGTGTCCGGTGAGCCCACTGATCGCCGGATCGGCGCGCTGCTCAGGTGTGAAGAATGGGGCCAGGTAGGCAGTGACGGCAGTATGACCGACCTCAAACTCGAAGCCGAGGGCATTGACCAGGGACCCACCCGGCCCCGTCGCCCCTTGATCATCGACGCCAATCAAGAGAGTGTCCGTTCCTGTGAACGCGGGATCACTTCGATAAACCAAACCCGTGTCAGCGAGAACCGCATTGATGTCGTCCAGCGGTGCGGTGATCACGAACTCAGATCCCAGAATCGAAACCTTCCCGGCAAGGACTCCACTGTCATCGATATCGAAGGTCCCGTGGTCGGCGACAAACACCACGACGAAGGGTGCCGAGCCCGCGTTCGGATCGGGATCGGTGATTGAAATTCCAGATAAAACCGTGGGCGTATCCGGTTGCGTGAGCAACGGAAAGTTAGGCCCGGTGATTTCCGGACGTTCGTTCACGTTGGTCAACTGAACCGTGAAGGCATCGGATCTCACCCGACTGGAGTTGCCCGCATCGGTGGCCTTGATCACGACCGTATGCACCGAGGTGTCTTCAAAGTCGAGAAGCGCGGAGTTTGCAATCTCAAGAAGATCATTTCCCTCACCGGCCAACCGGAATCGACCCCCAGCATCATCCGTGAGCTCGAGAAGGTGATTGGTGCCCGGGCCATCCAAGACTTCGATGAATCCGATCTCGGTTCCCGTCGCCGTATTCTCGGCAACGGAAACGATCTGTCCGGCACCATTGCCGTTCCAGGTGATCGCGTTGGGTCCAATGGCGTTGTTGACGGTGATGGAGAACTGCGTCGCCGTTCCCGCAAAATCAGGATCCAGAGGTGTGACGTTCACCGTGGCGATGCCGCTGGCACTTGGATTGGGGGTGATTCGCAACGTCCTCACCGTGCCGGATCCCGTGAGATCCACCACCGACGTGAGCACACCGATGGGATTCCAACCGGCGGCAATGGAGATGTCATCCACGACATCGTCCACGTCCCCAACCGTCACCTGAACATCGATGGGCACATCCTGATTGGTTACCTGGCTTGGAATGGCCGAGATGGTGGCCCCATCGTTCACGGGATCGACGGTGAGGAGGAAGGTGCGTGTCGCATTCAGCCCCCCTCCGTCGGTCACGATGATGGAGATCGTCGCGCTTCCATGGGCATTTTCAGCAGGCGTGATCGTCGCCGTGCGACTGGAACCACTCCCACCAAACACGATGTTGCCAGTCGGCACCACGGATTGGTTGTCCGACCCTC
This sequence comes from uncultured Verrucomicrobiales bacterium, assembly GCA_963976915.1. Classification (GTDB taxonomy): domain Bacteria; phylum Verrucomicrobiota; class Verrucomicrobiia; order Verrucomicrobiales; family Verrucomicrobiaceae; genus CAXBNA01. Next base: position 63,318 of record CAXBNA010000003.1, read on the forward strand.
GGGTCAAACTCAGTGACCCGACGGCGGTTTCGGAGTCACCGATGGTGAAGGACACCACTTTGGCGGTGTCTTCCGGTGTTGAAGTGTCGCCAATATTCGAGAGCGTGGGAGCCGTGTTGGGGGGAGTCCCCTCTTCAGGTTGCCAAAAGGCTTCCACCTTCTCGCCGGTGGCTTTGCCGTCTTGGTCAGTGACGAAATACGTCTCTTTGATCGACTTGAAATTGAAAGTGACGTTTTCGGTCAATCGATCTTCCCCCGCAATTCCGCCAGTGCTCAAGGAGGCAACCAACAAATCCGTCAGTTCATACGTGAAAAACTCCACAGGCGTTGCCCCGGTTGTTCGGACGACCAACGTTCCGTCTGCAATGTGTTTTCCTGTCACCGCATTGATCAGGAGTTTGGGAGAAGCCTTGTCCACATACTTCGTGACGGACAAATCTTGAGCATTCCCAGGTCCAACGTCTGCCGTCTTTGCGTTTCTCGTGATGGGAACCGAGGCTCCCCAACTCCAAGCCAAGACATCAATCTCTTTCCCGTGTGCTGTGTCTGTCGATTCGCCCTCAATTCCATCCAGCTTGAGGAAGATATCCACCGCCCCTCGAATCGAGAACAGTGGCAAAAGGTAAAGGAGTGAGATTCCTCCAATCCACCACCACTTTGAGCGCCAAGAACGGCCCTGGGTGGAAGATGGCATCTTCATGATTCTGGACCTTTGGCTTTCATCCGAGAGGGGCGCTACCGATTCTCCCGCCTTCTCAATTGTAGATATCCCAGGTCTCACTGATCGGAGTCTCAGTTTTGCCATTGACCTCTGGCGTGTATTCAAACTTCACCTTGCTGAAGTTGAAGCTCACGGTTTCGGTCAACTTGTCTTCTCCGCCGTTTCCACCCGTGCTGATGGAAGAAACCAGAATGTCCGTCATCGTGATCTTGATGTATTCCACTGGGCTTTCCCCGGCTTTTCGGACGACCAGCGTTCCGTCTCCAATGTGTTTTCCTGTCACTGCACTGATGAGGAGTTTGGGGGAGGCCTTGTCCACATACTTCGTGACGGACAAATCTTGAGCAATCCCAGGTCCAACGTCTGCCGTCTTTGCCGTTCTCGTGATCGGGACTGAGGCTCCCCAACTCCAAGCCAAGACGTCGATCTCTTTCCCGTGTGTTTTGTCTTGCGATTCGCCCTCAATCGTATCCAACTTGAGGAACATGTCCACCGCTCCATTGAGCGTCAGCAGTGGAAGAATGTAGATCGTCGCAATGCCGACCCACGTCAGCGGGCGGCGGAGATAGGGAAAGATCGCCTTCATGATCGCTGATACTGTCACACTTTGGGTTGGACGGGAAATCTTTTGTTTCAAACGCTGCTAGCGGAGGAGGTGGAGGAGATTGCTGAACGAATCTGTCCAGATGAGCTCACGCCGCGGGTTCCAAAAGGTGGAGCGCTTCTGCACCTCGCTTTGGGCGATGAATTCGTGGGATCGCGTGACGAGCATCCAACTGGACGGACTCGTGCGAATATCGCCCCGACCCACCTCAATCAGCACCGGCGTGAACCCAAGGTCACGGGCGGTCGATACCATGAGATCCCTGAAATCGAGAAATCGGTTGGAGATATTGACCGCAATGATGGAGTCCTCATCCCGCAGATGCCGGGCATAAAGTTGGAACGCCTCGCGCGTCAGCAGATGAACAGGCACGGAGTCGCTGGAAAAGGCGTCCATGACCAGAACGTCAAATTTTTGAGGCTGCTGGGCGGCCAGTTCCCGCTCCATGGACAACCTGGCATCACCTCGAACAATCTCCACCGTCCCCTCACAGTCGCGGACGTACGTGAAGAAGGGTTCATCTCCGCTCACGTAGTCGATCACGATGGGATTGATCTCGTAAAAGCGGACGGAATCCCCCGGGCGAGCAAAGGCGGCCATGGTGCCGGTGCCCAGGCCCAAGACGCCAATGCGAAAAGCGGGCTCTGGGTCGCCGGTCGATGATTGACGACGGGGATGGTATGAAATGGCCGTTTCGACTCCGCTCATCGGGCCGTAGTAGCTGACGGGCTTGAGTCGAAGCTCGTCCGTCAAGAACTGGATGCCGTGATTGATCTGCCCGTGCAAAAGTTGAACGAAAGGCGGCTGTTCCTCCGATTGCCCCTGCCACACCTGCACACGGACCGACCCAAAGAAGTTCCGATCCGCCGCCAAGGTCTGGTCCTGGCGCACATTGATCCGCACCACCATGAAACACTCAGCGAAAAAGATGACCGCCCCAACGAGGATACGCGGCCAATAGCGCGAGGCTGGGAATGCCGCCTTGCGAAAGATCAGGGCCAGGATCGCCACTAAGAAGGCGCTCGCCATCACCGAGGCAGAGAGACTGAGCAACTCAACGGGAAGCTTCCGCAGTACAGGCAACACCGTGCAGGACACCCTGAGCACAGTGTAAATGATGATGGCGATCAGCAGGTAAAAATGCCAGCGGTCGCCTTTGAAGAAGAAGGAACCCTTGTCCCGTGCAAAAACGATGGCCAACACCACCCAGGAGACAGTGGCCATGATGTTGAACTCCCAGAAGCTTGTGAACAGCAGAGGTGCTGCAAGCCCCACAAATACCCCACCCAGCGCTCCGCCAAGGGCAATGACAAGGTAATAGAAGGTGAGATGCCGACTGTGAGGCTTCAGCCCCACCAACTCGCCATGGCAAGTCATGCAGAAGGCAAAGAGGAAGGCTCCATTGACCACGGCGTGCACGGGAATCTTGAGCCGAATGCCCAGGAAAGCTGTGACGAGCACCGCCAGCGTCAGCACCACCGTGACCGGCACATACACCCGTCGCCGATACCATTGAGGTCGATCAAAGCAGATGATGAACGTGATCAAATAGATCGCCAGCGGCAGCACCCAGAGCAGCGGCACGGCAGCAACCTCCTGGCAGAGTTGGTTTGTGACTGCCAGCAACATCGCGGAGGTGCTCGTGGCCAGAAGAAGCCAGCAAAGGACGGTAAGCCGGGCAGGGCGCGCAACGGACGATTCTTCTGCGGCGGTGGAAAGCTCCGTGACACTTTGCTGTCGAAGTTGCATGGCACAGATCAGGCAACAGGCAGCGAACACGACGAATGCCAACGCCCAAACGTTGGCTTGAGTCGGCAACTCCAAAAAGCGCTCCGTGGCAAAGGGATAACTCAAGAGACCAAGGAGCGACCCCGCGTTCGAAACGGCATAGAGGCGGTAGGTCTTGTCGCCGTGACCTCCGAGACTGAACCAGCGCTGCAAAAGCGGGCTCGTGGCGGAGAGCAACACATATGGAAGACCGATGCTGAGCAGCAAAAGCAGCAAGATCAGCGGAACGGGCGCCTCCTCTCCGGTCGGCTTCCATCCACTGTCCGGTAGCACGGGCGACCCCCATTGCACTTGGAGAACCAGCATCACCATGCCTGCAACCAACAGCAAAGCCGCGTGCAACCATGCCTGAGATCTGGGCCTGAGCAAGCTACTCAAAAAGTGAGCGTAGCCGTAGCCTGCCAAAAGCGCGACTTGGAAAAACAGCATGCAGGTTGTCCACACAGCCGGAGCCCCGCCAAACCACGGCAGCAGGAGTTTCCCCATCATCGGCTGCACCATGAACAGCAGGAAAGCGGACAGGAAAGTAGTGATGACGTAAATCATGGTCTGGACGAAGCTTGACTTGATGACGCCCTCGCCAAAGGCTCCTGCATCCTTCCCTTTCTCGCCGGACACCATGAAAACATCAAGCGCCATCCTCATCGTGTCAGTGATGATCGCAGCCACGACGGGGCTTCTCTATGAACGAATCGATCGATTGGAGTCGAGACTGCAGGGCGCAGAGCAAGCGCTGGCGACTCTCGAGCCTCTTCGGAACGTGATGGCTGGACTCCAGCCCCGGTTACCCTATTCTCCCGACGCCTACCAAGCGGTCCAAGCCACTGGCGCTCCCAATGTCCCTTCGGATCGTGAGGATCACCCACACGCATGGTGCCCGGCCAAAGAGAATGGATCTGAGGAATGGCTTCAACTCACCTATGCTGAACCCGTTTCCACCATCGCCATTGAGGTTCATGCCAACAACCATCCCGGAGCTGTCATCGGTGCCAAGCGAATCGGACCTGACGGCGTTGAGGACGCTCTGCCTCTCATCCGAACCGACTTTAAGGTCCAACAACGGAAAACGAGAATCCCATTGAGGCAGCCTGAAAAACTTCAAACGTTGAAGCTTGTTTTAGACACCTCACTCGCTCTTGGTTGGAATGAGATCGATGCCGTCGCACTCATCGACAGCGACGGAGATCACCACTGGGCCATCCAGGCGGAAGCCAGCTCCGCATGGACTTCTTACCCACCCCCAAGCGCCCACGACGAGTGATCGAGAAGTGACCGCCCGGAAGAGACCGCTTCCTCATGTCATTCCGCCAACGCTTCGGATCACTTAGCCGCGGACCGCTTCTCCGCTGACTCCTTGATCAACCTCTTCGCCTCCTTCAAACGCTCCGGCCACTCAAACACGGGTGCCTTGCTTGGATCGTAGCCCTCCAGATGGCCGTGCAGGCGCGTGATCGGTTTCGTGTAGCGCAGTTCGGTATCGCCAAACACCTCCCGGCATAGATCCGCCAGTCCCGAATCATAGTCGATCAGTTCTGCGCGGGTGTTGACATGGTTGTGGTCATGATCGTTCTCACGATTGTCGTCGAACCAACTCTGCACGCCCTCGGCAAAGTACTCATAATGGTTCACGCTCGCGTACTTCCCTTTCCAAAGTCCGGCTTTCATCGCCGCGTCGTAGGCAGCCTTGACGCGATCATCAAAGGTGGGATCGACGTTGGCCATGCCCCGCAGGTGCATGTTGTGCGCGAACTCATGGATCAAGATGTTCTCCGTGGAATACGGATCGCCCTGATAAGCCAGCAGGTTCTCTTCCGCGCAGGAGCAGTAGGGGTCCGTCGGGCTTCCGCCCATGCCGCGCGCACGGGCATCGCGGTAGTCACGCGTTGACACGTTTTCAAAACCCGGCACCGGCTCGTTTGCCAGCCATTCCCACTCCGGTTGGTCAGTGGTGAACTCGTTGTGCGCCAGGATACACAAGCGTGCGCCGCTCTTGATCATCGCCTCGCGGACATCCGGTCGCTTGGCCAGCATCAGATCGATGAGGTAAACGGCCTCCTTCAGGGCATAGGGATTCACGTTCTCGGACGCGACAATGGGGAAGCCGCCAGCGCTGGCTTGCTGCGTGTAAAAGGCGGGGACACCGCCAAACCGAAACGCCTGCACCGGGACCTCCGCCGTCACCATGCTCTCCGTTTGATCCTGCCGACCCACCACGGCGAAACGATGACCCAGCGTCGTTCCGATGATGGTGTCCTTGCCTGGTTCGACCGATCCATTGGGCACGCGTTCCCCGCCCGGCTTCAGCCAAAAGATATCCACCGCCTGCTCAGAACCGTTGATGATTTGAAGCAGGGGACGCCGCAGTTCCGCTTGGGCAACACTCCACGCGAACACCAGCGCTGCACTGATGAAACTCAACCTACGAGAAACATGAAAAATCATAGCGAGCACCTTGGGACTAGAACTTCGAATCCTCAGCCAACCACCACGACCGGCTCACCCAGCACCTCCATTTTTGGGGTGACCCCCAGCCCGGGAGCGGTCGAGGCCGCCATCCGGCCATTGATCCGCTGCGGCGCGCCATCGGCCGTACTCACCGTGACGTAGCTGTTGAAGTCGGTGCTGGTGAACTGAAACTCCGTCGGCGTGCTATGCGCGATGTGCGCGATGGCGGCCGTCGTGATGTCGCCCCCCCAACTGTCCTCCAGCGTCATCCCAATGCCCATGCTCACGCAGAGGTCACGCGCCTGCTTTGTCTTTGTGAGACCGCCCAGTTTGCTGATCTTCAGATTGACCACATCCATCGCCAGATCTGCCTTCGCGCGAAGCAGGATGTTCAAGTCGTCGATGTTTTCATCCAGCACAAACGGATGCGGAATCTGGCGTCTCACCGCAAGGCACTCTTCATAGGTCAGGCAGGGCTGCTCAATGTACACATCCACATCCCGAACCGCCTTCGCCACGCGCACCGCCTCGTGCTGCACCCAACCCGTGTTCGCATCGGCGACGAGCCGGTCTCCGGGCTGCAACTCTTCCGCCACCGCGAAAATGCGGGCAATGTCCACATCAGGATCCCCGCCGACCTTGAGTTGGAAGCGACGGTAACCTTCCGCTCGATACCCCGCGACCTTCGCCGCCATCTCTTCCGGCGACTCCTGAGAGATCGCGCGATAGAGCGTCACGTTCTCACCAAAGCGACCGCCGAGAAGCTCGCACACCGGCATTCCAGCGGACTGTCCAAGGATGTCCCAACACGCGATGTCGATGCCGCTCTTCACATACGGATGCCCCTTCAATGCCGCATCCATCGTGCGATTCAGTTTTCCAAGCTGCCGCGGGTCTTCCCCAATCAAATGAGGTCCCAGTTCACGCACCCCAGCGCGAACGCCTTCGGCATACGCAGGAAGATAGAAGGGTCCCAGAGGACAAACCTCTCCATGGCCAACAATGCCTTCATCGGTCTCCACACGAACGATGGTACTGTCGAAGACCGTGACCGATTTTCCACCGCTCCACTTGTAGGTGACTTCGTGCAGGGGGAGATCGACGCGATAGCAAAGAATGCGGGTGATTTTCATGGATGAGTGTGTGGCGTGGATCAGTTGGGGTTCGTTTGCCAGAGCTTTTCCAACAGGGCGAACATCTCGGGATCGTGCTTTTGAAGTTCCACCCGATTGAAGGGAAAAAAGTCATTTCCCGAGAAATAGGCCTCCGTGGTCTCGGCGAAGTATTCCTGGGGCGTCGTCATCGCGTAGGCCTTCTCAAAGGTGTTCGGCTTCCCGCGACCTCGCCTGCGCTCCACCCGGTCATAGGTCCCACTCGCCTTCGCCCTCTCGTAGGCGCGTTTGATCTCCAGATTGGAGAAACCCATCCGCACGACCTGATCGTGATAGGCATGCGCCAGTTCATGCAGCGTGACGTTGGGCATCCGGCTCATCTCCTCTTCAAAGATGCGGGCGTTGGTGAACTCGACCCCCTTCGCCATCACAGGATCCCGCCCATGATCCTTCAGCCACCCCGCGTCTGGATGAAATGCCGCTCCCTCCCTTCCAGCCTCGTACGGAGGCGAAAAATAGAGCGGGACCTTCCGCAACTCCGCCACGGCTTTCGCAGGAACGACACGGATGATTTCCACCAACTGCTGCTCCAGCAATGCCAACGCCCGCTCGGTCACCTCGGTCTCCTTCTCGATCAGGTCTGGGTGAATGTGCACCTTCCAACCCTCGATTTCGCGTGTCTCCCGGTTCTTTGTCTGGGATGTCGGAGACGAGCTGCCTTTGATGACATGTCTGCGCTTCGGCGTCGTAACCGTGATGATCTCACGAAACCCATTCTCTGTTCCCTCGATCAAAAATCGATGACCCAGGGTCGTCTTGATGACGTGCGATTGTCCCGGCTGCACCCGTCCCGACTTCCGTGGCTTTCCCTTGTCCGGAAGCCAGGAGATGTCCAGTACCTGCCGGCCCTCATTGACGATGGTGAGCGTTGGGCGTCCGGCATTCGACGAGGTCTTCACCGGCTTCCAATCCGCAGGATCAAAGCGCCGCGCCAAGCGTTCCGACAGGGATGCGACGACATCAGGCCTCTCGGCCGCCACATTCTCATTCTCTTGCGGATCGACCTCGTGGTCATACAACTCACGCTCTTCGATCGATCCGGTGTTCAAGTCCCGCCACTCGACGTAGCGATGGCGATCCGTCCGAATGGCACAGCCCATGAACTCCCGGCCCTCGTGGGTGCGCGGGAACTGGCTGAAGGCCGCGTCCTTCACACTCCGGGTTTCTCCCTTGAGGATCGGCAGCAGACTTCTCCCCTCCAAGACCTTCGGCACGGGCAATGACGCGAGTTCGCAGAGCGTCGGATAAATGTCGACGAACTCGACCAACGCCGTCGATGGCGTGCCGTTCGCTTCCAAGCCCGGCGCACGAATCATCAGCGGCGCGCGGGTATCGATCTCGTAGTTCGTCTGCTTGCACCAACCGTTGTGCTCACCCAACTTCCAACCGTGATCACTCCATAGCAGAACGATGGTGTTGTCCGCGAGACCAAGTTGATCCAGTTCGTTCAGCAGGCGGCCGACCTGGGCATCAATGAAGG